>JABDJX010000017.1 GCA_013003245.1 Silicimonas sp. | reverse complement strand
CCCCCCCCCCCCCCCCCCCCCCCCCCCCCCCCCCCCCCCCCCCCCCCCCCCCCCCCCCCCCCCCCCCCCCCCCCCCCCCCCCCCCCCCCCCCCCCCCCCCCCCCCCCCCCCCCCCCCCCCCCCCTTGCCGCGTCGCACGACCAGTGCGGCGCAAATCAAAGACCCAATTCGGCAAGCCTGCGCGCCTGGCGATCAGCCAATGCATCGACCTCGGCGACGGTCGCTGCTGTCAGGCCTGCCCCTGGTTTGCGCAGTGTGGGATGCGCGATGACCCCTTGTTTTGTAAGCGAGTGCTTGCGGATCGCCAGGCCAAGTCCCGGCTGCGCCTCATAGCGGACCATCGGCATATAGGCGTCGAAGATGTCGCGGGCACGCTCAAGGTCTCCCGCGGCGTGGGCTTGAACCACCAGCGCCATCATTTCGGGATACCCGAACCCGGTCATCGCGCCATCCGCCCCGCGCAGCATTTCCTCCAACAGATAAAGCCCTCCATTGCCACACAGGATCGAAATGCGACGGGCACCCCCAACCGACGCACGGCGCAGTGTGCTGATCTTTTCAAGGCCAGGCCAATCCTCGTGCTTGAGCATCACGCAGGTCGGGCAATCTTCAACCACCTTGAGGATCACCGAAGGGCTGATCTGGACGCCTGTCACCAGCGGGAAGTCCTGCAGCACGAAAGGCGCATCGCCCAGGACCTCGGCGGTGTTGTGGTAATAGCCAAGGATTTGCGCGTCGGTGCGCAAACTGGACGGGGGCGCCACCATGACGCCTGCGGCTCCTGCGTCCATAGCTTCGTTGCTCAGCGCCGACATGGCGGCAAATCCCGGCGCCGAGACGCCGACAATCACCGGCACGTCGGTGCGCGCGATGACGCGTTTGACGACGGCCACGGATTCCTCTGCCGAAAGCTTGCCTGCCTCGCCCATCATGCCAAGAATTGTCAGGCCTGTGGCGCCCTTTTCGACATAGGCTTCGACCATGCTGTCGATGCTGTTAAAGTCCAGCGCGCCATCGGGCAGAAATGGGGTGACGGCGATGGTAAAGACGCCTTTGGCGGTTTCATCAAGCATGTTTCATCTCACTTTTGGACTGTGTGGGAAAGGTTTAGCGCAATATGCCCCAATGCCAAGCTTACGGTGCGTGCGACTTCCTTGCAGAACTGGTGAGTGGCAGGCTAAGTCAGGCGTTGAAACGTCGTAAAACAACAGCAATGAGAGGGACACTTCGATGAAACTTGCACGCCTTGGAGACATGGGCGCGGAACGCCTTGCTGCGGTGGACGCCGATGGAGACTATCGCGATATCTCGGCGGACTTTCCCGATTTGACGCCCGACCTGCTGAGTGATCTGTCGCCATTGCAGGCGCTTGATCTTGCGTCTTACCCGGTTGTCGAGGGATCGCCCCGCATCGGAGCCTGCGTCGGCCACGTGGGCAAGTTCATCTGCGTTGGGCTGAACTATTCTGACCATGCGGCGGAATCGAATATGCCCGTGCCCGAAGAGCCGATCTTGTTCGCCAAGGCCACATCGGCCATTTGCGGGCCGAACGACGATGTTCTGATCCCTCCCGGTGCCGAGAAAGTGGATTGGGAAGTTGAGCTTGGGATCGTGATTGGCAAGGAGGCACGATATGTCTCGCAAGCTGATGCTTTGGATCATGTCGCCGGGTATTGCGTGGTCAATGATGTGTCCGAGCGGCACTATCAGCTTGAGATCGGGGGCCAGTGGATCAAGGGCAAAAGCGCGGACACCTTTGGGCCGACAGGCCCGTGGCTGGTGACGCGCGACGAGGTGCCGGACCCGCAGGAATTGTCCATGTGGCTGGATGTCGACGGGCGCCGTTTCCAGGATGGCTCGACCAACACGATGATCTTTGGCGTGGCCCATCTGGTATCCTACATCTCGCACTACATGAGCCTGCAGCCCGGCGACATCATTTCAACGGGCACGCCGCCGGGTGTTGGGCTTGGGAAAAAACCTCCGGTTTTCCTAAAGGCCGGGCAAACGATGCGTCTTGGAATTGACGGGTTGGGAGAGCAGCAGCAGATGGCCCGCGCGACCTGAGCTGATCCCGATGCGCCCGAAGACTTTGGGCGGCCATTGAAAAGTTTAGCTAATTTCCGCCGGTTTGCCGCACTCTCTCAATAATATGGGAACGCTTTGCAGGTATTCCGTGCACGTATTTGGTGGGCATGGGATTTCCCAGGGACGTGTCGCGTAACATTTTCAACGATCTATCGGCCGCTCTTGAAGCTTTGCCCGCAGCGTTTGTGCTTTACGATGCTGATGAAAAGATCGTTATCTGCAATGACGCTTACCGTCGCGAATACCGACCATTCGAGGACCTGGTTCAACCGGGAATCAGTCATACAGAGCTCCAGTGGCTGAAGGTAAACGAAGGATTGGACAGCAACGCGATCGGGCGCGAAGACGACTTCGTGCGTGATGAACAAATCCGCCACCGCACGGGGCCTGAGGTTGAGGAATGGCAGGACGACCACGGGCGCCATATCAGGCTCTTGCGCGCGCGATTGCCGGACGGAAACGTGGTTGGCATGCGGTTCGACATCACCGATTTGCGTGTTGCCCAAGAGGAGTTGAAAGCCCGGAATGATGACCTTGAGCATGCCCGCGCAGAGCTTTTCAAGCTTGCCAATCTTGATGAACTGACCGGATTGCCCAACCGTCGCGCTGCGAATGCCAATTTGCAGGAGCTTGCCTTGACAGGTGTTGACGCAAACGAAAACCTTGTGGTTCTGCAACTTGATCTGGATGGCTTTAAACGCGTGAACGATGAGCTTGGTCATGATGCTGGCGATAGCGTTCTGACGCAGGTGGCCAAACGGCTTGAACAGTTGCTTCCAGACGATGGCATGTTGTTCAGAATTGGCGGTGACGAGTTCCAGTTCCTGCTGCAGGGCCAACACAAGGCGACAGAAGCGCTGTCATTGGGAAACCAGATTGTTCAATCCATCAGTGCGCCGTTTATTTACCAAGGGCGTGCTTGCGAGATCGGGGCCAGCGTGGGCCTCTCGATTTCCAAGGGGGCAGTGTCTGATCTTGATGACCTTGCCAAACAGGCAGACGTGGCGCTTTACAAAGCCAAGCGAAGCGGTCGCGGACAAGTTGCTGTTTTTAGCAAAGACATGGCGACCGAACGCGAAAAAGATCTTCAGATTGGCAGGTTTCTGCAAAAAAGCGACAGCTCAAACGTTATTGAGCTTGATTTCCAGCCGATACTGGCGGCCAAAGATCACTCCATATTGGGGCTGGAGGTCTTGCCGTCGTGGCGAAACCTGCAGTTTGGCAGCGTGGGATATGGGCGTATTCTGCCCATTGCGGAGGGTTTGGGTGTGGGGGCGCGACTGAGCCTTGATGCGCTGGCCAGTTTTTGTGAATGGAACGCGACCCGCGCAGAACCCACCACACCGGCAGTGATGATGAAAGTTTCAGAGCAGCTTTTGGCCCACCAAGAGCTTTTTTCCGCTTTGGCAGCGTATGATTTTCCGCAAAACGGCATGATCTTCACCGTCGATGCAGAAAAGCTGCGCTATCTTGATGGCGATCGGCTGGCGTGGAACCTTGAGGGCCTGCGCGATATGGGTGTAAGGCTTGGCTTTGAAGGGGTTGGCGCGCGAACCACTTTTGGAGTGTTGCAGGCGTTTCATCCGCAATCGCTGACGCTTTCGCGCGATATTGCGGCGGCAGTTGATGATCACCAGAACGCTCAAGGCCTAGTGCGACTTATCGTGGCGCAAGCTGCTGTTTTGGGCGCCAATGTCGTGGCAAAAGGTCTGCAAAACAGGGCGCAAGTCGCTCTGTTGGCTGATTTGGGGTGCGATTATGTGCAAGGGGATGTCATTGCAGATCGGGTTGCAGCGCGCGACTATGACACGCAACAGATCAAGCCTGTGCGAGAGGCCTGAGTGTTGAGGTTGGCGCCACTCTAAGGCACATAGTGGGCCTGCCGTGGTTTTTCGTTCGAAGTTCAGAAATAAAGTTTGTATGACGAAAGCTCAAAGTAACCCGACACGCTGTGCAGTAAATGAAAAGCCCCGACGACATCGCCACGATAATCGCAGAAAAGGTGGCCGCCCTTGCGCCTCCGAAGGTGCGCAACCTTGTGGCCATCGCCGGACCACCGGCTTCCGGCAAATCCACCGTCGCCGAGGCGCTTCAGAAACGGCTTCAGGCGGACGGTGTGATCTGTGGCCTGGTGGCGATGGATGGCTATCATCTGGACAACGCTATCCTTGATGCGCGGGGGTTGCGCGCCCGCAAAGGGGCACCCGAGACGTTCGATTATGCCGGCTTTGCCTCGACTGTGCGACGGTTGGGGCGGGACGCAGAGGTGATCACATCCACATTCGACCGTGTGCGCGACCTGTCACTTAACGCCAGCGCGGTCGTCTCGCCCGAGATGAAAACCGTCATAGTAGAGGGCAACTATCTGCTCTTGGACGAACCTCCCTGGCGGGATCTGGCGGCGCAATGGACGCTGTCGGTTTTTATCTCTGCCGACCAGAAAGTTCTGGAAGAGCGGTTGATTGACAGGTGGTTGGAGCACGGATTTGACCGTGAGGCAGCGCGCGCAAAAGCATTGGAGAACGACATTCCCAATGCGATCCGCGTACTGAACACCTCTGTCACGTCTGATCTGAAAATTTCTGCGTCGATTTCGGACTAACCGGTTACGCCACCACGGAGCGCTTTTGCGTCTTTCCGGGCGCTGGAAAACAGCGCGCGAATGATCGACCAGTCGCGTTTATGGTCTAACTGCGCTTGCATCGACGTCGCGACATCTGCGCCGAAGTCATTGAGCCAATAACCAAGGGCATATCCAAGGGGCGCACTCTCAAATGTAATCTGTTGATCGACTTGAGTTGACCCGTTTCCAAGATCGTTCAGCCATACTTTTGTTTTGTAAGTCAGAAGGTTTTTCTGTTTGGCCGCGAATGTTCCATCCGTGAGCGCACCGATGGACACCTTTTCTTCTGTCTCGAAGCCTTTTTGGAATTGCTCTGCCAAAACGGTTTTTTCGGTCAAAGTGAAGCGTTTCCAGCCAAGAGTTGCGAGCCATTCTTCTTGATCTTCGCCCAGCACAGTTATTGAAACAAGGTTGCCTTCCCAATCTTGGGCTTCGCGACCGGGGGCAGGCCGCAAAGCGTCCCAAATCTCGGCCGGCGACGCAGAGATTTGAAAACGCCCGCCAAACTGCATTTTTCGGGTCCATGAGACGCGGTTGATCCATCCGAAACAAAACAGAAATATCAGCAACGTACATGCCGCAAACCAAAAAAACCGAGCGAGAAATTCGGGCCAAGGACCAGTGAGTTTTGCGGCAAAGATAAAAACAATTCCGAGGAGGCCGACCGCGCATGCCATATCAATTATGCCAACAAGGATCGGGACGGCTGAAATTATCAAAACGCACAGAAGCGCAGCCAATGCGGCCGGTTTCAGTGCAAACAAAAACCGTTCAAAAACGGGCGCTTCGCTGCCAAGCGTAAGGACAAACACGGCACAAAAGATGATCGTTGTCAGAGCAAAGATGCGCCGTCTTTGAAGAGTAAGTCTTTTTAACAAGCTACGACGCCACCAAAAGTTTCAAAGATTAAGCCTAACATCCTGAAAACTGGGGGTAAAGTGCAGGCTTCTGTTGCCAGGTGCCTGCGAACCCCGCCTTACGCTGCAAAGCGCAAGGACTTAGATTTCAATAGTTCCGACTGCTTACGCAGCCATCGCCATTGGAGCTTTGTTGTCATTTGCAACTAGCTTATACGGACCGATATCGGTGGTACCTCACCGAGACAAAGCAAACCCCTTTAGACGTCCGTCGATCCTATTTCGTCCCCATGATCCCCAAATGAAGGAATTTTGGTGGAGACGCCGGGTACCGCCCCCGGGTCCGATCCGCTTATTACGAGCGCGTTTATGTCCATAGTTCCTTGCGGAACAGTATAGATATAGGGGCTTGAGAGCGGTTTTGCAAAGGGATCAGAGGTTAATGGCTAACAAAAGTACAGCAACTGCAATCTCTATGGCCGCAAAGACATAGGTCTTACGCGTTGGAGCTTGGTCGCGCAGGATCGAGGTGACACGGCCCACCGCTGCACCACCCCATGCAAATCCGACCATGGCGAAGGCTTGCGGGGTGCCAAAATACAGCGCGCCAAGCCCAAGTCCGATGAAAAGCGCACCGGCAGAGGCGCGGATTTCGCTTAAACCCATGGTGGAGCCTTTGGTCTCAAGATCAAGCGTTTCCAGCGTATATCGGGGGGCCAGCCACCCGAAACAGCCTAGGGCGATACTTGTCAACGCGAGGGTAATGTTGAGAATGTCCATCGACGGCTCCTTTCTTCTTAGACGGTCTGGCGATGGCGCCGGATCAAAATAAAAGCTGAAACATGACGGATGCCTTGACGATGGCGTGATACAATTTCTGGCAAGATACCAAAGGACTCCTAGACGTGAAACGACCAGCCCAGATGATGCCGGAATACGTTGCCCGTGCCTTGGACGACGCTGGTCTTAGGCCCCTTTACGACCAACGCCCCTGGTATCAGCGCAACGATTATCTGGGCTGGATCAGCAGGGCCAAACGCGAAGAAACACGTCAGAAACGTCTACATCAGATGCTGGAGGAGTTAAGGGCAGGCGATGTCTACATGAAAATGGCCTGGCATCGCGCGCGATAAGCCCAAGGCTGGTTGCGCCGCGCCGCATTTTCCCCGATTGAGGGACGGAAGGTGCCACGAAAGGGCGTTTGCCGCCTTTTGAGTTGGCTTTGGCGAGATAGAGTTGGAAAGAGGCAGACCCATGCGCGCATTGATTGTTGAGAAAGATGACGAGGGCAAAATCAGCGCCAGCGTTCAGGACATTGATGAAAGCCGGTTGCCCGATGGCGAGGTGACCGTCGCGGTCGAGCATTCGACGGTAAACTACAAGGACGGTCTTTGCATCGGGCCGGGTGGCGGATTGGTGCGAAACTATCCGCATGTGCCGGGCATCGATTTCGCCGGTACCGTCGAAAGCTCAAGCGATGATCGCTATGCGCCGGGCGACAAGGTCGTTCTGACCGGCTGGCGCGTGGGCGAGGCCTGGTGGGGCGGATATGCCGAAAAGGCCTGCGTCAAGGCCGACTGGCTGGTGCCGTTGCCCGGTGGTTTGACCACGCGCGCGGCGATGGCCGTTGGCACCGCCGGGTTTACCGCGATGCTGGCGGTGATGGCGCTGGAAGATCACGGGATGAAGCCAGATCAGGGCGAGGTTCTGGTCACCGGAGCTGCTGGTGGTGTCGGATCGGTCGCCACTGCGATTTTGGCCAACCTTGGGTACGACGTGGCTGGCGTGACCGGGCGACCTGAGACAGCCGACTATCTGAAAGGTCTGGGGGCCACGCGTATCGTGCCGCGCGAAGAGCTTGCTGAAACCATAAAGCGCCCGCTTGAGGCTGAGACATGGGCGGGCTGCGTTGATGCGGTTGGCGGCGACATGTTGGCCCGCGTGCTGGGGCAGATGAAGTATGGAGCCTCAGTCGCGGCGGTTGGTTTGGCGGGCGGTGCGGGCCTGCCTGCGACGGTCATTCCGTTCCTGCTGCGTGGTGTGAACCTGCTCGGGATCGACAGCGTCATGCGCCCTTACGAGGACCGCGTGCGGGCGTGGGACCGGATCGCCAAGGACCTGCCGATGGACAAGCTCGAGGCGATGATCCAGCCAGCCAAGCTGGAAGACCTGCCCGGTCTGGGCCGCGACATTCTGAAGGGTCAGGTCAAGGGACGCGTTGTCGTTGATATTACCTGAACGCTGATCTTTAGGTGGTGCGTCCGCTGGGGGCACCACAATGGCTTGTGGCACCGAGTGGCCCACGCTACACAATCATGACAAAAGACGCAGGGAGGGGCGCTTGTGAGCCTAGCATTTGTATTTCCGGGACAGGGGGCGCAGACCATCGGCATGGGTGCCGATCTGGCACAAGCCTATCCAGAGGCGCGGGCTGTCTTTGACGAGGTTGATGACGCGCTGGGCGAAAAGTTGTCGGCGCTGATCTGGGAAGGCGATGCCGACACATTGACGCTCACCGAGAATGCGCAACCGGCCTTGATGGCAACGTCGATGGCGGCGGTGCGGGCATTGGCGTCAGAAGGCATCTCGATATCAGACGTATCCTTCGTGGCAGGGCATTCGTTGGGCGAATACTCGGCCCTGTGTGCGGCCGGCGCGTTTTCCGTCTCGGACGCGGCCAAGCTTTTGCGCACCCGCGGGCTGGCGATGCAATCGGCGGTGCCGGTGGGCGAAGGGGCGATGGCGGCGATCCTGGGGTTGGGCGTCGATGACGTGGACGCCGTTGCACAGGAGGCGGCAGGCGATGACGTCTGTCAGGTGGCCAACGAGAACGACCCGATGCAAACGGTGATCTCGGGCAGCAAAGCGGCGGTGGAACGCGCAGTTGATCTGGCCAAGGAGAAGGGTGCCAAACGGGCGTTGCTTCTGCCGGTATCCGCGCCGTTCCATTGCGCTTTGATGACGCCTGCGGCGGAGGTGATGCAAAGTGCCTTGGCGGATGTGGATATTCAGCCACCAAGTGTGCCGGTCGTCTCCAATGTCGCGGCAACTGGTGTGAGCGATCCGGCGGAAATCCGGTCGCTTCTGGTGAAACAGGTTTCAGGACGGGTGCGGTGGAGCACCTCGGTGGCGTGGATGGCAGAAAATGGCGTCACGGCATTTTGGGAGTTGGGCGCGGGCAAGGCGCTTAGTGGCATGATCCGCCGGATTGCGAAGGACGCCGAGACACGCGCGGTGGGCGACGCTCAACAAGTGGCCGAGGCCGCGGCCTCAACAAAGGATTAAGCGATGTTTGATTTGAGCGGAAAGTCTGCCCTTGTCACCGGAGCCTCTGGCGGTATCGGGGCGGCGATTGCCAAAGGGCTGCACGCCGCCGGTGCGACCGTTGGCTTGTCTGGCACGCGGGTAGAGCCGTTAGAGGCGCTGGCGGCAGAACTGGGCGAACGTGCGCATGTGTTGCCGTGCAACCTGTCGGACAGCGCGGCTGTGGCAGCGCTTCCGGGGCAGGCGGCAGAGGCGATGGGATCGGTCGACATTCTTGTGAACAACGCCGGGATTACGCGCGACAACCTATTCATGCGGATGAGCGAGGACGAGTGGGATCAGGTGCTTCAGGTCAATCTGAAAAGTGCGATGATCCTGTCGAAAGGCGTGATGCGCCCGATGATGGAGGCGCGCTGGGGCCGGATTGTGAACATCACCTCCATCGTCGGGGCCACGGGCAATCCCGGTCAGGCGAATTATGCCGCGTCCAAGGCGGGGCTTGTGGGCATGTCGAAATCGCTGGCCTATGAGGTGGCCAGCCGTGGGATCACTGTGAACTGTATTGCACCGGGCTTTATCACCACCGCGATGACCGACAAGCTGAGCGACGACCAGAAGGCCGGTATTTTGGCACAGGTGCCCGCAGGGCGCATGGGTGAGGCTGATGAAATTGCAGCAGCGGTGCTTTATCTGGCCAGTCCAGAGGCTGCATATGTCACCGGTGCGACGTTGCATGTTAACGGTGGAATGGCCATGTTATAGCAAGGATTGTCGCCGTTTTTAATATTTGCCAAAGCGGTAATTATGATGTACGCGGCGCCATATCCAAGCCGAAACGTCTTTGTTTGCGGCTTGTATCGTCCTTTAGGGGCAGTTTAAGAAATCCGGGCAAGCCCCGAAAAACACGTGAGGATTTATCATGAGCGACATCGAAGATCGGACCCGCAAAATTGTCGTCGAGCATCTGGGCGTAGAAGCCGACAAGGTTGCCGAGAACGCTTCGTTCATCGACGATTTGGGCGCAGACAGCCTTGATACGGTTGAGCTGGTCATGGCGTTTGAGGAAGAGTTCGGGATTGAAATTCCAGACGATGCCGCCGAGACCATTCAGACGTTCGGCGATGCCGTGAAATTCATCAAAGAAGCTGCGTAAGCCAACTCTTTGAAGACATGATGAAATCGGCGTCCGTTGGGGCGCCGTTTTTGCATTTGGCGCTACATCACACTGGTCAATTGCGATCGCGTCACTGACCCGTTCGCCTCGATTATGTCTTCAAATTCTTCCGCTGTCAGCCGCTCATCAAACAAAAGACCGGCAAAAAAGGCATTTGACCACACGATGGACGCCGGTTTGGCCCCCACTGGAAGGTCGATGACAACATTTTCGGATGGGTCGGGCGGGTTTTCCCATTCGATTTTGGCACCGCCAACGGAGATATCGAGCAACACAACGGATTTCTCAATTCCATCGTGTTGGGCTTTTGCGAGCAGCGCAATATTTTCGCGAGGCAGGCGCTCGACCCGCGCGATGCGCGCGGGACGCGAGCGATACACAAGCGCTGCCAGGGTGGCAACTGCGATGATTGCCAAGACCATGATGAGGATACGCCAGTCAAAGGCCCCTTTTGTGAAAGTCATATTGTCAGCTGCAATCGAGACAGGGCTGGTGGTAAGCGGCAGCGGCCCGCGCAATGGCTCGTACAAGCCAGCGCCGTTGCCATCTGGCTGCATTTCCTTGGTGAAACAGCCGCTGCGGACAATCTCTGACATCAACCAGCTTAGATTGGCTTCATGGCTTTGCGTATGTGAGAGCCTGACAGAACCGGTGTTCATCTGCGCGGCCAGCAAGTACGCGTCAAGCATCAATGTGCTAAGCCGTACTTCATCGGTTTCAAGTCCAAGCGATTGAAATGCTTTGGTAAAATACGTGGCCGAAAGCTGCGGTATAGATCGGGAAAGCATATCCGCCGCATTGGGCCGTTGGTCCGTAGGCGCGCTTATCATGGCCCGGTATGCATCGTGGATTTGGACAAGCGGAAGCAGCCTGCCGCAATCTGCCACTGCCTGACAGGGATGCGCAAGCAAAACGACAGCGGTCAAAGCGCGCATGAATTTACGTGGGTTGCCCAACATCGTCTCCACTTCTGTTATGCAAGCCATATCGTGCCAGATTTGCAGACCGGTTAACGCGGGCGGAGGTGCGCCACCGCCAATTGCACAGGTACGCACGCCCGTGTATGTCTCGGCCAAGAAGAAACAGACCGGGGAAGAGCATGAGACGGGTCGTTGTAACAGGATTGGGAATGGTGTCGCCGCTGGCCAGTGGGGTTGATGCGACGTGGTCGCGCCTGCTTTCAGGTCAGTCTGGCGCTGGCACGATTGCGCGGTTTGATGCCGGTCATCTGGCCACGACCTATGCGTGCGAAATACCGCGCGGCGACGGCAGCGATGGGACGTTTAACCCCGACGATTGGGTCGAGCCGAAAGAGCAGCGCAAGATCGATGACTTTATCGTCTACGGTATGGCGGCCGCTGAACAGGCGGTGAAAGACTCGGGATGGGCACCGACGGATACCGAGAGCCTTGAGCGCACCGGTGTAATGATCGGCTCTGGCATTGGCGGGCTGCAGTCGATCGCCGAGACGGCGATTTTGCTAAAAGAGCGCGGACCGCGCCGGGTATCGCCGTTTTTCATTCCGGGATCGCTGATCAACCTGATCTCGGGTCAGGTGTCGATCCGCTTTGGCTTCAAAGGGCCGAACCATGCCGTTGTGACGGCGTGTTCAACCGGTGCCCATGCGATTGGTGATGCCGCACGTCTGATCATGCTGAACGATGCGGATGTGATGGTGGCCGGTGGCGCTGAAAGCCCGATATGCGAAATAGGAATCGCAGGCTTTAACGCGTGCAAGGCGCTGTCGACCAAGCGGGGGAATGAACCGCAGAAAGCCAGCCGGCCTTATGACAGCGACCGCGATGGCTTTGTGATGGGCGAGGGCGCAGGCGTTGTTGTGCTGGAAGAGTACGAGCACGCCAAGGCACGAGGTGCCAAGATCTATGCCGAGATTTTGGGCTATGGCCTGTCGGGCGATGCGTACCATATCACGGCGCCCTCCGAGAACGGCGAGGGGGGCGAGCGGGCGATGCGCAATGCCATTCGCAACGCCGGGATTGACGCGTCAGAGGTGGATTATATCAACGCGCACGGCACGTCGACCATGGCCGATACGATCGAATTGGGTGCGGTTGAGCGTGTGATGGGCGATGCCGCAAGCAAGGCGACGATGTCGTCGACCAAATCCTCCGTCGGCCATTTGCTGGGGGCTGCTGGTGCGGTTGAGGCGATCTTCTGCATTCTGGCGCTCCGCGATCAGGTGGCCCCGCCGACGATCAATCTTGATAACCCTGCCGTCGAGCCAAAACTTGATCTTGCGCCGAACGCAAAGCGCGCACGCGAGATCGGTGTGGCCTTGTCGAATTCGTTTGGGTTTGGCGGCACCAACGCGTCGCTTGTCATGGGGCGGATGGATCGCTGATGTGGAGAAGTCTTGCATCTAACATGCTGACCATCCTCGTGGTTGCGGCACTCGGGGTGGCTGGCCTTATTGGCTGGGGGCAACAGCAGTATGTCTCGGAAGGGCCATTGGCCGAGCCGGTGTGTTTGCAGGTTCCGTCGGGCTCGACCATGGCACGGGTCGCGGCGAACCTGTCTGAAATCGGAGCGATTTCCAACGAGACAGTCTATAAGGTCGGGTCGGACTATTCGGGCAAGAACCCGCGGTTGAAGGCCGGATCTTTCCTGATCGACGAAGGGGCGTCGATGGCCGAAATCGTCGATGAGATCACTGGCGATGGCGTGTCGACCTGTGGCACGCAGATTGTCTATCGAGTGTCGGTGAACCGTCAGTTCAAACAGGTGCGCTCGCTTGATACAGAAACCCAGAAATTCGAGATCGTGGCGGAGTTTGATCCGGCAACCGAGGAAGCTCCGGCAGAGTACGTAGAGGCGCTTGATGAGGTTGGCACCGAGTTGAGCGTGGTTTTTGCTGAAGGTGTGACCAGTTGGCAGGTGGTGAATGCTCTTAATACATCAGATTGGTTTGAAGGCGACGTGCCCGAAATACCTGCAGAAGGCTCGCTTGCACCCGATGGGTACGATGTGCGTGTCGGCACTGTGCGTTCTGAACTGTTGAAGGCGATGGAAGATGCCCAAAGCATCCGGCTTCGCGAGGCTTGGGATGCGCGGGCAGATGATGCGCCGGTAGAGACACCCGAAGAGGCGTTGATCCTTGCGTCGATCATTGAAAAGGAAACCGGCGTCGCAGATGAGCGGCCATTGGTGGCCAGTGTCTTTGCCAACCGCTTGCGGCAGGGGATCAAGCTGCAAACCGACCCCACGGTGATTTACGGGATCACCAAGGGCGAGGGTATTCTGGGCCGCGGTATCCGGCAAAGCGAGTTGCGCCGCGAGACACCGTGGAACACTTATGTGATTGACGGGTTGCCACCGACGCCGATTGCGAACCCTGGTAAGGCCTCCATTGAGGCGGCGCTTAGCCCTGCAGAGTCGGATTACATCTTCTTTGTCGCTGATGGCACGGGCGGTCATGCCTTTGCGGTCACGTTGGACGAGCACAACGCGAACGTCGCAAAGTGGCGCGAGATCGAGGCAGAGCGTGCAAACCAGTAGCCGGTGAGGCGGTCGATTTCGATGCGGGGTAACTCGGGTTTGATTGGCCTGCTATCCTGCAGGCGGCGCAAACCCTGTGATAAGCTGTTTCAACCCAAGCGCTGCGCCGAGGAAAATGGCCAGCGTGGCGACGGGCGCACTAAACGCCAAAAGTGAGAAGGCGGAAATGCCCTGGCCCACGCTGCATCCCACCGCGAGGACGGCACCGACACCCATCATCGCAGCACCCAGCAACTGGCGTTTTAACTCGCGCGGGTCCTCGCAGGCCTCCCAGCGGAAATGGCCCTTTGAGTAGGAGCCGAGGCATGCGCCCAAGACCACGCCCACGACGGAGCCGACGCTGAACGAAAGCGCGGTGCCAGAGGCGGTCATTGCATAAAGGATTGTGTCGCCGATCGGGGCGGCAAAGGTATGCGTCTCGACCGCCTCGGCCGCAAAGCCGTTGGCGGCAATCCACGCGGTGCCAACCCATCCCAACGTGACGGCCAACCCGACAACAACGCCCCAAAAGATATGGCCGGGAGAACGGCGCATGTCTTTGCCAGCGGCGGATGCCACAAGGATAAGCCCGCCGATCACAAGCCCGCTGACGACATAGTTTATCCCTAAACCATCCAGCAACTGGCTTATTCCTTGTGGCGCAAGGGCATCGGTCTCGACCGGAAAAAGGGCGACGCGGGTGTTGGCGAGTGGACCGGACATCACGAAATAGGCCGACAGCCCCATCACAATGACGATCAGAAACGACCTCAGATCACCACCGCCCAACCGGGCCAGAGCGCCATAGCCGCAGTTGCCGCTCAGCGCCATGCCGTATCCAAAAAGCAGCCCGCCGATAATGGTAGCAACGGGGTTCCAGACCTGATCCAGGTAGGCCGTGTCGCTTGCCCCCAAAAGCCCTGAGCCCAGGGCGAAATGCGTGCCAATGATCGCCGTGCCAATGGCCAGACCCCACATGCGGATGCGCCGGTCATCGGACGAATATAGCAGGTCTTCAATGGCGCCGAGTGTGCAGAACCGTCCGATGCGGGCTGCAAACCCAAGCATAAGTCCACCGACCAAACCGACCAGTGCTGCGGCATTCGCCTCTCCAATGACGTCCAGCATCAGGTTCCCTCCCAAGACCTGGGCGTGTGTCTGTTGTTTTGTCTGGCTTACTTACAAAACAGCTCGTAGACGACTTCCATGATTTGCTTGGGTCGATCGTCTGTCAAGCTGTAGTAGATCGTCTTGCCGTCGCGTCTGGGTGTGACCAACCCTTCCAGCCGCAGCCGCGACAATTGCTGCGATACCGCCGCTTGCCGTGCAGACAACAGGTCCTCCAACTCGGTCACCGACTTTTCGCCCGAGGCCAGATGGCACAGGATCATCAAACGCCCCTCATGGCTGATCGCCTTAAGAAAGTTCGACGCGGCCTGCGCGTTTTTCATCATCTTTTCCATGTCTTCAGCGCACATATTCACGTCGAAGACCGGCAGCTTGGTGCTTGCCTGCGCGCCCGCGCTATCTTGTTCTACGGCAATTTGCTGCGTCATAGCGCTACCCTGTTTGATCCAAAGGAATGTTTGCTGCCTCAAAGACCATTGTCAAAAGGCCCCAGAAAAAGTCTTCACCCGGATAGCCTTCGATCCGGCCCACTTCTTGCCCGTCCTCGACAAGAATGAATGTCGGCGTGTAATGAACCAGGCGATCAAAGGCGACGTCAGGTGTTTCACTGTGCAGATCATAGCGGCGCAGAGGAGCGGTTTTACCTTCAGCGGTCTTTGGATAGATCGGTCCGATTTCTTCATTCCAGCGCGCGCACCAGATGCAGCCGTCTTCTTCTGCCATCAACAGATATGTCTCAGCATGTGCAGTGACGGGCGAAGAAAAAAGCGTTGTCAACAAGACGGCAGCTAAGCGTGTCATGACGTCTCCAATTGACGGCGTTGATTGCTGATCATAATCTAATATTTGAATTTATCAAGAGAAGGAGAGGCGCTGGTGTTCGATATCGGCACGATGGGCGCGCTTGTTGCAGGGCTTTTGTCCTTCCTCTCTCCTTGTATCCTGCCGATGGTGCCGTTCTACCTTAGCTATCTTGCGGGCGTTGGCATGAACCAGATAAGCGCCGAGGCCAATGTCACCCCCGCGGTGCGACGTCGCGCGTTTCTTTCGTCTCTTTGTTTTGCAGCGGGCATTATCGCGGTTTTCATGGCGCTTGGCGCAACAGCGTCGATGGCGGGCCAACTGGTGCGCGAGTACTTCGACATCCTGCGCTGGATCGCGGCGGCGATTATCATCGCGATGGGGCTGCATTTCCTTGGGGTGATACGGATCGGCATTCTTTACCGCCAGTTTCGCGCAGACGCGGGCAATGCCTCGAACGTCACCTACATCGGGGCCTTTGTCATCGGCCTCGCCTTTGCCTTTGGCTGGACGCCCTGCGTAGGCCCGGTGTTGGCGGCGATCCTGTTCACTGCCGCCGGTCAGGAAACAGCCGGGCAGGGCGCATGGCTGCTTTTCGTCTATGGCGTGGGCATGACGCTGCCCTTTGTGGCGGCGGCGCTGTTCATCGGGCCTTTCATGCGCTGGATGAGCCGCTTTCGCCGTCACCTTGGTCTGATCGAAAAGCTGATGGGCGCGCTTTTGGTATTATTCGGCGTGCTGATCGCCACCAACTCGATCAATATAATCGCCAATTGGATGTTGGAATATATCCCGTGGTTCAGCACCATTGGGTAACTCAAAACGGAGGAAGACACATGACACGTTTCTTTGCCCTTCTGGCCACTATGATTTTCGGTTTTGCCGCCAATGCCGCCGAGCTTGGCGACGACGGATTACACAAGACCGACTGGATGCGCGACACATTCAAAGACCTGCGCGAAGACCTTGAAGAGGCCAACGCCGAAGGCAAGCGTCTGATGGTGATCATCGAACAACGGGGCTGTCTCTATTGCAGGAAGATGCACGAGGAGGTCTTTGTCGTTCCCGAAATCGAAGCCTTTATCGAAGACAACTTCTTTGTCGTGCAGATCAACATGTTCGGCGATGTCGAGGTCACCGACTTTGACGGCACGGCAATGCCTGAAAAAGACATGGTCAAACGCTGGGGCGCACTTTTTACGCCCAGCATCTATTTTTTCCCGCAAGAGGTTGCCGAGGATGCAACTGCAGCACAAGCCGCGGTGGCCAACATGCCCGGTGCTTTTTCGCAATTCACCACATTTAACATGCTGAATTGGGTTGTAGAAAAGGGGTATGATGGCGACGAGCCATTTCAGAAATACCACGCCCGCAAGCTTGAAGAGCAAAAAGGTTAGGCAGACTATGCTGCAGTTGCGAACAAATATAAGAATTCGATTTGTTGAATTTGTTGTTGCGCGCGGCGAATTGTGTGCAGTAGGGTACTGAAAAAACCAAGGGAGTCCTTATGAAGAATCTGGTTACAGGGGCAGCGCTTGCGGCTTTGCTGGCGACAGCAGCTGCGGCAGAGATCGTCGCCCCGACACAAGTGACATACGAAGACGGTGCCGTTGCCACATCGCTGACAGGAGTGGCCGGTGACGCAATGTCTGGCGAGAAAATCATGAACAAAGGCGCCGGCAACTGCATTGCCTGTCATCAGGTTTCCGCCTTGGATCATCTGCCTTTTCATGGCGAAATTGGCCCGACTCTTGATGGTGCGGCTGACCGGTGGACCGAAGCTGAATTGCGCGGAATCGTTTCAAACGCGAAGGTCATGTTCGAAGGCACGATGATGCCATCGTTTTACAAGACCGAAGGGTATACCCGCCTTGGTAATGCCTACAGCGGCAAAGCCCACGAAGGTGATGTCGCACCGCTGCTGACAGCCCAAGAGGTTGAGGATGTTGTGGCGTATCTGTTGACGCTCAAAGAATAAAAGAATTGAGCAATAGGAGAATATCATGGAACTGACACGGCGTAATATGCTTGTCCTCAGCTCAGGCACTGCATTGGCGACGGCGCTTGGCGCACTGCCAGCCTTTGCCTCGATGACGGACGACGAAATTGCCAAGATCACTGGCGGAGCTGAATTAGGCGAGGGGGCTATCACACTGAACGCACCCGAGATTGCCGAGAACGGGAACACGGTGCCAATCGAAGTGTCGGCACCCGGTGCGACGATGGTCGCGCTGTTTGCCAACGGCAATCCAGTGCCCAACGTGGCCACTTTCAAATTTGGCCCGCTGAATCCGACGCAATCTGCATCCACGCGGATCCGTCTGGCTGGTACGCAAGATGTGGTCGCAATTGCCCAGATGGAAGACGGTTCCTTTCAGAAGGCATCTGCGAATGTAAAAGTCACCATTGGCGGCTGCGGCGGCTAAACTGAGACGAGGAGAGAAAACATGGCATCTGGTGTAAAACCCCGCGTCAAAGTCCCTAAGAGTGCGGCTGTTGGCGAGACGATCACGATCAAAACCCTGATCAGCCACCAAATGGAAAGCGGTCAGCGCAAAGACGGCGACGGAAACCCTATCCCGCGTTCGATCATCAACCGGTTCACGGCTGAGTTTAACGGCCAAAACGTCATCGATGTGACGCTTGAACCCGCAATTTCAACCAACCCTTACTTCCAGTTCGACTCAGTCGTGCCAGAAAGCGGTGAATTTACGTTCACTTGGTACGATGACGACGGTTCGGTTTACACCGAAACCAAGTCCATTGAAGCAAGCTGATCGACGTCCAGGGAGGAAAGACAATAATGAAAACACTCAAAACACTTTCGGTTAGCCTTGTCGCGATGAGCTTTGCCGTTGCGCCAGCTTTGGCTGATCCGGATGATGACCAATTGGTTATCAATGACGAATTGGAAATGGTTACCGAGACAGACGCACCTGCACATCTTGAGGGTGTTGGTACGATCTATTCCGGGTGGCGCTTTCGGTCGGATGAAACCCAATCGCTGCAGCTCGATGACTTTGACAATCCGGGTATGCTGACAGTTGATGCTGCCGCAGACGCCTTTGCTGCTGTCGACGGAAGCGCAGGCGAAAGTTGTGCGTCATGTCATGATGATGTGGAGTCTTTTGCCGGGCTGTCTGCCACGATGCCCAAGGTTGACGAAGAAACCGGTAAGCTTGTCACCATGGAAGATCAGATCAATTCATGTCGCACCGAACGTATGGGTGCCGACGCGTGGAAGTGGTCAGGCAATGACATGCAGGGTATGGTCGCTTTGATCGGCATGCAATCGCGTGGCATGCCGGTGAACGTGGCAATCGATGGCGCTGCCGCTCCGTTCTGGGAGCAGGGTAAAGACATGTACTATACACGCTACGGACAGCTAGAGCTGTCTTGCGCGAACTGCCACGAAGATAACTATGGCATGATGATCCGCGCTGACCATCTTTCGCAGGGCCAGACCAATGGCTTTCCGACCTACCGTCTGAAGCAGGCCAAGCTGATCTCGCGGCACAACCGCTTCCGCGGCTGTATTCGCGACACACGGGCCGAGACGTTTGCCGAAGGCTCTGACGAGTTTCGCGCGCTGGAGCTTTACGTTGCATCGCGGGGCAACGGGCTTTCGGTCGAAACACCAGCCGTCCGTCAGTAACAAAACAGGCCCGCGCCTTTCGGGGAGCGGGCCTTTTTCTTTTCAAACGCATTCACGAATGCGCATATGAAGGACCAATCGCATGATCTCGCGGCGCGACTTTTTACAGGTAGGTATGGCGGCATCGGCCATTTACGGAGCATCAGGCTTTGGCAACTGGGCGAAACTGGCCGCACAACAGGCTCTGACGCAAGACCAGCTTTTGCAGTTTGACACCTTTGGCAATGTCTCTTTGATCCATGTCACCGATATCCATGGTCAGCTGAAACCGATCTATTTCCGCGAGCCATCGGTCAACATCGGTGTTGGCGGAAACAAAGGGAAGGTGCCGCACGTAACCGGCGCAGACTTCCGCAAGCTTTATGGCATCGATGATGGTAGCCCCAGCCATTATGCGCTGAGTTCTGGCGATTTCGCGTCGCTGGCACAGGGGTACGGACGCGTTGGCGGCATGGACCGCGTGGCGACGGTGATCAAGGCGATCCGTGCGGATCGGCCCGATGCGATCCTGCTGGATGGCGGCGATACGTGGCACGGGTCCTACACCTGTCACAAGACGGCGGGCCAAGACATGGTCAACGTGATGAATGCCCTGAACCCCGATGCGATGACCTTCCACTGGGAGTTCACGTTGGGCAGCGACCGCGTGACAGAGATTGTCGAGGGTTTGCCATTTGCCGCTTTGGGTCAGAACATCTTTGACGCCGAATGGGACGAGCCCACCGAGCTTTTCCCGCCCTACAAAATGTTCGAACGCGGCGGCACCAAGATAGCCGTGATCGGGCAGGCGTTTCCATACATGCCGATTGCGAACCCCGGCTGGATGTTCCCCGAATTCTCGTTCGGCATCCGTGACGAAAACATGCAGGCGATGGTCGACGAAGTGCGCGCGGCGGGTGCCGAATGCGTGGTTGTCCTCAGCCACAATGGCTTTGACGTCGACAAGAAGATGGCAACGGTTGTCAGCGGGATCGACGTTATCCTGTCGGGCCACACGCACGACGCGCTGCCCGAGCCAGCAATCTCGGGCGAGACGATCATCGTACCGTCTGGCTCGAACGGTAAGTTTGTCAGCCGCGTGGATCTGGATATTCGCGACGGGCGGATGCTGGGCTTCCGCCACAAGCTGATCCCGATCTTCTCTGATGTGATCGAACCAGATGCCGAGATGGCAGCACTTATCGACGAACAACGCGCGCCTTACGCAAGCGAGCTAAGCGAGGTGATCGGCAAGACCGACAGCCTGCTTTATCGCCGCGGCAACTTTAACGGCACGTGGGACGATCTGATCTGCGATGCGCTGATTTCCGAACGCGACGCCGAGATAGCACTGAGCCCCGGTGTGCGCTGGGGGCCATCGCTGATCCCCGGTCAGGACATCACGCGCGAAGACATCTTCAACGTGACCTCGATGAGCTATGGCGAGGCGTATCGTACCGAAATGACCGGCGAATTCCTGAAAATCGTGCTTGAGGATGTGGCCGACAATATCTTCAACCCCGACCCCTACTACCAGCAGGGTGGCGACATGGTGCGCACCGGCGGGCTTGGCTACAGCATTGACGTCAGCCAGCCGCAGGGCAGCAGGATCAGCAATATGACCCTGCTCAAGTCGGGCGAGGCGATTGACCCTGCGCGGTCTTACGTGGTCGCGGGCTGGGCCTCGGTGAACGAAGACACCGAGGGGCCGCAGATTTGGGACGTGGTGGAAAGCCATATCAAAAAGCTTGGGACCGTCACCGTCGCAGAGAACAACAGCGTCGAAGTAACCGGCGTTTAGGATATTTTTCAATGGAGGCATTGATATGAATGGACCCTTCAAATCACCCTCACGGCGCGCATTTCTGCGCGGAGGCGTCGCAACCGTCGCAGGCGCGGCGGCGACACAAGCCACAGCCGCGGGCGATCCGCTGATCACCGAAGTACAGGATTGGGCCAGCGCCACGGGCGAGGGCGTTGATGCAACACCCTATGGCTTGCCAATTGAGTATGAGGGGGACGTGATCCGCCGCAACGTACCTTGGCTGACGGCTGACCCGATTTCGTCGATCAACTTCACGCCGATCCATGCGCTTGAGGGCACGATCACACCGCAGGGCTGCGCGTTCGAGCGTCACCATTCCGGCGCGATCGAGATGCGCAAGGAAGATTATCGTTTGATGATCAACGGTCTGGTCGACACACCCTTGGTGTTCACCTACGAGGATCTGGAGCGGTTCCCGCGCGAGAACCACGTTTATTTCTGCGAATGCGCCGCCAACACCGGGATGGAATGGGCGGGCGCTCAGCTCAACGGCGTACAGTTCACCCACGGCATGATCCACAACATGGAATATACCGGCGTTTCGCTGCGCACGCTTCTTGAAGAGGCCGGTTTGGACGCGGCAGGCGATCTTTCGGACAAGTGGGTTTATGTTGAGGGGGCAGATGCCTCGTCGAACGGGCGCTCTATCCCGATGGAAAAGGCGCTGGATGATGTGCTGGTGGCCTTCAAGGCCAACGGCGAAGCGCTGCGGATGGAACATGGATACCCGGTGCGGCTGGTTGTTCCCGGCTGGGAAGGCAACATGTGGGTCAAGTGGCTGCGGCGCATCGAAGTCTCGGATATGGCTGTGGAAAGCCGCGAAGAGACTTCAAAATACACTGACGTTCTGGAGGACGGCACCGCGCGCAAGTGGACATGGGTGATGGATGCCAAGTCGGTCATCACGATGCCCAGCCCGCAATCGCCCATCCCGCACGGTCCAGGCCCTCTGGTGATCTCAGGTCTTGCCTGGTCCGGTCACGGTCAGATCACCCGCGTCGATGTCTCGAAAGACGGCGGCATCACATGGGAGACGGCGCGGCTTGGCAAACAGGGCGACAGCAAGGCTCTGACGCGGTTTTACCTTGATACCACATGGGATGGCGAGGAAATGTTGTTGCAGGCCCGCGCGATGGACGAAACCGGCTATGTGCAGCCGACCAAGAATGCCTTGCGCGAGGTGCGCGGCGAGAACTCGGTTTATCACAACAACTGCATCCAGACATGGCATGTGAACGCGAAAGGTGAGGCGGAAAATGTTGAAGTTTCTTAAGTTAACTGCCGCAAGCCTGCTGGTCGCGACACCGGTCTTTGCCGAAGATTTCGGCCTGGGTCGCCCGGCTTTACCCGATGAGATCGCCGCGTGGGACGTCGACGTTCTGCCTGACGGGCGCGGTCTGCCCGAAGGGCGCGGCAACGCGATTGAGGGCGAGGCTGTCTTTGCCGATGCCTGCGCGTCCTGCCACGGTGACTTTGCCTATGGGGTCGATAACTGGCCTGCACTGGCAGGCGGTTTCGACACGCTGGCCGATAAGGATCCGGTCAAAACGGTCGGCTCTTACTGGCCCTACCTGTCAACGGTCTGGGATTACGTGCACCGCTCGATGCCGTTTGGTGCCGCACAAACGCTTAGCGAAGACGATGTCTATGCGATTGTGGCCTACATTCTTTATTCGAACGATCTGGTTGATGATGACTTTGAGCTAAGCCACGAGAACTTTGGCGATTTCACGATGTACAATGTCGATGGGTTCATCGTTGATGACCGTGCAGAGACTGAATATGCCAGCTGGCGGGGCGAGCCATGCATGACCGACTGCAAGGACAGCGTTGAGATCACCATGCGCGCCTCGGTTCTGAATGTGACCCCCGAAGAAGAGGGTGCTGAAGAGACGGGCGAGGATCAGGCCTCTGCAGTGGTTGAAACCGAAGCTGAACCGGCACCGGTGGTAGCCGCCGTTGACCCTGCTTTGGTCGAAAGCGGCGAGAAAGTCTTCAACAAGTGCAAAGCTTGCCACCAGTTGGGCGAAGGGGCCAAGAATCGCTCTGGCCCGCAACTCAACGGTGTTATGGGGCGCACTTTTGCGTCTGTAGACGGCTTCAAATACTCCAAGGTTTTTCAGGCCGCTGCAGAAGAAGGTCGGGTCTGGGATGAAGCTGCCATGGCTGAATTTCTTGCCAAGCCTAGGGCTTATATGAAGGGCACCAAGATGGGTTTTGCAGGGCTGAAAAAGGACGACGATGTCGTCGCTGTAATTGCCTATCTGAAATCTTTTGGTGAGTAGTTTGTTTCGCTTAACCTCCCTGTCGGCCGCTGCCTTGATCCTTTGGGTCGGGGCAGCGACTGCCGCGACCGGTGATGTGGACGCGGGAGAAAAGCTCTTTTCTCAGTGCAAGTCCTGTCACCAGATTGGCGAAGGGGCGGAAAACCGCATCGGTCCCCAATTGAATCGCCTTTTCGGGCGCGTCGCGGGCACGCAAGATGGGTTTCGCTATTCCAAAAGGTTCGTGCTTGCAGGCACTGGCGGGCTGGAATGGCACGCTGATACGCTCGACACCTTCCTTGAAAACCCAAAGTCTTTGGTCAGCGGAACCCGCATGAGCTTTCCCGGCATGAAGGATGCCGACGATCGCCAGAACCTCATCGCCTATTTACGCACTTTCTCGGACAACCCGTCCGATATCCCCGAAGCTGACCCCACTGCCACATCGCTCTCGCATGACCTTGACCCAGAGATCCTCGCGTTGGTGGGTGATCCAGAGTATGGTGAATACCTTAGCGGGGAGTGCAAGACCTGCCATCAAGAAGCGGGCGGCGATGCGGGCATTCCTTCAATTGTCTTGTGGCCCGAGGAGGATTTTGTTGTCGCCTTGCACGCCTACAAGAACAAAGAGCGCAACCACCCGGTCATGCAAATGATCGCAGGACGTCTTGGCGATGAAGAGATCGCGGCCCTCGCGGCGTATTTCGCCAACTTGGAAACTGAATAGCTTCAGGGAGAAAGACATGACATTGAACAGAAGGATTTTCTTAGGCACAGCGGCGGCAACCGTGGCCGCACCAATGGTCCATGCAGCCGGGCACGGCACGCCGAACGTCGTTGTTGTCGGCGGCGGCGCAGGCGGGGCAACAGCCGCGCGCTATATCGCCAAGGACAGCGACGGGGCGATCAATGTCACGCTGATTGAGCCGACGCGGACCTATTACACATGCTTTTTCTCGAACCTTTATATCGGCGGCTTCAAAGAAATCGACGATATCGGCCACACCTACGGCACTTTGGCCGCAAGTGGCGTGAACGTGGTGCACGACTGGGCCGTGGCCGTGGACCGTGATGCTAAGACGGTTACGTTGGCGGGCGGGGCAACGCTGCCTTACGACAAGCTGATCTTGTCGCCGGGCATCGATTTCGTCGATGGCGCAGTCGAAGGCTGGGATGTGAGCGCGCAAAACGCGATGCCTCACGCATATAAGGCCGGATCGCAGTCCGAGCTTCTCAAAGCTCAGATCATGGCCATGCCCGAAGGCGGCACCTTTGCCATGGTCGCCCCGCCAAACCCCTATCGGTGTCCTCCAGGACCCTACGAGCGGGTTTCGATGGTGGCGCATGTGCTCAAAGAGAGCAATCCGACCGCCAAGATCATCGTCGCGGACCCAAAGCCGAACTTCTCGAAAATGGCGCTCTTCCAGGAAGGTTGGGCCGACCACTATCCCGGCATGATCGAGTGGATCGGGGAAGAGTTCGGCGGCGGCAATGTCTCGGTCGACCCTGCAGCAATGACGGTGACTATCGACGGCGAAGCGACCAACGTCGATGTGTGCAACGTGATCCCGGCGATGAAAGCGGGCCGCATTGCCGAGCTTGCCGGTGTGACGGATGGCAACTGGGCGCCGGTCAACGCGGTCGATATGTCAACCAAAGCCGATGCGGATGTCTATGTGCTGGGCGACGCGGCACAGCAGGGCGATATGCCAAAATCAGGCTATTCCGCCAACAGTCAGGCAAAGGTCTGCGCCAACGCCGTGCGCGGTGCTTTGACAGATTCGCGCGTTTTCCCGGCGAAGTTCTCAAACACATGCTGGTCGCTGATCAACACCAACGACGGCGTCAAGGTCGGGGCCACCTACGAGGCGACGGACGAAAAGATCGCCAAGGTCGATGGCTTCATCTCGGAAACCGGCGAAAGCGACGCGGTGCGCAAAGCCACCTACGAGGAGTCCGAAGGCTGGTACGCGGGCATTACTGCCGACATGTTCGGCTGATGCAATTCGCCCCGGTTATTGCGCTAAATCAAAGACCGGGGCGGGCACCTCTGAAAGGCTGAGGGCGACAAAGGAGGAACGTCATGAAACAACTGATTTTCACAGTCTCACTTGGGCTTGCAACGGCTGCTGCGGCAGAAACGCCGATCACTGTTCCATTCGATGGAAGCTTCGAGGACGCGACCTTCGCGGTCGAAAGCGCGATTGTCGATAAAGGGCTCGTCGTTGACTATGTCAGCCACGTGGGCGAGATGCTGAACCGCACCGGAGATGATGTTGGCAGTGACGCCAAATTGTTCACTGCGGCGGACATTTTCATCTTCTGCTCTGCGGTGGTTTCGCGGCAGGTGATGGAGGCCGATCCGATGAACATTGCGCATTGCCCTTATGGGATTTTCGTGGCCGAGCGCGACGGTGCCGTGATAGTTGGTTACCGCGACTATCCTGAGGGATCGATGCAAGCTGTCGAAGACATGCTTTCCGAAATAGTGACAGAGGCAACATCTCAGTGAACTACCAAGACTTTTTCCGCGCGCGGCTGAACGAGCTGCGAGACGATGGTAATTACCGCGAGTTTGCGGAGCTGGAGCGTTACAAGGGGGCGTTTCCAAGTGCGCGGTGTCACAACGGGCCGGGCGAGGTGACCATCTGGTGTTCGAACGACTATCTTGGGATGGGGCAGCATCCGGATGTTATTGCCGCCATGCACAACGCGCTGGATCGCACCGGCGCGGGTGCAGGTGGCACGCGCAATATCTCTGGCACAACGCATGATCACGTGCTGCTAGAGGCCGAGTTGGCTGATCTGCATGGCAAGGAAGCAGCGCTTTTGTTCACCTCTGGGTACGTCTCTAACTGGGCAGCGCTAGGCACTTTGGCGTCGGGTATTCCGGATTGCGTTGTGCTGTCAGATGCGCTCAACCATGCCTCGATGATCGAAGGCATTCGGCATAGCCGCGCGAAAAAGGCTATCTGGAAACACAATGATCTGAATGATTTGGAGGCCAATCTGAAGGCTCTTCCGCTGGAGCAACCCAAGCTGATCGCCTTTGAAAGCGTCTATTCGATGGACGGTGACATCGCGCCGATTGCCAAGATTTGCGATCTGGCCGATCGCTATGGCGCGATGACCTATCTTGATGAGGTGCACGCTGTTGGCCTTTACGGCCCGCGCGGCGGTGGCATTGCCGAACGCGAAGGCCTGATGGATCGTCTGACGGTGATTGAAGGGACGCTTGGCAAGGCTTTTGGTGTGATGGGCGGATATATCGCGGCGTCCGCCGAGCTGTGCGATTTCGTCCGCTCTTTTGCCAGTGGGTTTATATTTACCACGGCCCTGCCGCCTGCGATTGCTGCAGGTGCGGCGGCGTCTATCCGGCACCTCAAGACCAGCACTGTTGAGCGCACGTCTCATCAGGCCAAAGTGGCCGAGGTGCGCGCACGCCTTGATGCCATCGGGCTGCCGCATATCGAGAACCCAAGCCACATCATCCCGGTGATGGTGGGTGATCCGGTCAAGTGCAAATACATCTCGGACGTTCTGCTGAATGAGCACGGGATTTATATCCAGCCGATCAATTACCCTACGGTTCCAAAAGGCACCGAGCGGCTGCGGATCACGCCTTCGCCGGTGCATTCGGCGGCAGACATCGACCGGCTGATCGACGCCTTGGAACAACTTTGGACCCAATGTGAATTGGCGCGCATGCCAATGGCCGCTCAGTAAAGGATACCTCATGCCGCTATCGCGCCGCTCGTTTCTTGCCGGAACCGCTGCCGCTCCGTTGATCGGGGCGCTTCCATCAATGGCGATCTCGGAAATGGCGATTGGGTCAGGCAGGTTGACCACCGTAAGTGATGGCAACCTTGTGC
>JABDJX010000301.1 GCA_013003245.1 Silicimonas sp. | reverse complement strand
TGGCCGCAATCGTCCCGGTGCGCAGTGGCTCAAAGGGTCTTGTTGGCAAGAACCTCAAACCCCTGGCAGGCATCCCGCTTTGGGAACGTGCCGTTGCCCATGGATTGGACGCAGGCGCCGGGGTTCTGGTTACAACTGACAGTGCCGAGGTTTTGAAGCAGGGCAAACGCGACAGGGTCGCTTTTCTCGACCGCCCGGTCGAACTTGCCGCTGACGATGCTCCCATGGGGCCAGTTATCTTGCACGCTTTGGAACAGATCGAAGGACCTGCGCGCATTGTCTTGTTGCAGCCCACATCACCTTTGCGGGCGCGCGAGGACGTAGAAGACAGCATTGCCCTACACGCCACCGGGCGGTTCGATCTGGTAAAAACCGTCACAGCGACAGACGCAGGCATCCTGAAATATGGCACGATGGACGACGGTCAGTTCATCCCCGTCTCGGACCCCGCCTATTGCTTCACCAATCGCCAGGATCTGCCGCCCGTGATGAAGCCCAACGGTGCTGTGTACGTCTTTGACCGCGATTGGTTTCTGGCCAATGGCGGGTTTGCAACTGACAGGATCGGCGGTGTGGTTATGCCCGCCGAGCGTTCCTTTGATATAGACACTGAAGCGGATTTTCTGCGCGCCGAGGCTTTGATTAAGGGCTAGTCCACCCGTCCGCGCGGATCGACCAGTAATGCCATGACCCAACCGGCTGCAAAACCGCCAAGGTGGGCCTCCCACGCCAAAAGCCGGTCCATGGCAAAGTACAGCGCGACGTTCAAAGCCGCCAGCAGAAGCACGGCCCGGGCGACAGGCCACAGACGCTCCTGCAATGTGAACCGATCAACGTAGTCCCAGGCAAGCAAGGCCCCTGCAAGGCCGAACAGAGCGCCAGACGCGCCGACCATGGGCCGCACTGCGTCAGACAAAAGCGCGAACCCCGCCGCACCGCCTAATAGCGAGGCGGCATAAAGAAGTAGGAACCCTTTGCCGCCGACCCGGTTTAGCACTGGTCCGCCGAGCGAGTAGAGCGTGACCATATTCAGCACGAGGTGAAGCAGGCCGGCATGCAGAAATGCATACGTCAGAAACATCAACCATGGTTGAAGCGCATAGTTCGGTCGCCAGTTTTCCAGCAGGCCTGTCCAAAAGCCGAAGTTTTCGTAGATGACAGAGCGAAATCTTGGAATTGGAACAAGCCCGAAGTCGCCCAATTGCAAAACGGCCTCAACCACCATGCACATGGCAATTATCGCAAACACAAGGCTTCGGTTTGATACCGAGGAAGCTGATGGTTCTGTCATTACTGCGCGCAGTTTAGTCGGCTACGCGACACGGTCTTAAAATCCGAAGGTGAAATCGCGCGCGATATTGAAGAAGACCGTGTTGGTCGAGCTTTCGTCGCGGTCCTTGGAGTATTCAACACCTGTGTTCATTTCCCAGTCTGCCGTCAGATCACGTGTGTAGGCGATTGTGGCTGTGGAGCGACTGTCGTACTCGCCACCCAATTCATCGCTTGCCGCGAACCCGATACCTGCTGTCCAACCCGACACATTGTCGATTTCTTGCGAGATCCCCAAATCGACCACTGTGCTAATGACAGCGTCTCCGCTTGACGTCGCGGCCTCTTGAGAAACGCTTGCGGTAAGTGCGCCGCGCCGAGTTTCACGCTCGAATGACACGCCTCCAATAAGACGCAGATTATCGTCGCCTTCCTGGTCGACAACGCCAAGCGACAGTTCCATCGCGCCTTCCCTAAGATCAAAGCCACGACTGACTTCTGCTGATGTGCGACGGCCCGCTTCGTCTATCCGGCTCGAAACAGCGACACCGATGAAGCCGTTCGTGCGCTCCTGTGTCACCGACAATTCTATGCCCACTCCGTCTTCTTCGGTAGCACCCCCGACGGCTGGCGTAACTTCGCTGCTGTCAAACAAAATGTCCGCCGTGACTGTCATACCGGATGCCGTTTCCGTCTCCGCACCGATGCCGAAGTAAAAGTCCTCTGTCCTTGATGTTCCAAGGATTTCTTCTTCATCTTCGCGCTCGATCCCAGCACGGGCACGGATTGTAAACGAAGGACGAATACGGAAGTTGGCCAGAACATCAGCCGATGTGGTTTCAAAATCCAAAAGATCCGGATCAGTCGTCTCGGAGTAATCAACCTCACGTCTGCCGAAGTTCAACAGAATGCCGACTGGTCCCTCAACTCCAAATTCCAGTTCTAAATCAGCAGCAATTGACTCGGCAAATCCGGTTGAGATCAGCACTGTGTCGCCGACACCTTCAATGGTTTCGTCGTCAAGTTCCACGTCGTCATAGAGTGCCGAAAAGCTCAGGCGGCTGTTCCCGCCCGCACGGCTATACCTTAATGCTGCGCTTTGGTTAGTGGCATCAAACGTATCGTTTGCGTCGCTGCTGAAATCACCAAAGATCTCTGTTCCAAAGTTCAAACTGAATGTTTCTACTCGTGTGGCACTGGCGATACCAAACCCAAGGCCAGTCCGAGTTCCGACGTCACCGTCATCGCTCTCTATCCCCTGAGAAAAGCTTAGGGTGCCACGCACGCCTGTGCCCTCCTGCGAAAAAGCAGGAGAGCACAGCGTTGCAATCGAAAGCGTGAGGGCTGTTAAGGTGTGACCCGTCCGCATATATTTCATTCGCACTACTACTCGAAGAGGCGGCGCTCAGGCACGATGATCACATCACCGTCTTGAAGACGAATGTCTTGACCAACTGCTGTCCCGTCCGCAATTGCTTTATAGTTGATACGCATTACCGACTGTTTGCCGGAACGGTCAGTGCGGCGCAGCAAGATCCGCTTTGTGGCCGCAAAGCTTGTGAAGCCGCCGGTCGTTGCCAGCGCCTGAATGAGAGTTGTGCCGCGATCCAACTGCTTTTCACCAGGCGAAGTGATTTCACCCATCATGAAAACGTCGATTTGGGCCGGACCAGAGGCTGTTGTCTGCACACGCAGAGTTTCCACTGTCACGAAAACATTCGGCGCAGTTGCAAAATTCGATGCAATCCCCGTCGTGATCGCGTCACTTACCTGACCGGCCGTGCGGCCGCTTGCGCGAACACTTCCAGCAAATGGAAACGAAATTGTACCGTCTGGCAGCACCAGAACTGATCTGTTCAGCGACGGGTCTTCAAGAACTTCAACCGAAAGGGTGTCACCCGTTCGAATTTGATATCCGGATTGAGCAGCAGCGACAGTCGCAAGAAATACCGCACATATTGCAAGCACAAACTTTTTCATTTTTTCACCTTCCCACATAAGGCTTATGTATCACCAAAACGCGCTCGAATGCCAGTATTATTGCTTTTGTTATCTGTAGTTACAGGGTTCGCTTGTGAAAGGACAGAGAGATCGCGCACAAGCAATTTGACCGATGCGTTTCGGTCACTGTCCTTCTTCGGTTGTAAGTCTCTCAACCTGTTCTTTTGCTTCTATAATTTGTTCACGCGTGTCTTCCTCCTCGGCAACTTCAAGCACCGCTTGAAATTGCATCAGCGCATCCTCGTTCCGCCCCAAATCCAGGTAGGCTTTCCCAAGGTGAAACTGTACGATTGGGTCGCCTGACAGGCTACGCGCGGCAGGTTCAAGGTACGAGACGGCCTCGGTAGCATTGCCACGCCGATAAAGAATCCAGCCATAGGTGTCTTGGAAGGGCGGTACGTCAGTGCCCCTTAGGCGTCGTGCCACACTAAAGGCGCGCTCAAGGCTCTCGTCGTCTTGGCGATAGGTTGCAAGAAGGCTGGCAAGGTTGTTCGCAACAACAAGCGACGCACTATTGGCTTGATATAGCTCTTCATAGATGGAAATGGCGCCCTCAATATCATTGATGCGCTCCAAAAATGATGCCTTGGCCCACTTCAAATCGCGCTGGCCTGGATCTTTCTCCAAAGCGGCGTCAATTATGCCAAGAGCCTCTTCCACCTTGCCTTCTACACCCAAAACGCGCACCAATTGCATGACTGCCCGCGGTTCGTTTGCTGTGTCGACAATCTCTTGAAATGTCTTTTTGGCCGCTTCAAAGTCGCGAGTGGCGAATTCAGTATTACCAAGCACAAGCTGTGCAACAGGATCATCAGGAAGTTCCGCTGCAAGCTCGCGCGCCAAATTCAAGGCTTCGTCCGGTTCGCTTTCTCTCAGCTTCGCTTGGATAAGCGCAATCCGTGCTGAAATATTGCTTTCGTTATTGCGCACGAGGCCCTGTAAGAACGCGGTTGCTTCGGCAGCGCCATCTTGCCGAGCGATACGCTGTAGCTGCAAGTTCTCGGCCAACTTGATCGCTTGCTCAGTCTCTAACCGTTTTAGCGATGATTCCACTTGCAGAACACGCGACCATTGCTCAGACGCAATGTATACGTTGCCCAAGACAGCTAAAAGTTGGGTATTGCCAGGCGAGGCCCGCAGCGCCCCGACAAGTGCATCTTCAGCAGGGCGGTAGCGTCGCTCTTGCATCATCAGCTGCACAAACCGGAGTGTTTCTTTCGGTGCATTTCCAGACGCTTCGACTGCCAATGCAAGAAGGTCTTGTGCCAACTGCAGGTCGCCGTTTCGCTGGTGCGCTGTTGCCATAAGGCTCATCGCCTCGGCATCCTCCGGCTCTTGGTCGAGAGCCGCGCGCAACGCATTGATCGCCTCATCCGGCTGATCGCTTTCAATCAGCCAACTTGCGGACATCTTCAAAGCCTCAACGTTGGACGCATCGCCCGCCAGTACGGTTTCTACCAATTGGCGCGCACCAACATCATTGCCGGTGCTCAAAAGCATTTTCGCCAGGGTGATCTTGAATCGGTCTGTCTCTTCACTGGGCTCGGCCGTGTCGACAACCGACTGCAATAGTGTGATCGCTTCGCTTTCCTTACCCGTGTCGAAAAGGATGCCCGACTTAAGCGCACTAAAAACGCTTTGATCTTCGTAAGCTGCAATCGCTATTTCCGTTTCGGCCAAAGCCGCATCGTCACCGCGCACCTGCCGCAAGAAAGCAATGAGCGACACATGGGCGCCTGTTTTTTCCGTCGCTGCTGCCAGTTCATCACGCATGAAGGCTTCGGCATCATCCGCCTTTCCATCACGTGCCAGAAGACGGATCAGGGCATTCTTAACCTCCTGATCGTCCGGGAACTGTTCAATCATTCCGCGCAGATGTTTCTCAAGCTCTTCCATGTCGCCGGTACGTTGAATGATCGATGCGCGAACGCGGTAGAAGGTGCGCACATTAGGAGCACTGGCGATGGCCCGGTCTGTGACTTCAAGGGCCTTTTCGAATTCCTGCTCGGACAAATAGCCCTCTATCAGGATCCTTTGCAGGATAGGATCGTCGGGACGTGTTGCCGCCAGTTCTTCGGCGGAAAGCGTCAATTCGCGAAGGCGCGAAGCGTCTTGGTCCAACACAGCCTGGCGAAATTCCAAAGCGAGTTTGGCAATATCCTGCCCTTCGACTTCGCCTTCTGCGGCGAGCAGTTCTTCGGCGTGTCTTTCAGCCTCGTCCCAATTCTGCGTCAGTATCGCCATCTCGACCAAGGCAAGGCGAGATTGGGTGTCGTCCGGAAACTCTTCCACGATCCGCAGATAGTTTGAATAGCTTTCGGGAATGTTGCCAATCGATCGCGAGGCTTTCGCATACTCCAGGCGCGCTTCTCGGTGGGCATCATTCAGTTTGAAAACATTTCTGAATTCGACCAGTGCGCGCGGGATATCTCCAGCTTCAACAAGCTCAACACCACTCTGAAAGTGCTTCTCGGCACGTTCCTCGGCGGAATCACAAGCCGTAAGTGCTGTAAGGAAAAGTATGAGGCTGCCGACGCGTAAAATTCTGGATGTACTCATCCTGACACTCCAATAAATTTGGTGCGCAACCTTACCAAGTCGCGCACCGGAGAACTAGTGCATAGCAACATTGTGAGTAGAGCTAGACGCCTGTGCCGCGCAGAACCACACCCACGGTGTGTGCCAAGATGCGCAGGTCTTCAACAAGCGACACACGAGCATAGTACTGGTCATCGTAAGCAGCACGATCTGAAAAGTCAGATGTATTGCGGCTTGTGACCTGCCAAGCGCCGGTCATGCCAGGACGCATATTGTAATAAGCTTGACCAGGGTACAAAGCTTGCTGACATGGCATCATCGGACGCGGGCCCACCAAAGACATGTCACCCACCAATACGTTGAAAATCTGAGGTAGCTCGTCGATGGAAGAGCGGCGCAACAATCGGCCGACGGTTGTGCAGCGTGGGTCGTACGACAACTTTTGCTTTGTCTCCCACTCTTTTTTTGCCTCTGGGTTCAATTCAAGATAGCGCGCCAACTGAGCCTCGGCATCGACGACCATTGATCTAAACTTCCAGATCTGAAAGCGACGTCCGTCTTTGCCCACACGCTCCTGCCGGAACAGCGGCGACCCGCCATCCGAAAGCATCACAGCAATAGAGATCAAAGCCAGAAACGGAAGCACGAACGGCAGGCTCAATATGACCAGCGCAATATCGAACAGCCGTTTTAAACCCAAACGATAGGGTCCACGCCGTTCAACAACTCTTCCAGAAACAGCAGCGTCCGTGGCAACCTCGATACGCGACGTGTGTACAGTCATACTTTTTACCGAACCTATGTCGGCCCCCTACACTCAAAACTAAATACCGCCACATTCATCGCAGCAGACAGAAGCGAATATGGCTAACAATTCTTTAACATCTGCACGAGCGTTGCGCAAAGAAGAACCTTTATTTACAGGGCAAAGGTCGTGAAGCTACCGTGAACGAAGCCCGTAGATTTGGCAGCGGAGCGCGATTTTGCTGAAAAATTGGACATTTTTTGCCTTATTTGTGCCCAATTGTGCATGTGGCTTCATTGCACAGTGAGGCGCAAGAGAGTAATACAATCCATAAGAAAATGCGGTGATTGTTTCGCTCTTGGCCGCTAGTTTGTGGGCCATTCCTCGGAAAACCGTCGCGATTCGCTTGCAGAGGCTGAAACAATTGCAGAAATGCCGCAACCGCGACAAGATGCTCGCGCATCGGCGTTGTATTCCGACGTTCGCGCATCAGATACGTATAGAAGGTCCCGTACAATGTTAGTGAGACTATGACGAGTTCTGATCTTTATATGGAGTTCTTCGGCTTTTCGGAGCGGCCGTTCACGTTGCTTCCGGATCCCGATTTTCTTTTCTGGTCCCGTGCGCACCGCCGGGCCTTCTCTGTGCTTGAGTACGGTGTTCTTACGCGCGCGCCGATCACAGTTGTTACCGGTGAGGTGGGTGTCGGCAAGACGACCTTGGTGCAAAAGCTTCTTCAGGCATTAGACGATGATATAACCTTGGGATTGATCTCAAACGCGCAAGGTGGACGAGGCGAACTGCTTCAGTGGGTTCTCAATGCACTTGGCGTTGAGACGGATTTGTCTGCCGCCTATGTTACACTTTTTCAGCAGTTGCAGGACTTCGTCATTGAAGAATACGCAGCTGGGCGCCGGGTCATCCTTTTAATTGATGAAGCGCAGAATTTGTCGGTCGAGGGTCTGGAAGAACTTCGAATGCTGACCAATATCAACTCGAATAAAGACGAGCTTTTGCAGCTTATCTTGGTGGGTCAGCCGGAATTGCGTCAAATGGTTATGCGACCCGAGTTGCGCCAGTTTGCACAGCGTGTGACAGCGACCTATCACATCGGCTCGTTAGACAGGGCTGCGATCGCTGGATATATCCAGCATCGCCTTTCCCATGTCGGCGGAACCGGTTCAGAATTTACGGCGGAAGCCATCGATCTGGTGCATCAGCACAGCCACGGAATCCCTAGACTTGTCAATAAAATGTGTGATTTTGCAATGGTTTATGCAGCTACTGAAGAGCGGCGCGTTGTTGACGCGGCAATTATCGAAGAGGTGCTTGAAGACGGCATCTTTCTTCCCGCAATACATTCGACTGGGGAGGCGGCAGAATGAATTCGGATCTGGCTTTCTATTTTGAACTGTTCAAGAAACGCGTGCCTGTGATGGCTGTGATTTTCATGCTTTGCGCTGGAGTCGGTGCGGCCATGGCGTTGATGTTGCCTCCACGCTATGAAGCAGATGCCACGCTTTTGGTCGAAGGGGCGCAAATCCCTACGATATTGGCACAATCGACCGTTCAGACCGAAGCAAGCGAACAGTTGCAAATCATCGAACAACGTTTGATGACCCGGGCCAACTTGATAGATATTTCAAGGAAGTTTCAGGTCTTCGCCGGCGAACAAGACCTGCGGCCAGACGAAGTCGTCAAGCGTATGAAAGAGCAGACCAATATCAGCCTGAGTAGCGGTCGCGAGCGGGCAACAATCATGAAGATTTCGTTCACAGCATTATCGCCTGCAATTGCGGCTGATGTTGTCAACGATTTTGTTAATTTGGTACTGGAAGAGGATGCCGAGCGTCGCTTGGGAACAGCGGGCGAAACTCTTGAGTTTTTTGAACAAGAAGTAAGCCGACTAAATGTCCTGTTGTCACAGCGGAGTGCAGAGATTGTTGCTTTTAAGGAAGCAAACCAGGACGCATTGCCAGAAGGTCTGGAATACCGCCTGGATCGGCAATCAACGCTGCAAGAGCGCCTTAATCTGGGCGCCAGAGAGCTCGCGTCTTTGCGTGACCAAAAAAGCCGTTTGCAGGCGCTTGGCTCTGCAAGCACACAAGATATCAGCTCGATTTCCCCGGATCGGCAACAGCTTGCCGCTGCTCGGGCAAATTTGAGTGCCGATCTTGCGACGCTTTCAGAGAACCATCCCAAAGTCAAAAACCTGCGCGCCAAAATTCAGCAACTTGAGGCCCGTGTAGAGGGAAGCGCCATAGGCGGTAGCAACGTCCCGGCATCAACCACCGCAACGGTTTTGCAGCTTCAGCTTGCAGAGATAGAATCGGAGATGGCTTTCCTTGAAGAAGAGACGTCGCGCACGGAAAGCGAACTGGCCTTGTTAAGAGTTGCTATTGAGCGAACGCCTCAGGTCGCCATCCGACTTGAGGAACTTGAGCGCGAATATGAAAACACCCAATCGCTTTATAACGAAGCCGCGGCGGCGCGCGCCAAAGCACAAACCGGTGAACAAATCGAATTTTCGTCAAAAGGCGAACGCGTTTCGGTAATCGAACAGGCCGCCGTTCCAAATCGGCCGACCTCGCCGAACCGAAAGCTCATCGCTGGCGGTGGCGTATTTGCTGGGGGTGCCTTGGCAGCAGTCTTTTTCGTGTTGACCGAGTTGGTGAACCGGACAATTCGCCGTCCGATTGACCTTATGCGCGGTCTTGGAGTTCAGCCGCTGGCAACGATCCCTTACATTGAGCTTCCGGGGGAGCGCAAAAAACGACGCGTAATCACTACATTTGTTGTGATCCTTATTATCGCGGCAATTGTTGCAGGACTTTGGATCGTCCATACGCAGTATCTGCCTCTGGACCTTCTATTTGATCGCGCACTTGAGCGTATGGGCCTTTAACCAGTTTTGGATGAGTGACTATGGAAAAATTGCAAGCAGCCCTGTCGCGGGCCCGTGAGAAACGTGAAAATGAGACTGGCCAGACCTATCGTCCAGGCCAGACGGCGCGCGCACGTTCTCGTAAGATTATCCAGTCAGAAGCCATTTCGGCGAGGTGGTCTGAAATTCCGATGTTTGAGCCGTCGTCATCCCGCATGCACGATGCGCGCATCTATTCCAGCGAAGTGTCAACCGAGGCGCAGTACTATGACATTCTGCGCACTAAGCTTTTCCTCGAGATGCGACGCAACGGATGGACCCGGATTGCAATTACGTCTGCAACAGCTGGCTGCGGTAAGACGACAACGGCTTGTAACCTGATTGCTGGTCTTGGTCGTCAGCCGGAAAGCAAAGGCATTCTGTTTGACATGGACTTTCGCCGTCCGGCGGTCTCGAAGAAATTTGGCGTAACGCCTCCGCACAGTCTTGAGCAGGTTTTTCTTGGCGAGGTTGAGTTTGTGGACCAAGCCATGCGCCTAAACGAAAACACCGCGATTTCAATGACGAACGGCGCGGTAAATGACCCGGCCCGTGTCATCTTGCGTTCGCATACCGCTGAAGTGCTGGATCAAATCCAGTCTTACTATAAGCCCGAACTGATGCTGTTTGATTTACCACCTGTATTGGTGAGTGACGAGACCCGTGGATTTTTGAAACTGGTGGACGCGGTTCTTATCCTGGCATCAGCAGAAGCCAGCACAGTTGCTCAGATCGACGAGGTAGAGCGCGAGATTGCGCAGTATAGCAATGTCGCCGGCATCGTTCTTAATCAATGTCGCTACATGGATGAAGGATACGGATACGTCTACTAAAGAGTATCTGGATACGACCTGCGTCCAATAGAAACATAAGCCTTGAAACCCGCGCCTTTGGCGTCTTCCGCACTGTAGATATTCCGCAAATCTGCTAATCGTGGCGCCGCCATGCCGCTGGCAAGCCGCGACAAGTCCAGCGCACGAAATTCGTTCCACTCGGTCAAGATCACGATAAGGTCGGCATCTTTCGCCGCGTCATAGGCGTCTGTTTCCCAGGTCACATGCGGCAATAGCGCCTCGCCCTCATGGCGGCCTTGCGGATCAACCGCATGAACCTTGGCGCCACCACCGATCAAGGCAGGCACAATCGTCAAAGACGGTGCATCGCGCATATCATCGGTGTTTGGTTTGAAGGTCACGCCAAAGATTGTGATCTTCTTGCCGTTGAACGATCCATCGCAAAGATCGCGCAGCTTTTCGATCATACGGCGTTTGACCGAGTCATTCACCTGTATAACCGCTTCAGTGATCAGCATCGGGCTTGCAAACTCTTGCCCAATGCGCGCCAAGGCATTGGTGTCCTTGGGAAAGCATGACCCACCAAAGCCGGGGCCTGCATGCAGGAACTTGTTACCGATCCGCCCGTCCAGCCCCATGCCCTTTGACACTTCTTTCACGTCGGCCCCGGTCTTTTCGCAAAGCGCTGCGATCTCGTTGATAAACGTGATCTTGGTCGCCAGAAACGCATTTGCAGCGTATTTGATCATTTCTGCCGACTCCAAATCGGTCGTAATGATCGGGAAATCGCGCAAAAAGAGGGGGCGATAAATCTCCTCCATCACCTTTTGCGCGCGCTCAGTCTCGATACCGACAACAACGCGATCCGGGCGCATGAAATCGTCGATCGCTGCCCCTTCGCGCAGGAACTCCGGGTTCGAGGCAACATCAAAATCAAGCGCCGGGTTAGCAGCCTTAATGACATCCGCGACCTTGCGATTGGTGCCAACCGGTACGGTCGATTTGGTCACCACAACCAAATAATCGCTGGCCGCTTTTGCAATCTCTTCCGCCGCTGCCATCACATATGTCAGATCGGCGTGCCCGTCTCCGCGACGGGTGGGCGTGCCCACGCCGATAAAGACAGCATCGGCGCCCTGAATCGCGCTTTGCAGATCAAGCGTGAAGGACAACCGACCTGCTTCCACGTTCTTGGCCAACAATGTATCCAGGCCCGGCTCATAGATTGGGATTTCACCGTTTTGCAAGCGCTCGATCTTTTGTGCATCCTTGTCGACGCAGATCACATCGTGGCCAAAATCTGAAAAACAGACGCCAGACACCAAGCCAACATAGCCGGTTCCAATCATCGCGATGCGCATGTTTTCGAATCCTTCAATTCAAAGTGTCTTAAACGTCGTAGTACTGCCGATACCAAGTGACGAATTCAGGGATGCCCTGCGACAATTCTGTGCCGGGCTCAAAGCCAGTGAGAGCCTTCAAAAGGCTTGTGTCAGACCATGTGGCAGGCACGTCGCCGGGCTGCATGTCCATCAGGTTTTTCCTGGAGTCTTGCCCAAGGGCGGCTTCAATCTCGGATATGAAATCCGCCAAACTGTCGGGCTTTGCCTTGCCGATGTTCACCACGCGGAAAGGGGCGACAGGGCTTAGGCTGTCAACGTCTGAAACGGGAACGCCGGCTTTGGGCACAACTTCGGAAAGCTGGCGAACTGCCTCGATCAGATCGTCGATATAGGTAAAGTCGCGGAGCATATTGCCGTGGTTGTAGACATCAATCGCCTCTCCGCGAAGGATCGCCTTTACAAATTTGAAAAGCGCCATGTCAGGGCGGCCCCACGGGCCATAGACGGTAAAGAACCGAAACATGGTAATGGGCAGGCCGTAGAGGTGTGCATAAGAGTGTGCCATCGCCTCGTTCGCCTTCTTTGTGGCGGCATAAAACGACATTTGGGCGTCAGCCTTATGCGTCTCGGCATAAGGCATAACCGTATTTGCCCCGTAGACCGACGATGTTGACGCCAACAGTAAATGCTTTGGCAGTGTGGCGCGCGCGGCCTCCAAAAGCTCAAACGTGCCTTGCAGGTTAGACTCAACATAGGTGCGCGGCGCTTCGATGGAAAATCGGACACCAGCCTGAGCGGCGAGATGAACGACGACTTCAGGCGTGTATTGTGCCAGAGCATCCGCCAATAGCCCCGGCGTTTGGATTTTGCCTTCGATCTCGACGTAATTAGGAGAGGCCGCAAGCATGGCGGCGCGGTCGCGCTTTAACTGCGGATCGTAGTACTCAGAAAACGCATCCACTCCGACAACGCGCCAACCGTCATCCAGCCAGCGTTTCGCCGCGTGAAAGCCGATAAAGCCTGCCGCCCCGGTGATCAGCGCTGTTTTCACGCGCCGTCCTTTGCCACTTGTCGCAAGTATGCGCCGTAGGAATTCTTAGCCAGCGGTTTGGCGGCTTCAAGAAGTTCATCGCGGCTGATCCAACCGCTTTCAAAGGCAATTTCCTCAGGTGAGCCCGACTGCAAACCTTGCCGCGCGGTCAGCGTGCGCACAAAATTTCCCGCATCCAAAAGCGATGCATGCGTGCCGGTATCAAGCCAGGCATATCCGCGGCCCATCTTCTCGACGGTCAGCGCCCCATCGTTCAGGTAAAGTTCCAGCAGATCGGTGATTTCCAACTCGCCACGCTCAGAGGGTTTCACCTGCGCCGCGCGTTCGGGGGCTGTGCCATCTAAAAAGTAGAGACCGGTAACAGCATAATTAGACGGCGGCTCTGTTGGCTTTTCGATAATGCCCTTCACGGTATCGCCATCGAAGTCCAGAACTCCATAACGCTCGGGGTCGGCCACACGATAGCCAAAGACGGTGCCGCCAGACGCCTGTGCATCCGCACGCGCCAGAATTTTCGGCAGGCCGTGGCCAAAGAAAATGTTGTCCCCCAACACCATTGCCGAGGGTGCGCCATCCAGAAAATCTGCGGCAAGAAGATAGGCCTGTGCCAACCCGTCCGGTGTGGGTTGTTCTATCCACGTGAACTTCAATCCCCACTGGCTTCCATCGCCCATAAGCCGTTGAAATTGCAGTTGATCACCCGGTGTCGTGATGATCGCAATCTCTCGGATGCCCGCTAGCATCAAAGCGCTCAGCGGGTAGTAGATCATCGGCTTATCGTAGATAGGCAGAAGCTGTTTTGAGACGCCGATGGTGATCGGATAAAGCCGCGTGCCAGACCCTCCGGCCAGAATGATACCTTTGCGATTGGTCATGTGCTTACCGTCGTTTGTTCGGCGCGCGCTGACGCCAGTTCAGCTTCCAGTGCGCGAATGCGTTTGTTCAGGGATGCGATTATCAAGCCGTCGTGCAGCAGTCCAATCGGAATGTCGACCTCTGCGTCGTGTGAGGCCACTGCGATGACGTAGCGACGCAGCAGTTGTTGATCTTCCGCGTAGTCGAGAAAGCCCTGACGGGACCAGTTCTGAGACGCTCCCGACCCATCTTCGCGTGTGATGACAGACCCAAAATGAAAGCCTTGGTAGCAGGTTGAGACATGCTCGAATGTCTTGCCAATCAGATTCAGGAATTCAGCCTCGGTCAGTTCCTTGGCGTGGAACGGGTTGGGTGCATCGGGGTCAGACGTGCGCGCATCCGGTGTGCTGATCACCACGACACCGCCGGGGGCCAGAACGCGGTCAAGTTCCGCAATAAAGGCATCGTGCTCGGCGATATGTTCAATCGTCTCAAAGCAAACGATCACATCAAAGGCATCATCATCCAAAGGAAGCGGCTGGCGAATATCGCCTTGCGCGTACCCAAGTCCGTCATGGGCATAAACGCGGTTTGCGCGTGCCACGGCCTCGGCATCGATATCGACGCCAGTGACGCAAGCAGCACCATTTCGGATCAGCATTGCCGCGCCGTACCCCTCTCCGCAGGCAATATCGAGGACACGCTTGCCCTGACAAAGCTCCAGTACACTGAGATAGCGATGGATATGAGCGGAAAGGATTTGCGTTTCGACCCAGGGCGTGCAGCGCTCGCCGTCAAATTCAACCATCTCGCGGGGCTGCGCAAAGCTGACGTTCATCATGTCGCCAACTCCGCCAAAACCTCGGCCAACCCCATGCGCCAATCGGGGCGTCCGATGTTGTAATCACGCGCCAGACTTTCGCAATTCAATCGCGAATTTAACGGTCTCTTGGCGGGTCTGACAAACTCGCTCGTGGTGATATCGACGACTTTTGTTGGCAAACCTTTTTGCGAAAAAACTTCACGTGCGAAATCAGCCCAGCTTACGTCTGGCGCTCCCGAAAAATGGTACGTAGCGCCAGGTTTGCGTTCGTTGATCTGTGAACTGGCAATCGCAAAAACAGCGGCAGCAATGTCTTTTGCAGGTGTCGGCCCCCCAATCTGATCGGCCACGATGCGGATGTTTTCGTTGCTTGGACCAAGGCGCAGCATCGACTTCACGAAGTTCGTACCATGAGCAGAAAACACCCACGATGTACGCAGGATGACGGCTGTTTCATGCGCTGCACGCACGCCAATCTCGCCCTGCAATTTGGTCTGACCATAAGCGCAGATTGGCCCGACCGGGTCGTCAGATCGGCGCGGTGCGCTGCCGCTTCCGTCAAATACATAATCTGTTGAGATATGAACAAACGGAATACCAAGTTTCTGCGCAGCTTCGGCCATAATCGCTGGTGCCGTGCCGTTGATGGTGGCGGCCATGTCAAATTCGGCTTCGGCTTTGTCAACGTTGGTGTAAGCGGCAGCATTTAGCACACAGGACGGATTGTGTGCCCGGATAAGCTCTGCAGAAATCTGTGGCTTTGTAAGGTCTGCTGCGTCGCGGCCAAGAAATACCGCGTCAGGTAGAAGGCGCCGAAGTTCGCGCGCAACCTGCCCGTTCTTTCCAAAGACAAGGACCGTCATAGCTGTCCTCGATCATTATGGCTCAAATCGGGTGCAAGAAACATCAAACCGTTCCCAACCGGTGGCCAACACCTTGTCGATCCAACAGAGGCTGCCACCACTCTTCATTGGCCAAATACCAATCCACGGTTTTGGCCAGTCCTTCTTGAACGGTGACCGAAGGACGCCATCCCAACTCTTCGCGAATGCGCGTCGGATCAATTGCATATCGCAAATCATGACCGGGACGGTCTTCCACAAATTCGATCAAACGCTCATGCGGGGCATTTTGGGGTCTGCGTGCGTCTAAAAGCGTGCAAATCGTCCTTACCAGATCAATGTTGCGCGCCTCGTTCTCGCCGCCAATGTTATAACTGCGGCCAGTCACGCCCTTTTGCAAAACCAGAAGCAGGGCGTCCGCATGGTCTTCAACATAAAGCCAGTCGCGCACATTCTCGCCTGCGCCATAGACCGGGATCGGTCGGCCATGAAGCGCATTCAGGATCACGACAGGGATCAGTTTTTCCGGGAAATGGTAGGGGCCGTAATTGTTGGAGCAATTGGTCAAAACAATTGGCAAACCATAGGTCTCGCCCCAGGCACGGACCAGATGGTCGCTTGATGCCTTGCTGGCAGAGTAGGGGCTGCGCGGATCGTAAGGGGTGTCTTCGGTGAACATGCCTGTTTCACCAAGCGATCCGAACACCTCATCGGTGGACACATGGTGAAATCGAAAACTGTCAGGTTGTTCTTGATCTTTCCAATACGCGCGGGCGGCTTCGAGAAGTGTGTAAGTGCCGGTGATATTTGTCTCAATGAAGGCCGCCGGCCCGTCGATAGAGCGATCCACATGGGATTCCGCGGCCAGGTGCATAACCGCATCGGGCTTGTGACGTGCAAACACACTGCTCAGCGCATTTGCGTCGGTTATCGATACTTGCTCAAACACATAACCAGGCGCATTCGAAACCGGCGCTACATTGGCAAGGTTTGCGGCATAGGTCAGTGCGTCAAGATTTACGATGTCATGCCCATCACGGATGCCTTGGCGCACCACTGCAGAGCCAATAAAGCCTGCTCCACCTGTGACAAGAATTTTCATGCCGGGTTCCATTCAAAAGGGCTTTCAAATGCATCGAAAGCAACGGCATTTGCGTCTTTCTCTGAAATGGCCGTGGGCGCTTTTATACCCCAATTGATACCACAGCTGTCCCAGCGGACCGCACCGTCTGAGGCAGCGTTGAAGGTATTTGTTACCTTGTAGACGATTTCTGTTTCCGGTTCACGTGTGACAAATCCATGCAAAAAACCCTCAGGGACAAGCAATTGCAGGCCATTGTCGAAACTTAGCTCAATTCCGAACCAATTTCCGTAGGTAGGAGAACCCCGCCTCGCATCGACTGCGACGTCAAACAGACTGCCGCGGCCACACCGAACCAGTTTGGTCTGCCCAAATGGTGGCGCCTGATAGTGCAAGCCTCGAATGGCATCTTTATTCAGAGTAAATGAATGATTGTCCTGGACAAAATCCAGGTGGATTCCCGCATCCAAAAGACTTTTCCGATTCCAGCTTTCAGAGAAAAAACCTCTTTCATCCGCATGCCGGCGCGGTTCAATGACTTTTAAGCCGGACAATCCGGTCTCTCGCACGTTCATATGCACTCCAGTAACCATTACAGGTCTGCCGTAACAGTTGGCACATTTTGGGTCACCACAACGTTAATAAATTTTAATTAAAAATGATCCCGCGTTGCCCTTTAGAAACATGGAGTTAGGCAAGATTTCGCCTGAGTAAACATATCAGTTGCCGAGTGTTTTGCGGATTTTCTTGATGGCTTCATCAATCCTCGCGCCGCATTGAAGCAGACTTCCACCCAGCAAGAACGCGCAATCGTCTCCATAGGTGGCCCTTACTTCCCCAAGCCGCTCGATCGACATGCCGCCGCCTGGGCTGGGCAAGATGGCTTTTCCCGGACCATCGCGCGTTTCGCATGCGTGCGCGATGTCCAGACACTCCTTTCTGGAAAACCCGAACCTGCCGCCGTAATTCGGAAAAACCGAGATGTCTGCTCCGGCCAGACGCATCAAGGTTCCAAACAGCATCCCATGCCCGTACCCATTGTCAGGTGAAAGTACATAAGGCCCCAAGTGTGATGGATGCGCCATGATGGGAAGGTCAAATTCCGGGTCCTGAGCGAGACGGTTCATTGCGTCAAAGCCGAATAGGCCGGGCATCAGCAAGATACCATGCGCACCTGCTTCTTTGGCAAACATCGCAAGGTCCCGCACCTGATCGCCATGTCCGCCGATGTTGGCAAAATAGAGAGCTTGGCTTTCATCACCTTCGTCGTTGCGCTTGGCATTGGCGCGGGCGACGGCCATGGCGCAGGTTTTGACGCGCGCTCGAAACGGGGCTGCCTCTTGGTTCGCAAGACCGTGATCTTCTTTGACGATATCGGCGCCCGCGCGTGCGGTGCGATAACAAAGCTCTGCCAGTACGCTGGTGGCAGCGCCTTGTGGTTTTACCACGGGGCAGATAAGACCGCCGCTCTTGCGTCCTGTCAGTTTGCGCACACCTTCCGCCCCAAAACGTGCACCGGGAAAGCGCTCCACGAGGTCGGGATTGCTTTCCAGCCCAAGGGCTTTAACCCCCTTCAGGATCGATGCATTGCCCAATATCACGTTCAAAAGCTGAGGAAACTCGTGCCCGACTGCGTCAATGTGATAACCAATGCGCGCGTGCCAGACGCCTTCGAATTTCGAGGTCACGGTTTTCACCCGCCCCAAAACAACATCTTCAATATACCCCTTCGGCACCACGTCGCGCGGGATCTCAAGCGTGTTTTCAAGTGCGATTGCGGTGGCAAGCGCTTCTGCCTCTGCCTGATTCAAAGCGGCGAGCCGATAAGTGATAACAAACCGATCCATCACAGCGCCTCTGCCTTGGCCAGCGAATGTGCGGCCTCAACGCGGGCGCCAGAGAGACTTTCGGGCGCAATCGCCAGCTTTTGGCCCAACAGTTCCTCGACCCCACAAACCAAAGCAAAGGCGTCGAGCCCATAGTACCGCATCAGGTAAGTCTTTGATCCGCCATGGGCGTAAGTGTCTTTCAGCCCAAGGCGCTTCAGCCTTTTGCCAACGCCGTTGTCCGCCATGATCTCGGCCACAAGCGAGCCTATGCCGCCTTCGGTGACGTGGTTTTCAAGCGTAATCACACCGCTTTTGACGCTGTTGATGTGATCTAAAAGTGGCTTTTCATTAAACGGCTTGATTGTGTTAAGATGCAAGTGCCGCACGGAAACGCCAGCGTTTTCAAGGGCGTGTCTGGCACGCATTGCCTCTTCCGTCATGATGCCAGCGGTCACAACCAGAACATCGTCGCCCAGGCTCAATTCGCGCATTTGGCCCACGACGATTGGGGTATCAAAAAGCCGGGGCACTTGGCCGCGCAGAATCCTGCAATAGACGGGACCATCGATGCTATCGGCTGCGGCGCAAATGCTTTCCACCTCAGTCGCATCACCCGTTTCCAGAATTGTCATGTTCGGGATCGATCGCATAACCGAGATGTCTTCAATTGCCTGATGCGTCATTCCACCTGGTGTGGTGATACCGGGCAGAAACCCCATGATCCGTACCTTGCGCCGTGGGTATGCAATTGATGCGACCAGTTGATCATAAGGACGGCGGTAGCAGAAAACGCCAAAGGTGTGGATGAAAGGGCGATAGCCCGCCAGCCCAAGGCCGCCTGCAAAGCTCATCATGTTTTGTTCGGCCATGCCAAGCGACAGGAACTGATCTGGGTGCGCGTCGCGAAATTTGTCGATCTCACAAGACGAGGTCAGATCAGCCGACAGGCAAAGCACGTCTGGATTGGTGCGCGCGAACTGCTCGAAGGCGCGCTCATAAGGCCGGTTCACAACTTTGGTCATGCGGAGTACCCTTCATAGTTCACGGGCTCAACCTTGAGCGATTTTGCGATCTCAATGTTGTATCGCGCGCGTTCAGCTTTCGATTTGAAGCGCACGTAGTGCAGTCGCGGAAACCGTTCCTGCAGCGTCGGCATGCCTCTGAACGGGGATGAATTGGCAAGGATGATCAGAGGTTTGCCCCGATGAGGTGTGCGGGCCGCCACGCGCAACTCGTCAAGCTTGTGCGCATCGGCCCATACCACTTTCGCGCCAAATGCCTCCATCTTTTTGGCAATATCGCCAGCCTCCATGACGGTATTCATCGCTCCATCACACTGCTGGCGGTTCACGTCCATTACCGCTGTCACATTGTCGATCCGGTGATGCGCGCAGCACTGAATGGCCTCCCATGTCTGCCCTTCCTGCACCTCGCCATCCGACATATAGACCCAGACCTTTCCGGTCTCGCCCCGCCGTTTACGGCCCCATGCAAGGCCCGCTGCCGTTGAAAGGCCAATGCCCAGCGTGCCGTTATGCACCTCCATGCCCGGCGAATGCTCTGCCCCGATCATCTCGACCGATGAGCCGTCTTTGTTGAACATCTCCAGCCCTTCGGGCGCCATACGACCGACCTCGATCAAGGCGGCGTAGGCGACAAGCGCATAGTGGGCAGGCGCGATGAACAGCCGGTCCAGATGTGGTGCAACCGGTCCGTTATACCCCGCGCCGGTGTGATAGCCGGGGTTCGCGGCCGAAGGTACGCCGCCAAACGGTTTGGGGATCATCGGCAAAGTTGGCGCGCGTATGTTCAACGCCTCGTTATAGAGCCATGCCAATTGCTCCGCCGCAGAGCAGGCTTGCGAAAGATAACCGCCGTTGTTGCGGATCGCATGTTCGAACACCCGGCGGCGGATGCCCAATGCGATGTCTTCGGTGGTTTTGGCTTTTTGCACAGATTAATCTCGCGATAATGTAAACATATGTCGAAAATACTGCCATATGTAAATTAAGAATGCCTTTACCTCAAGCACACCTCTGTCAAAACTCGAGCCTATGATCGGCCATGTATCCAGGGAGGACCGTTTGAAAGACCCGCTTTTCATCGGCGTTGACGTCGGCACTACTGCAGTCAAGGCAGCTGCCTTTACAGAGCAAGGCGTGCGGGTTGCTGAGGCGCGTCGCGATGTACTTGTGCGCCGCGACCATGAAGGCTGGTCGGAACTGCCAATGGAAGAGGTCTGGGAGGCGACGCTGGCCTGCCTTAAGGGTGTCGTTGCCAAGGTTGATGCAGACGCCGTTCAATCCATTGGCGTCTGCGCCCAAGGCGATGGGCTTTGGATGCTGGATGCTGATTTGCAACCGGTTCGAAATGCGATCCTGTGGAACGATGCACGCGCGAGCGACTATATCACGGAGTGGGCCGAAGACGGGACCTCTGACCTTATCAGTCAGTACTGTCGCACTGCCATTTGGCCCGGAGCATCGGGCCCTGCCTTGCGCTGGGTGCAGGATAATGAGCCTGAGGCTTTTGCGCGCGTCGCTCACATCTTTCATGCCAAGGATTGGATCGTCTGGAAGCTGACGGGCACGATTGGCACGGATTTCAGCGACGCGACCATTCCGTTTCTCGATCTGGATGCCGAACTCTATGCGCCTGAGGTTTTTGCGGCCCTCGGTTTGCCTGATCTGACTGACCGGTTGCCGGCGCCGGTGCCCTCCACCAGCCTTGCCGGGCCGCTCACGGCAGACCTTGGCTTGCCAAAAGTGCCCGTTGCACGGGGGTCATCCGACGTGGTTTCCATGATGACTGGCCTTGGTATCAGCGCGCCCGGTGCCTTGTGTCTGATCCTTGGGACGACGGCTGTTGTGACTTATATCATGCCACCGGAACCGTTCATCGATCCGCCATTAGGTGCCACGCTTCACCACCCGTTTACCAGCGACTGGATACGTGGTCTTGCGCCGCAATCGGGGGCATCTGCTCTTGACTGGTTCGCATCCCTGCACCCCAATAGCTTTGGCGGAGAAGATGCAGCCGAGATTGCACGCAAGATCAATGAAGCCGCCATAGACGTACCACCTGGATCAAATGGCGTCCTGTTCCTGCCTTTTCTCACAGGTGAAC
>JABDJX010000035.1 GCA_013003245.1 Silicimonas sp. | reverse complement strand
TTCCAAGCGAAGTCCCATGATTGGGTAATAACAAATCCACCCTTTCGACTTGCAAGCGAGTTTATTGACCGAGCAAGACAAATCGCGACTAACGGCGTTGCTATCCTGGCCCGAACCGTCTTTTTGGAGAGCATTGGTCGGTATGAAAATCTATTTAGGGACCAACCGCCTACGATATTCGCTCAATTCACAGAACGTGTCCCGATGGTTCGGGGAAGAGTTGACCAGAAGGCATCTACCGCGACGGGTTATGCTTGGTTCGTTTGGGATTTCCACGCAAACACCAGCTGTCCCAATTTGACTTGGGTTCCACCATGTCGCCGAAAACTCGAAAAGTCAGGCGACTATAACTAGGCTTCGTTGCTATCGAATCTGGCTAACCCTGCCTCAAGCGCTTGTCTTGCCGCTTCTAAATCATCTTCTTCAAGCGCCTTCAGAGCCTTTGCTGCAAATGCACGCATACGCCTACCTTTTAATCCCGGCGGCCCCTTAGGCGGCAAGTCTTCAGGTGGCGCTGGCGTTTGTTGACCATGCGAGCCTTGCTCGACTTCAGCAATACGGGCCTGATTTTCGCCAAACCATGCCGCGATGTGGTGCCTGCTATCGCCACGCGCAACCATTCCCAAAACAATTTTCGCATCAGCATTAGTGAGTGCCATTGAAATTCCCTAGTTAATCAAAATGAAGAATCGTTTCTCTATGTGAAACGGATCGTCCAAAAATTTTGATCCCTTGTCCAACCAATAAAGATGGAACTGGCGGTCAAATTGGGGGACGAAGAATAAATCCATCTGTATAAATGCATATATAACAAAGGATTATGTCGCCAGATTGGCGGAGGAGGTGGGATTCGAACCCACGGTAGACTTTCACCTACGTCGGTTTTCAAGACCGGTGCATTCAACCACTCTGCCACTCCTCCGACACCGCCCTGATAGCGGGAGACAAATGATTCTGAAAGCACGGTTTCGGCATCGCTTTGCCAGTGATGCCTTGTTCCCTTTCCATGCCCGCAACTTCCCTGTAAACTGAGAAAAAAAGAAGCAAGGGCGCACAGGCAATTTCGTCTAACAGTCCAACCAAGGAGCAGCAGCTGATGGCATCAGGATCGGCGTGGATTGCGGCGTTTTCGATAGGGACACTTCTCGTCGTCAGCGGTTGTGATGAATTCGAGGGCATTACTCCAAAACCAGAAGAAGGTGAGGCCAGCGCCGAGCAGCAAGTGCGCTCGGTCATGCAAGACGTTGAAAGGCCTGATATTTTTTCGGTTACTGAAAGTGCGCTTTGGGATGGTCGCCCGTCGTTGGGCGGCATCTGGGTGGCACATCCGGACGTGAAAGAGCCCGAGCGTGCGCTGATCACCAACACCAAGACCGGCAAGCAAATCGCAGGTGCCCTTTTCCGGCGCGAACGTGACAACCCCGGTCCGCGCATTCAGCTTTCGTCTGACGCGGCGGCAGCCTTGGGCATTCTGGCGGGTCAACCGACAGAGCTTACGGTGATAGCCGTCCGGCAGGAAGAAGTCATCATCGAACCCGATCCGGTGATTTCCGAGGAAGTCGTGGGCGAAGACGGTGCCCAAAGCGTTGATGCGCCGCCCGAAGCTGCCCGTGTTGATGACAGCGATGGCACGGGTGTTGTTGCGGCCGCAGGAGCGGGTGCTGCCGTAGCGGCGAACCAAGCGCCCAGACGGCAAGGCTTCTGGGGCCGGTTCCGCGACAGCCTGCGCAACAAACCCAAAGAGCCCACCGCCGCCTCGGTCGCGGCAGACGCCGACACTGGCACAGTGCCCGAGGTTGAGACGCAAACCCTTGATCCGGTCACCACCGGTGCGGCCGCCGCAATCGCGGCTGCCGAGGCTGACGACAAACCGGTCGCACGCCCCGAACGCACCGCCGCCGCAGAGCCCGCGCCTGCACCGGCTGCCAGCACGTTGAAGAACCCCTTCATCCAGGTTGGCCTCTTTAGCGTCGAAGAAAACGCCGCCGCGGCAGCATCGACCTTGCGCGAGGCTGGCATCGTGCCCACCATCATTCCGGGCAACAATCGCTGGCGCGTGGTCGTCGGCCCGATGGCGACCCCGGACGATCAGGCGGCCCTACTGGGTAAAATCCGAGGCCTTGGGTACAGCGACGCGTTCTTGTCGCCCAACTGACGCAGCATAACGGAGAGCTTTGATGCTGAAGAAAATCGTCACGCTTTGCACGGCTGCGCTGATCTCGGCCTGCGCCGTGTCCTCCCCGCAACCGGCCCGCGCCGCCTTCGAGACACAAGCGACAGCGGCCTATCTTTACGACGTGGGCACCGACACCGTGCTCTTTGAGAAAAACGCCGACACGCCTTTGCCGCCCGCGTCGATGTCAAAGCTGATGACGCTTTACATGTTGTTTGAGGCGCTTCGCGACGGGCGGGTGACCTTGGACACGACGTTTTCGGTCTCGACCAAGGCGCGGTTGATGGGCGGCTCGACGATGTTTCTGGATGAAACCGACCGGCCCAGCGTCGAACAACTGATCAAGGGTATCATCGTGCAGTCGGGCAACGACGCCTGCATCGTGGTTGCCGAAGGGCTTGCGGGCACCGAAGACGCCTTTGCCCGGCAGATGAACGCGCGCGGGATCGAAATTGGGCTGACCAACTCAACCTTCGCCAATTCAAGCGGTTGGCCTGACCCAAACCACCGGATGAGCATCCGCGACCTTGGCCATCTGGCCACGCGGATGATCACCGAATTCCCTGAATACTATGGCTATTTCGCGCTTGAGGAATTCGATTTTGACGGGCGCTCTCCTTCGAACCGGTTCAACCGAAACCCTGTTTTGGGGCTTGGCATGGGCGCGGACGGGTTGAAAACCGGGCACACGGAGGAAGCAGGCTTTGGTCTTGTCGGCTCGGCCCTTCAGGGCGAGCGTCGGATCGTCTTTGTTTTCACTGGTCTCAACGCTCAGGCCGAGCGGCGGCAAGAGGCAGAAGCGATGATCAACTGGGGCTTTCGCCAGTTCCTGCAGAAAAAGCTGGCCGAAAGCGGCGATATCCTTGCCGAAATTCCCGTCTGGCTGGGCGACCATCAGCGACTGAACGCGGTTGTCAAAGACGATGTGGAGCTTCTGGTGCCAGCCATCGGACAAGACTCGGTGAAAACCCGCGTTGAATTTCGCACGCCGCTTGAGGCCCCCATATCAATCGGTGGAGAAGTGGCCGAACTGGTGGTCACAGCACCCGATATGCCCGAAAAACGCATCCCTCTGATCTCGGACCGGGCCGTGGCGCGTGGTGGCTTTTTGCCCCGGATGCGGGCCTCGGCGCTGGTGTTGTTTGACAAGGCCATGGGGCAAGTGCAAACCCTGATGGAATGAGCCAAGGGCGCTTTATCACATTCGAGGGCATCGACGGATCGGGCAAGTCTACACAGGCGCGCCTGCTGGCTGCTTATTTACGCGCCAAGGGCGAAGATGTCGTTCTGACGCGCGAACCGGGCGGCGCACCCGGTGCCGAAGAAATTCGCCGACTTCTGGTCGAAGGCGACCCTGAGCGCTGGTCGGCCGAGACGGAAATTCTGCTCTTCACAGCCGCGCGCCGCGACCATCTGGAGCGCACGATCCGCCCTGCCCTTGAGCGTGGTGCCACTGTCATCTCGGACCGGTTTGCCGACAGTACGCGGGTCTATCAGGGTACGACGCGCGGCGATCTGCGCAAACTCGTAGACAACCTGCACGACATGATGATCGGGATTGAACCGGATCTGACCTTCATTATCGACATGGACCCGAGTGAGGCACTCTCGCGCGGATTGGCCCGTAAATCGGGCGAAGACCGGTTCGAAGATATGGGCGCGGAATTTCAGTTCAAACTGCGCGAAGGCTTCATGGCGCTGGCCTCTGCAGCCCCCGAACGGTGCCATCTTGTCAACGGCCATCGCGATCCGGACGCGATTGCCCACGATATTGCGATGCTGGCGGACCTAGCGGCATGAGCGACGACGACCTGCCACAGGCAGACCAGGCCGACGGCGCACCACACCCGCGCGAGACGCTTCGGCTTTTCGGCCATGACGCCATCGAAGCAGAGGTTCTGGCCGCCCTTACCGGTGAACGCGCGCATCACGGCTGGCTGCTGACCGGCCCGCGCGGCATCGGCAAGGCGACGCTGGCCTGGCGCATGGCGCGGTTCCTGCTGACAGAGGTTCCTGCTGACGCGGGCCTTTTTGGTGAAGCGCCCGCCCCCACTACACTCGACATCGACCCGAACCACCCGGTCGCGCACCGGATTGCCGCGCTATCCGAGCCGGGTTGCCTGCTGATCCGGCGCGCATGGGACCACGACCGCAAGAAGCTCAAAGCACAGATCACCGTCGACGAGGTGCGCAAGCTCAACAGCTTTTTTGGCCTCTCCGCCACCGATGGGGGCCGCCGTGTCGTCATCGTGGACAGTGCCGACGAGATGAACCCTTCAGCCGCCAACGCGCTGCTCAAGGTGCTGGAAGAGCCACCCAAGGGGGCCACGCTGATCCTTGTCAGCCATCAGCCCGCGCGGCTTTTACCAACCATCCGCTCGCGGTGCCGCGTCCTGCGGATGAACCCGCTGTCTCCTGACGCCTTGGCCAATGCACTCGATCAGGCGGGCGCGCATCCAGACAAAGCAGACGCTCTCAGCGCCCTCTCAGGCGGCTCGGCTGGCGATGCCCTGCGCGTGCTGGCCGAAGACGGCATTGCTCTTTATGCCCGGATCATAGCCCTGCTCGACACCTGCCCGCAGATTGATCGCACCGCCATCGCGGCAATCACCGAAAAGGCAACGGCACGCGGGGCCGAAGCCCGGCTTGATCTGCTGGTGCGCCTGCTCGATCTGGCACTGACCCGTCTGGCGCGCACAGGTGCCGGGCATCCGCCCACCCCCGAGGCCTGCGCTGGCGAGGCTGAGGTGATGGCGCGGCTTTCCCCCTCACCCGCAGCCGCCAAGACCTGGGCTGCTCTGCAACAGGAACTTGGCGCGCGGATCGGACACGGTCGTGCCGTGAACATCGATCCGCAAAGCCTGTTGATGGATGCATTTTTGCGCGTGGCAGAGGCATCGCGCGGCTGAGCCATCTTGCCGTTGCAACCACTTTAAGGGTACGGGTGTGCGCATGAGCGCCACTGCCCCCCTGACGGACAGCCACTGTCACCTCGACTTCCCGCAATTTGACGGCGAAGTCCCCGAACTTATCGCGCGCGCCGCGTCCCGGGGCGTGCACCGGATGGTGACGATCTGCACCAAATTGCGCACTGAACCGCAGGTTCGCGCGCTAACCGAGGCGCATGATCCTGTCTTCTACGCCGCTGGCACGCACCCGATGTCGGTGGCAGACGAACCGATGGCGCGCGTTGAAGAGCTTGTCGCACTCGCCAAGCACCCGAAATTCGTCGGCATCGGCGAAACCGGCCTTGATTACCATTACACCGCTGAAAGCAAGGACGCGCAGCAGCAAAGCCTGCGCATCCACGTTGAGGCCACCCGCCAGACCGGCCTGCCGCTGATCATCCACGCGCGCGACGCCGACGACGACATGGCCCGCATTCTAACCGAGGAGCATCGTGCAAGCCCCTATGCCTGCGTCATGCACTGCTTTTCCTCTGGCCCGGCCTTGGCGGAAGCCGCGCTTGATCTGGGGTTTTACCTGTCCATGTCCGGCATCGCCGCCTTCCCCAAAAGTCAGGAGGTCCGCGACATCTTTGCGCGTGCACCGCTGGAGCGGATCCTGGTCGAAACCGACAGCCCCTATCTTGCGCCGCCCCCCAATCGCGGCAAGCGCAACGAGCCGTCTTACGTGGCCGACACCGCCGCCGTGGGCGCGGAGATTTTTAACCTCAGCTATGAGGACTTCGCCGCCCAAACCGAAGCCAACTTCAACCGTCTCTTTGCGAAAGCCGCCCAATGGCAGAATTAAGGTTCACCATCCTCGGCTGTGGCTCGTCCGGTGGCGTCCCGCGCCTGGGCGGACTTTGGGGTGATTGCGATCCCGACAACCCGAAAAACCGCCGTCGCCGCTGCTCGATGCTGGTCGAACGCATCACCCAAGACGGCACAACGACTGTGCTGATCGACACTTCGCCCGACATGCGCGAACAGCTCCTCGACGCAGGCATAGGCACCCTTGATGCCGTTCTTTTCACCCACGGCCACGCAGACCATGTGCACGGCATCGATGATCTGCGCCAGATCGTGTTCAACCGGAAAGACCGCCTTGACGTCTGGGCCGACGGCCCGACACAGGAACGGCTTTACTCCAGCTTTGGGTATGCCTTCACCCAGCCCGAAGGGTCACCCTATCCGCCAATCCTGGACATGCACACAATCGATGAAGGCAATGTCACCATCGGCGGTGCAGGCGGCGCGATCACTTTCACCCCCTTCAAAGTCGATCACGGTGCCATCGACGCGCTTGGATTTCGCATCAAGACGCTGGTCTATCTGCCTGATGTATCAAAGATTTACGACGACGCATGGCCTGCACTGAAGGACCTTGATATCTGGATCGTCGATGCCCTGCGCCGCGCGCCGCACCCGACCCATGCGCATCTTGATCAAGCCCTGGAGTGGATCGAAACCCTTACCCCAAAGCGCGCGGTTCTGACCAACATGCACATCGATCTCGACTATCAAACCATTCTTGACGAAACGCCCAGTCATATCGAGCCCGCCTTCGACGGCTTGCAGCTCAGCCTGCCGGACTAGCCGCTGTGCAGGCCCTTCTGGACGTCATCATCCCGGTTTTTCTGGTCATTGGCGCGGGCTACCTGACGGTCTGGAAAGACTATATCAGCGAGGCCACAGTCGATGCGCTGATGAAATTCACCCAAGGCGTGGCGATCCCCTGTCTGCTGTTCAGCGCGCTCTCCAAGCTTGATCTCTCAACCGGATTTCGGTTCGATCTGCTCTTTTCCTTCTACATCGGCGCGACTTTGTGCTTTGCGCTTGGTATCGCGGGCGCACGGCTGATCTTCAAACGCAGCTGGCCAGACGCCATCGCCATCGGGTTTTGCTGCCTTTTCTCTAACTCGGTTCTTCTGGGCCTGCCGATCACCGAACGCGCCTACGGACCCGAGGCACTGGCGGGCAACTATGCCATCCTCGCGATGCATGCACCATTTTGCTACCTGCTCGGCATCACCACGATGGAAATTGCGCGCAGCACCGGAAAGGGCGTAATCGCCACCCTGCGCAAGGTCGTCTCGGCGATGTTCCACAACGCTCTGATCATCGGCATCGCATTGGGACTGATCGTAAATCTCAGCGGCCTGCCCCTGCCGGGTGCGATTACCGAGGCGATTGATCTGATCGCGCGTTCCGCCCTGCCCACGGCCCTTTTTGCCCTGGGCGGGATCCTTGTGCGCTACCGCCCCGAGGGGGATTTGAAAACCATCGCAATGGTCGTGGTGATCGTGCTGGTGGTCCATCCTGTCATTTCTTACAGCTCCGGGCGCGCCCTTGGCCTTGACCAGAACGCCATGCGCTCGGTGGTGCTTACCGCCGCGATGGCACCGGGCATGAACGCCTATATTTTCGCCAATATGTACGGGGCGGCCAAACGTGTGGCGGCCTCTTCTGTGCTGATCGCAACCACGGTGTCAGTTGCCACAGTTTGGCTATGGTTGCTGATCCTTTCTTAAACCGTTCGCCCTTTTTCGGAAACATTAACCGAAATGATACCCTCTTTGTGCCCATACTCGGTCACATTGAGGTGGTTGTGTGTTCTTGAGAACGCGAGAGGAGTGAAGCAGTGAGTAACGTTGTTGCAATTAAGTCTTTTCAGAAACCGATGCCTGCGGCCAAAACCAGGGCGCCAAAGTCGATGACACTCTTTATCCATATTAAGCGGACGACGCTGATCGCCCATTGCGCCAATTTGCAGACGACGGGTTCCGCAGCAGTTGGCCGAGTGGGCGAAAGCCGCTCCTGAGACTAGGCAAGAAACGAGCATTTGGGGCGCATCGGCAACGACCGGTGCGCTTTCTTGCCTGGAAATCCACCCATTGCTCAACCTGGTCCCCATGAAGTAAGTCAAATTCAACTAAAAATTTTCCTTCTTCTTGGGTAAAATATCCCGGGGGAATTGGCCGACAGGCCAAGGGGGCACAGCCCCAAACCGCCATGCGTTCATAACCTGAGAGGAACAGCCTCCCTGCAATCGGCTTGACGTCATGTCTGCAAAGGCTTTGATGCACTTGGGCAAACTCAAGCGGAGGATGGCAGATGATTACCGGAAAAAGCCTCGTGGGCGGCACATGGAAAGACGGCGAAGGCACATTCACCTCCGCCCCGGTCACAGGGGAGGCGCAAACATTCTCCAAGGGCACACCTGCTTTGGTGGCCGAGGCCGCTGCCGCCGCAGAAGCGGCCTTTCCGTTTTATGCCGCAACCTTGCGCCAGACACGCGCTGCTTTTCTCAACGCGATCGCAGACGAAATTGAGGCCCGCGCCGAGGAAATCACCGCCATCGGCGCGGCAGAAACAGGGTTGCCCGAAGCGCGCCTGCAAGGCGAGCGTGGGCGCACGACGGGGCAGTTGCGCCTTTTTGCCGAGCACATTTTGCATGGTGACTATCTTGACCGCCGTCATGATGCCGCGATGCCCAACCGTCAGCCATTGCCGCGCCCTGATCTGAAGGTGGTCCAACGCCCCATCGGCCCCGTCGCTGTTTTTGGTGCCTCGAACTTTCCGCTCGCCTTTTCGACCGCTGGCGGCGACACCGCCTCGGCGCTTGCCGCCGGGTGCCCGGTTGTCGTCAAAGGGCATCCGGCGCATCCTGGCACTGGCGAAATCGTGGCCCAGGCAATCAATGCCGCGCGCGAAAAAGAGCAACTGCCGGCGGGCGTATTCTCCTACATCAACGATGGCGGAAACGAAGTTGGTGCCGCCCTTGTGCAGGCCCCGCAGATCAAGGCCGTGGGCTTTACCGGCTCGCTCCGCGGGGGTCGCGCGCTCTTCAATCTGGCCACCGCCCGTCCCGAGCCGATCCCGTTTTTTGGCGAATTGGGCTCGATCAATCCGGTTTTCGTCTTGCACGCCGCCCTTGCCGCTCGCAGCGCCGAGATCGCCCAAGGCTGGGTCGGCTCGCTGAGCTTGGGCGCAGGCCAATTCTGCACCAACCCCGGGGTGGTCGTGGCCATTGAGGGCGCCGAGACCGATGCTTTTGTTGCCGCGGCCTCAGAGGCTGCTGCCAATGTCGGCCCGCAAAAAATGCTCACGCCGCACATGGCCGATGTCTTCGCCAAAGGGCGTGACCAGATCAAAGGGGCCGCAGACGTAGACACGATCCTCGCCAAAGACGCAGGCCCACGCGAAGCCGCACCCAACGTGTTCCGCACCACCGGTGCGGCCTTTTTGTCGTCTGAGCATTTGGCCAAAGAGGTGTTTGGTCCCTTGGGTCTGATCGTCGCAGTCAAAGACGAAGACGAGATGATCGCCGTTGCGCAGTCGTTGGAAGGCCAGTTGACCGCCACGCTGCAAATGGATGACGCGGACATGGACCTCGCACAGCGCCTGACGCCTGTGCTGGAACAGAAGGCCGGTCGCATTCTGGCCAACGGCTTCCCCACCGGCGTGGAAGTGGCCGATGCGATGGTGCACTCAGGCCCCTACCCGGCCTCGACCAACTTTGGCGCCACCAGCGTCGGCACCTTGGCGATCCGGCGTTTCCTGCGACCTGTGTGTTATCAGAACATGCCCGATGCGCTTGTGCCGGAGTTTTAAACCAAAGGCGTGTTGGCGATGGCGATCCAGGCCACGACTGCCACAAACGTGAGTGCCAGAGCGAGCGGCAGGACAAGTGGGGCCGCGCTTTGCACGTTTGTCTCGCCCCTTGTGCCCGGCAGCATCCGCCTGAGCGTGTCGTCCCGGTCCCAAAAGTGATGTTTGAACGCGCCGGATATGTGGAGCACAACTGTAAGACCCAACAAAACGACAAACCCAAAATGCACCATGGAAGCCATTTCAGACAGCTGAGGGTCGGCGGGCACGAATGGCAGAGTGTCGCCAAAGGGCAGATATAGCGGCGCAAACCCGGGCAGCGACGCGTGGCGCACCCAACCGGCCAGCGGCACCAGAATCATCAGCAGTGTCAGCAACCAATGAACTGTGCGGGCGACAAAAATCTCTGTTGCGCCGTGCTGCACCAAGGGCTGTGGTTTGACCTGAACCAGCATGAATATCAGCCGCAATGCGCCATAGAAAAACGCGCAAACACCAATGGTTTTGTGCACCGCGAAAAACTGCCATTTCGCGGCCATTTGCTCGGGTGTGTCCAGCGGATACTGCACAGCTGCGGCACCAAGGCCGAACATCGCGATGATCAAAAGGGCGCCGACCCAGTGAAGCCCCTTTGACAGCGATCCAAAGCCTAAGTGCGAATTCCACATCATACCAAACCCTGCCGCAAAGACCCCGCCATTCGCAATCCCGGCCACGGTTTGAACAGCGGATTTAAGCCGCAATTCTTATAATTGGCCTAAGCAAACCATTTGGGCCTAGCACCGGAGGGGCTCTGCCCCTCCAAGCCTCCCCGGGATATTTAAACCAAAAAGAAATGCAATTTGACTCAAAGTGTTGGGTTCCTAATTTACGGTCAGCTTCACCCGCACCGTTGTGCCCGTATGTGACTTTGGCCTTAAGACCGCAACCTCCCCCCGATAGGACCATGCAATCTTGCGCAAAATGGCAAGCCCCATACCAGCGCCCGGATCAATATCGCGCGAAACAAGCTTGGTCATCGGTTTCAGGACAAATTCGCGTTTGTCTTCCGGGATTCCTTCGCCATCATCGGTCACATCAATATGCCACATTTTTTCCGAGACAGGCCCGCCCGAGACGACAATATGGGGCGAATTGGTTGGATGAAACCGAATGGCGTTGGTGATCAGTATTGAGAAGATACTTTGCAGATCGGTCTCTCCCATCTGGCATTTGCCGCGATCCAAACGATTCTCGATCTTCACTTCCAGGCCAAAGCTCATATCATCGATGACCTCGTCAAGCGTAAGCCTGGGCGTCACAGCCCCAATCGCCTGCATGCGCCCGACGCGGGAATAGGCCAAAAGCCCTGTCAGCATCAGGTCAAGACGGCAGGCGTGCGAGGCCACAAGTTCAAGATGCCGGTTGCTTTCTGGCGGCAGCTTGATCGCGGCTTTTTGCAGGTCTTCAACGATCCACGTCGGAAGCTCTTGCAGAGCACGTACAGACCCGCGCAGATCATGTGAAATCCGGTAGACAATTTCATCGGTCTCAGTCTCGGCGGTTTCCATTGGAATCGACGGATCGAAAGACAAGTCATAACCCATGTGTGGTCCTTAAAACTGGCAGCAATTCATTGGCAAGCAGAGCCCTTTTGGTGAGTTTTTACAGCTCTCGATCTTAACTGACGGTAAAGGCCAGCACCGACGCACATCCGGCATTTTGTGCGGAATGGGTAAAATTTTTCACGTTAAGCAAAAATCAGGAAGCAACCTTTACGAAACCCTCACTGATATTCTTGAGGACGCCTATGAATACGCAAACAGCACCCCAACCCTCGGTTCAAAAATCACCAATAAAACAGATGAACGTCCTTGTTTTGGACGACAGCGAGGTCGACAGAAAAACTTTGATTCGTTTGTGCAACCGCGCGGGTTTGAACTGCATTATGACGGAAGCAGATTCATTGCTGTCGTTCAGACGTGCTCTTGATCACACATCATTTGACTTGATTTTTATCGACTATTTTTTAGGAGCCGACACCGGCCTGGATGCCCTCAACACGATAACTGAACACAGCAATCAGTCTGCGGCAGCCACCATCATGATTGCTGGCGAGGGTCAGGTGGGGATCGCCGTTGAAGCAATGCGGCAAGGATGTGCCGATTACCTGACCAAATCGATGTTGACTGTCGAGGCTTTGCAGAAATCCGTCGCAACAGCTTTGGAACGACAAATGATCATGGCGCAATTCGCCGAAGAACGGCAGACCCGACAGATGCTTGAGGCGTCAGTTCAGCGCTATGCAGAGGCAGCAACAGCAGAGATGCGCAACCTGTTGTCGGCAACGCTGCGTCGCGTACGATTGATGCGGCGACATAAAGCCGGTCCTGATTATACACATGATCTCAGTACGTTAGAAGTTGAGATAGATCGACTGTGGGAGGCGCTGCCGAATTTTAAAGAAAAGGTATCAAATGAGATCACCGACGGCCAAAGGCAGAAAGCCTTGCACTGACGCCAATCAGAGTGGCTGCGATACCACTTCGGGCCCCAATCCCACTTCAAGCGACGTCACCGATTGCGGTGGCGCCACGAGCATCATGGCCGCGGACAGGAAAAAGGCGCAGGCAACCGCCAATATGAAAAAAGAACTAGCAGACATGCAAAATTGTAAAGCCAGATTTTATGGCGTCACCAAGGCGGATTAGCTGCGAAGTTCTTTACAAAGTGTTTCGAAAATTGCGCCATTGGCCGAGATCAGCCCAGCGCTTTCCATCGGGTTCGTACCCTTTTCGAGACCTTCGACAAAGCCACCCGCTTCGCGCACCAGCAAAAGGCCCGCTGCGATATCCCAGGCATTCAGCCCACGCTCCCAATACCCATCGAACCGGCCTGCGGATACATACGCCAGATCAAGCGCTGCTGATCCCCAACGCCGCACGCCTGCCGTCTTCGGCATGAGCCGCGCCAGATCCTGCAATGTTTCGGGAAGATACGCGCGCGCGCCATTTGGCACGCCGGTGGCAAAAACCGCCTCGATCATCCGGCTGCGATCACTGACGCGCAAACGACTTTCGTTCATCCACGCGCCCTGGCCCTTTTCTGCGACAAACATTTCGTCTTTGGGCGGGTCATACACCACCGCTGAAACGATCTCGCCTTTGTGCTCCAAAGCAATCGATACAGACCAGTGCGGCATGCCGTGCAGAAAGTTCGTGGTCCCGTCCAGCGGATCCACAATCCAACGCCGCGTCGGATCTTTGCCGTCAATCGGGTCACTTTCCTCGCCCAGCCACCCATAGTTCGGGCGCGCATCCATGAGTTGTTCGTGGATGATCTTTTCAGCGGCGATGTCCGCACGGCTCACGAAATCGCCGGCACTCTTTGACGAGACCTGCAGGTTTTCGACTTCTTGAAAATCCTTGATCAAACTGCGACCGGCACGCCGGGCCGCCATGATCATCACGTTTAAGTTCGCACTTCCTTGCATGATGGCGCGTCTAAGGACATTGCGCATCCCCATCAACCCGAAAGTGCGCGCAGGCGTGCTTTACATTTCGCCGCGCTGGAGCCGCACAGGGATTTGACGCGCCAGCCGCAACAAATGCGCGACATATGGTTTTGTCGTCTCATCGCTGCGGGTCGCTGCGTAAAGTCTGCGCGTCAGACCCTTTTTGGTCAGCGGACGCGTGACATAATCAGAATTGTAACGCACTTCGCGCACCACCCAATCCGGCAGAACCGCGACACCCCTGTTTGACGCCACAAGCAACAGGATGACGGCCGTCAGTTCGACCTGACGAATGCCTTTTGGCTCGACTTTTCCAGGCGTCAAAAGCTGGCTGAACACATCCAGCCGTGACCGCTCGACCGGATAGGTAATCAGCATCTCTTCGCGAAAGTCCTCAGCCTCGATGAAATCTTTTTGCGCCAGAGGATGCGCGGCCGAGGCGACAAAAACCGGCTCGTAATCGAAAAGTGCGGTGAAATCGACGCCCTTCAACTCTTCGGGGTCTGACGAGACCACCAGATCAACCTCCTCCTTTTGCAGCGCGGGCAAGGCATCAAACGCCAGACCCGGACGGATATCCACATCCACATCCGGCCAGGCTTTGCGAAACTCTTCAAGCACGGGAAAAAGCCATTCAAAACAGGCGTGACACTCGATTGCGATGTGCATCCGCCCGGATTTACCGGAGCGCAGGCCCGAGAATTCAGCCTCCAAAGCCTCAAGCTCGGGAAGAATTTTTTCCGCCAGTTTCAAAAGCCTCTGCCCGGCTGAGGACAGTTTCAAAGGCTTAGAGCGGCGCACGAAAAGCTCAACACCCGCCTGATCTTCAAGCCCTTTGACCTGATGGCTCAATGCCGATTGCGTAATGTTCAATATGTCCGCCGCACGGGCCAACCCGCCCGCTTCGTGGATCGCACGAATGGTTCGCAGATGTCGAAACTCGATATGCATATATGTGGCGCGCCTCATGATAGTGATGAGAATTATGAGTTTGTTTCACAATTAGGTTTATGAGACAACCTTTGAAACCAAACCCGGAGCGCACATGTCCCCCTCGATCTCATTCGAATTCTTTCCGCCAAAGTCCCTTGCCGCGTCCTTCCGGCTCTGGGACACGATCGAGGCGTTGCGGCCCTGCGATCCTCAGTTTGTCTCGGTCACCTATGGCGCAGGCGGAACCACGCGCAAGCTGACCCATGAAGCTGTTGAAACCATTGGCAAACACACTGGCCTGAATGTGGCGGCGCATTTGACATGCGTGGATGCCACCAAAGCTGAAACGCTAGAGATTGCCAACCGCTACGCCGATGCCGGCGTAAAGCACATCGTTGCGCTGCGCGGTGATCCATCAGGGGGCGCCAAGACGTTCACAGCCCTGGAAGACGGATTTGCCAGTTCGATCGAATTGATCGAGGCCTTGGCGAAAACTGGGCAATTCGACATCACCGTGGGTGCCTATCCTGATCGCCACCCCGAGGCGACAAGTGAAACTGCGGACATCGACTGGCTGAAGCGCAAGGTTGATGCCGGTGCAACGCGGGCCATCACGCAGTTTTTCTTCAAATCAGAGACATTTTTACGCTTCCGCGACCGTTGCGTGGCAGCGGGCATCGACATCCCTATTCTGCCCGGCATTCTGCCCATTCAGACGTGGAAAGGGGCCCGCGCCTTTGCAGAACGCTGCGGAACGGCCGTTCCTACCGATCTTGCACAGGCGTTTGAAACAGCCGAGCGTGACGGGCGCACCGATTTGCTGGCAACAGCGGTCTGCACCGAACTTTGCTCAAACCTGTTGGAGAGCGACGTGGATCATCTGCATTTCTATACGCTCAATGATCCGAAACTAACCCGCGAGGTGGTTCACGCCCTGGGGCTGGCTCCACCGGTTGCATTGGAAAAGGTCGCCTGAGCCTCAATCTGCGCGGGGATTTCGCCTGCGCGTTTTGAGCGCCCAATTGCAGTGTGGTGAATGCTTTCTGACCGGTCGCGCCCGACAATCCGCTTTTTGCGCGCCACGAAATATTTGCCCCACCCGCGCCAGCTGCCAACCCTTGGAGCATCGGCATCGACCGGATACCGCGCGCGCCAGTCAAACGGCAAAGGCAGTTTGCACCGGTCCAGCCGCTCCAGCATCCAACACAGCGAGACATTGCCCAGGGGTCGCGCCGGATAGTACCCGGTCAATTGCCCGCCCACATCACCGTGACTGCCCGGGAACCAGACCTGTTCCACCTTCGCGGGATGCCCTTCCGGTACGTCCCACATCACAGGTTTGAACGCCTCGCGCGTTTCATCAAGCGCCAGCGCATGAAAGCCGTGGCGCACATTGTCGCCCAGATGGTGCGAATGAAAGTCGTGCTTCACCTCGGCCCACTTCCAAACCAGCGGCGCGCGGAAACCAAGCGCCTTGACCGTATCGAACACACCGATCATTTCGATGGGCACGTGCCCGTGACAGTGTGCATCGGAAAAAACCTTTGCGATCAGCGGGTCAGTGTCCATCTGATAGTGTTTGTACGCCTCGCGCACCATCCGCTCGGTTGCACATTCCGAACGAACAAGCCCGATCTTGTCAATGACTCCTGCCAGCGAGCGCACGGCGTAAGCGCCGCGGGAATACCCTATCAGAAAGATGCGATCTCCAGGCCGATACCGGCTGGCCAGCCACCCATAGGCGCGTTGGATTTGCCGGTTTATGCCGCGACCTTCGATGATATCCAGTGTTTTCGACCAGTCCGACCACTGCGTGCCCGCTTCGTAAAGTAGACCGATGCGGTTGTTCTGCGCAGCCTCAGCCAGAAGTTTGTAGATCAGACCGATGTTGGTTTCATCGCCCTCGTCCAGCGTCGACATCGTGCCATCCAGAAGAATGACGTGATCGACGGACTCGCGCGTGTGTTGCTGCACCGACCGTTCGGTCCGGCGGAAAAAGCCAAGAAGGCCGCGGAGACGATCCCTCAGACCCATGGGCTTATGCAGCAAATATCACTCATACCTTAAACTTAGAGGCAGAGAGATTACGATTCCACGAATGCTACGAACTCTCGCATTATTGTCAGCGGCCCGTGTCCAATTCTCCCCTTTTCAAGGGAATATCGCGATTTACCCGATTATTCCGCCGCGATTTTGCCTTGATTAAGGGCGGCCCAGACCCGCGACGGGGTGTAGGGCATCTGAATATCGCTCACCCCGCGCGGTGCGACCGCATCCGCCACCGCGTTGGCAATCGCCGCCAGCGCGCCAACCGTGCCCGCTTCGCCGCAGCCCTTCATCCCCATCGGGTTATAGGTTGACGGCACCGGGCGCGTCTCAAAACCGATCAGTGGCAGATCAGCGGCGCGCGGCATGCCGTAATCCATGAACGTCGCGGTCAATAGCTGACCATCCTCATCATAGACCACATGTTCGCTCAGCGCCTGCCCAACACCTTGCGCCACGCCACCGTGCACCTGACCTTCGGCCAGCATCGGGTTGATCATATTGCCAAAATCGTCTGTCACCGAATATCGATCCACGGTGACCTGACCCGTTTCGGGATCGATCTCAACCTCGGCGATATGCGCACCATTGGGGAAAGACCGGTCGCTCAGGCGGAACTGCTCGTGAATATCGAGCAAATCACTGCGGCCATCCACGCGCGCCATCGCGGCCACGTCCAGCATCGACGGCGTCTCGTTAGAGCCCGCAATGCGGAACCGCTCGTCATCAAAATCAACGTCTTCGGACTCGAATTTCTCACCCAGATAGGCCGCGAATTTCTGCTTCACGGTCGCTACCGTCTCCAGCGTCGCCCCCGTCTGCATCGTCACCGAGCGCGAGCCACCCGTGCCACCACCCCAGGCGATCAGATCACTGTCACCCTGCACGATACGGATGGCCTCAACCGGGATGCCGCTCTGATCCGACAGGAACTTGGCGTAAACCGTCTCGTGCCCCTGCCCGTTTGACTGCGTGCCGACATAAAGGCTGACCGTGCCGTCGTCTTCAAAGACCACGCGCGCGTTCTCTTTTTTGTCGCCCAAAATCGACTCGATGTAATAACAAAGCCCGGTGCCGCGCAGCTTGCCCGCCGCCTCGGACGCCGCCTTGCGCGCGGCGTATCCGGCCCGATCCGCATTTACCTTGGCCGCCGACAAAAGCGCGTCGAACTCGCCCACATCATAAGTGTCGGAAATTGCCGTCTGGTAAGGGAATTGCTCGGGCTTGATAAAGCTCTTGCGCCGCAGCTCGTAAGGATCAACGCCCAGTTTCCGCGCCGCATTGTCCATTGACCGCTCCAGCGCAAAAATCGCCTCGGGCCGCCCGGCCCCGCGATAGGCATCGATCTGCACCGTGGTCGTGTAATACGCCTTGCACCGCAGTGCGATGTTTTGAACGTCGTAGACCCCCATCGCTACCTTGGCGAACAAATCCGACTGAATGGGCTGCGCATAGCCCGAGTTGTAAGCGCCAAGATTGCAGACGGTATCCACCTTGTAGGCAACCAGCTTCATATCGGCATC
>JABDJX010000289.1 GCA_013003245.1 Silicimonas sp. | reverse complement strand
GCAGACAATCAGTCGCTAGCCAACGAGATCGGGCGGATCCTGAACCCCTATCTGCTGCACCATCCGCTGACGAAGGCAGAGGAACAGCCGACATTTGCCTTTCCGTTTTCTCCCGCCGAGATTGACCGTGGACCGGTCTACGCGTTTTGCCTCAACCACGTGATGAAGCTCGACGATCCAATGAGCGCGTTTTCTCTGGAGGTGATCGATGCCTGAAGTGCGCGAGATTGCCCAAAAGGTGCGCTCCAAGAATGCCGGACCCTTCTGGATCACCGTGGATATTTTCGGTGGCTCGCACGCGGCGTTTCAGCAGATTTCGCAAGGGTTGGCGACGGGCAAGGTGGCGCAGGTTCTGGACGTGCCGTCCCAGACGTTGAAGCGGTTCGACATCCCCGATCTCGGCGTTGTCAAATTGTCGCTGCCAAGGCGCGAAATTCAAGGCACGGTGGATGATCGCGATATGCATGGGGCGGCACTGGCGGTTCTGGTTGGTGAAATTGTGATCGCCTGAAACCGCCGAACACCCACTATAGAGCGTGACACTCGGGCGAGCATCCCCTATATTTGGCGTTGAACGGCCAGATAAGGCCGTCATTCGAGGCTTACATCAATGAAAAGGGCAGATCCCATGAGACGCTTTTCCCGCCGCGTTGCACTGAGCGGTATCGTTGCTTCCACCTTGGCGCTTGCAGCCTGTGGCAACGGCGTTGGCAGCAACGGTGGCAATAATATCGACGCGCGTGTCAACGCGACAATGGACTATCTGGACAGCACTTATCCCGGCACCCGCGATCTGAAAGAAAAATCGGTTGGTATGCTGGTGATGCCACTGGTGACCGAGGCGAGCTTTGGTTTTGGCGGGTCTTACGGGCGCGGCGCGCTGCGGGTAAACGACGTGACGGTGGACTATTACTCCGCCTCGCAGGCGAGTTTCGGCATCCAGATCGGAGCCCAGCAATATGCGCATGTGCTTTATTTCATGACCGAGGAGTCCTTGGCCGAGTTTCGGGCATCGTCTGGTTGGGCCGTGGGTGCGGACGTTGAATATGCGCTCAACGACGAAGGCGCGACCCTGTCGGCTGAGACCACAACCGTTCTGGCACCTGTGATCGCTGTTGTGTTCGGCCAAGCCGGGCTTTTGGCCGGTGCATCTGTCGAGGGCACGAAATACCAGCGAATCATTCCGTAAAAGCGATTTTGCGCCCGGGCTTCGCTCGGTCGCGCAGGGCCGCTTCTGGCGCAGCGGCCTTTCTTATTTGCCTTGGGCAAATTGGGGCTCTGCCCCAAACCCCGCCATATTTTTGGACCGATGAAATCTAGTGCGCTTTGGCCCAGCTTGCGCCGTGGCCAGCATCGACGATGAGCGGTACATCAAGTTTGACCGCCGGAAGCGAAGCGGTTTCCATCACGTCTTTGGCGGTGCTGATCAGATCGTCGATGGCGCTGTCGTCCACCTCAAAAAGTAATTCATCGTGGACCTGTAACAGCATCTTGGCAGGCAGCTTTTCAATGGCATCCGGCATGCGGATCATCGCGCGGCGGATTACATCTGCGGCGGTGCCCTGAATGGGGGCATTGATTGCCGCACGTTTGGCAAAACCTGCACGCGGGCCGCGGTTGTTGATCTCGGGCGTGTTGATCCGGCGGCCAAAGAGCGTTTTGACGTATCCGTGTTCTTTCGCGTAGGCGACCGTGTCGTCCATATAGGTACGGATGCCGGGGAAGCGTTCGAAGTAGCGGTCGATGAACCCTTGTGCCTCTTTGCGTGGAATGCGCAGGTTGCGGGCGAGACCCCAGCCCGAGATGCCGTAGATGACGCCAAAGTTGATCGCCTTTGCCTGACGACGCACATCTGGCGTCATTTGATCCAGCGGCACGCCAAACATCTCAGACGCGGTGGCGGCGTGAATGTCCTGGCCCTCTTTGAAGGCGTCGCGCAGGGCGTCGATCTTGGCAATGTGGGCGAGGATGCGCAGCTCGATCTGAGAGTAATCGAGGCTGACCAGTGTTTTGCCTTTTTCCGCCACAAAGGCCTCGCGGATGCGACGGCCATCTTCAGAGCGGACGGGGATGTTTTGCAGATTGGGATCGGTTGACGCCAGCCGCCCGGTGTTGGCGCCCGCGATGGAATAGGACGTATGCACGCGGCCAGTGTCGGCATTGATGTGGTCTTGCAGCGCGTCGGTGTAGGTGGATTTTAGTTTTTGCACCTGCCTGTAATCAAGGATGCGACCAGGCAGTTCGTGTTCTGTGGCAAGGTCCTCCAGAACGTCGGCAGGCGTTGCATATTTGCCGTTTTTACCGCGTTTGCCGCCGGGCAACTCCATTTGCTCGAACAGGATTTCGCCCACTTGTGCAGGAGAGCCGACGTTGAACTTTCCACCGGCCAGCTCATAGCATTCGTCTTCCAACTGGGCCATTTTCTGTGCGAAGGCGTTCGACATTTTTGACAGAGTGTCGCGGTCAACCTTGATGCCGTTCATCTCCATCTTGGCCAGCACAGGCACCAGTGGACGTTCAAGCGTTTCATAAACGGTCGTCACGCGGGACTTGTGCAGTTCGGGCTTGAACTTTTTCCATAGGCGCAACGTGATGTCAGCGTCTTCGGAAGCATATTTCACCGCATCGCTGATCTGTACCTTGTCAAAGGTGATCTGGCTTTTGCCTGAGCCAATCAGGGTTTTGATCTCTATCGGATGGTGACCCAGATAGCGTTCAGAAAGCAGGTCCATCCCATGGTTGTGCAGGCCTGCGTACATCGCATAACTCAGCAACAGCGTGTCGTCGATGGGGGCGACCTCAATGCCAAGTCGGGCGAATATCTTGGCATCGTACTTCATGTTCTGGCCGATTTTCATCACTGATGGGTCTTCGAGCAGGGGTTTGATCAGTGTCAGCGCCTCGTCAAAGCCCATCTGACCTTCAGCCAATTCATCAGAACCAAAAAGGTCCGCCTCGCTGTCGGCAGAGGCGCGGTGCGTCAA
>JABDJX010000285.1 GCA_013003245.1 Silicimonas sp. | reverse complement strand
CCCTATCTTAGGCGATCCGTTTTACGCAGAAGGAGCCGCGCGCGATTATCCCCGGCTGATGTTGCATTCAGAGCAATTGCGATTGCGTCATCCTGACGGTGGCAAGGGGATGCGCTTTTCGTCCAAGTGCCCTTTCTGACTGTTTCCAAAGCAAAAACAGTTCTGTTCACGTGTCCCTTCGCAAATCTGAACACCTTATGTTAATGTGATTAAGATTGAAGCCAAAGAGGCTAAAAAATGATCACAAGACGCACGTTCCAATCGACATTTGGCGCAGCAGTCGCGGCCTCTGTGATGGGCGGCCCTGCGCAGGCCAAATCTTACACCGGCCCGAACATCGTTCTGATCCGCTTTGGTGGCGGTGTTCGGCGGCAGGAGACGATCACTGATCCGACAAACACATACGCGCCTTATACCAGACGTGTGCTGGCCAAGCGCGGTGTGCTGATCCCCAACCTGATGATCGATCAGATCAATGGTGGGAATACCAGCCACGCAGAAGGCACACTGAACCTGCTGACCGGGCGCTATAACGCCTATAGGGACGCAGGTTCCAAGTTTCTGCAAGATCGCCTTGAGCCCACTGAACCCACGCTTTTTGAGTATCTGCGCAGCGCCTATGAAATTCCTTCGCATCAAGCCTTGCTGATCAACGGAGAAGACCGCCCGCAAGAGGAATTCTTCACCTTCGGGCCTGAGGGGCACTATGGCATCGATTTCCGCTCCGAGATGCTCTCATTGCACAGGTTCAAGCTCTACAAGTTTGCGCGGATTCTGGAGGATGCTGACCGACCCGAGAAAGAATTACAGGCGGCACAAAAAGCTTATCACGAGCTGATGGCGGCGGATGCCCGACCGTTCTCGCCGGAGCAGTCGTTGCCGATCCAGGAGTTTTGGGCCCGGTGGCGCGATCACTATGGCGAAGACGGTTTTCGCAATCCGCGTGGTGATCGGCTTTTGACTGAGCTTGCATTGTGGGCGATCCGCGATCTGAAACCGCGCCTGATGATGATCAACTATCAAGACACTGACTATGTGCACTGGGGCAATGCTTCGCATTACACTCGCGCGATTCAAGTGATCGACGACGGAATACGACAGGTAATGAACGCGCTGGATACCGACGAACATTATCGCGACAACTCGGTGGTCGTGGTCACGCCTGACTGCGGGCGCGACGCAAACCCGCTGATGTCGGTGCCGTTCCAGCACCATTTCAACAGCCGCGGCGCGCATGAGGTCTGGGCTCTGATTGTGGGTGCGGGCGTTGCAAAGGACCGCATCTACGACCGGCAAGTGGATCAAACCGCTATGGCGGCGACCCTCGCGGAGGTCATGGGCGTGCGGGCCAAGCGGGCCGAAGGCGACGTGCTGTCGGGGTTATTCATATGACGATGGCGGAGAGTGTTGAGATAAGGCCAAACGCATTGATGTGGCTTTTGGGTTCCGCAAAGACGCTGCTTTTTGGCACGCTTTTTTGCATGACACCGGTGACCGCCGTGATTGTTCTTGGATGGCTGATGCGGCGTATGCGTTGGCAAGCAGGTGCGGAAATCGCGGCGCGACCCGGGTGGGTTATGGGTGCACGCGGATCGGGCTGGTTGTCGCGCCTTTTAGGCGGGTTTGCCGCCAATGTGCGTGAAGGTGTGCTTGCAGCGTTCAGCCTGTTTCTTGCGACGATACCCTTTGGTGCGATCTGGCTTCTGTCATGGTGGGCTGGCTGGGAAAATTCGTTTTCCAAGGGTTACGAGCAAGCCTGGGTGGGCCCTGTTCTGGGGCTGACCGGGGTTGTTGTTTTCTGTGTCACCATGATTTGGCTGCCGATGGCGATTGTGCATCAGGCGGTGGTGAACAAGGCTCTGGCGCTTTTTGAATGGCGCCGCGTGCGCAGTGTGGTGCGACACACTCGCTGGAATTACCTGATGTTCGCCGTGGTCAGCGTGATCTTGGCCTTGCCGCTTTTCGGACAGCGATCGCTTGTGGTCTTTGCCAGCGATCTGATCCCCGGATTCGACAATATGAGCTTGCAGCAGGTGTCTGGCATTGCTTCGACTGTAACACTGCTGACTGCGGGCTATGTCTTTGTGTCGCTCGTCATCCTCCGCGGGTGGTCGGCGCGCGTCTATGCCCGCGCAGTTGGCCGCGCTTTGAAAGGCCCGGATGCGCCGCTTTGGCAAGGCATCGCGCTTGCAACGCCAGCAGTTGGTGGGCGGTCATGGCGACTAACCCATTGGGTGCGGGCCGTTTTTCTGGCTATCATCTGGTTTGGTCTAGTCACGCAAATCTTTGTCGGTCAGTTCATGAACCATGATTGGCACCTTTGGGTGACCCATCCATTTACCTTGCTGCCTTGGGCGGGGTAAGTTGACGTAACTGAAGCGAGGGCTGACATGTCAGAGAACGACGAAGCGAAAATCGAAGGCCGCATTCACGGCGAGCAATTTGAGCCTGCCGAGAACGACAGCCTGTTGATGCGGCTGATCTATATGATCATCATTGCGATCATGATTTCCTTTGCGCAGACCGTTCTTGGCGTTGTGACCGTGATTCAGTTCGTGATTTTGGTGATCAACAACAAGCAGCCCAATGAACGACTTGCTGACTTTGGCACCGATCTTGGGATATGGATCGCCAAGGCCGCGCGGTATCAAACGGCGGCAAGCAATGTGAAGCCCTGGCCTTGGACGGAGCTTGACTGAACAGGTCCGCATTCCGAATATCGTGGGATCGACGCTGTTGAAGTACAGACTTCAGTTCCATCGCGGTTGAGTAAAGCCATTCTTTATTCGGCGGCGATAGGCATATCTTTACGACCGATGTTGGTGACATCTTCAACTATCCTGTCGATCATCGATTTGAACGTGGCATAGTTGTTATTTGGGCGGATGGCCTGCTCATTCATGTAAAGCGCTCGGTCTATTTCTACCTGAACTACGTGGCGATTGCGCGCCGGACGTCCATGATGTTGAGTCACGAAGGCCCCGGCAAAAGGCGCGTTGCGGGCGACACGTAATCCGGCCGCAGAAAATGCAGCCTCAAGTCGATCAACGATTTCTGCCGAAGCCGCTGCGCCAAAACGATCGCCCAGGACGATTTCAGGACGCGCGCCGCGGGGGTGAGATAGGGTTTCGATTGCCTCGTGTGGCATCGAATGGCAATCGACCAGTACCGCTTCGCCAAATAGCGTTACGCTGTCGTCCATCAACTGTGTCAACGCATCATGCCACGGTTGCCAGACCTCCTGAATGCGTGACTCGGCTTCTTTTCGGGAGATCTTGCCCGAATAAATTGCACGGCCATTGGCCACAACGCGCGGCACCACGCCAAGACCGGAAGCAACGCGTGGGTTGTGTGCTGACTTTTTGATGCCTTCGATAAGGGCCGGATCAAGCTCTTTTGACGAGCGATTCACATCAATCCAAGCGCGAGGCGCGGTGGCTTTCAGAAAAGGTGCGCCGTTTGATGGTGCCGCGTCAAAGAGACGGTCGACATAGGCATCTTCTGAGGAACGAAGGGTGTTTTCATCTAGATTCGTACGTCTGATGAAACTCCACGGGTAAGACCGCCCTGAATGGGGCGAGGCGAAGACGACGCTCGTCGTCCGCACGTCTGGCATGCTAAGGTGGTATGCCGCCACAGTTTTCTCCTTGTTCGAAGTGTACCATAAACCCAATTTCTGCGTTCCAAAAGCCCTTGATGTGATGGCCTCATCGGATTATAGACCCGCCAGCGGCGCGGAGAATCCTCCGCGTCTTGTTTATTAGGGCGATTAGCTCAGCGGTAGAGCACTTCGTTGACATCGAAGGGGTCACTGGTTCGATCCCAGTATCGCCCACCATTGTGAGCCGCTTCAGGAAACTGGAGCAAAATTGGAAACAAAGGCGCATGCGCGCCGAGATATGAGGAGACGTGACATGAAAGTTCGCAACTCGCTCCGCTCGCTCAAAGCCCGGCACCGCGATTGCCGCGTTGTGCGCCGCAAGGGCCGTGTTTATGTGATCAACAAAACACAGCGCCGGTTCAAAGCCCGCCAAGGCTAACCGGTTTCAGGCAAACTGACCTGTCAGAAGGGCCGCCCATTGGGCGGTCTTTTCTTGTTTCGTCGCAGCAAGCTGCGTCGACCAACTGGGGGCTCTGCCCCCAGACCCCCGGCATATTTCCGGACCAATGAAAACGGCTGCTGAGATTGAATGATACGAGTTCCTGTTTCGTGGCTTGTTTGGATGTGCGTCTGCGCGTAGGCGGATTTTGACTTTTTATGGGAGGCCAGACCAATGGCACGTTTGAATTGGGGATTGATCGGCGGCGGAGAAGGCAGCCAGATTGGGCCAGCCCACCGGCTGGGTGCAGCTGTCGATGGTGAGTTCACCTTTAGCGCAGGCGCTTTGGATCACCGGCCGGAAGAAGGCCGCGCCTACGCGCAGCGTCTGGGGGTTGCTGCAGATCGGGCCTATGGTGACTGGCGCGAGATGCTCGCGGGAGAAAAAGACCGGGCGGACCGCGTTGATCTGGTGACGGTCGCCACGCCTAACGCGACTCACTTCGAGATTGCGCGCGCCTTCCTGTCCGAGGGGTTTGACGTGCTGTGTGAAAAGCCGATGACGATAACCGTCGAAGAGGGTGAAGTAATTGTGAACCTGGCCCGAGAGACGGGGCGCATCTGTGCGGTGAATTACGGCTATACCGGATATGCGCTTGTACGGCACATGCGGGCGATGGTGGCGCGCGGTGATCTGGGGCGGGTGCGCCTGGTGGTGGCGAACTTTGCGCACGGCCATCACGCGGATGAGGCAGATGCAGATAACCCGCGTGTGCGCTGGCGGTACGATCCCGCGCAGGCAGGCGTTTCGGCCCAGTTTGCCGATTGCGGCATTCACGCGATGCACATGGCGTCTTTCGTGACCGCGCAGGAAGTGGAAAAGCTGTCGGCCGACACTGTGTCGTGTCTGGCCAGCCGCGAATTGGAAGACGATGCCATGGTCAACTTTCGCATGACGGGCGGCACCGTCGGGCGGCTTTGGACAAGTTCGGTGGCCATCGGGCGGCAGCACGGATTGGAGATCCAAGTCTTCGGCGAAAAGGGAGGGTTGCGCTGGTCTCAGGAGCAGCCGAACCAGCTTTACTGGATGCCACTGAACCAGCGGTTGGAGGTCATTGAGCGTGGGGCAGGGAACCTGTCGCCTGAGGCGGATCGTGCCAGCCGTGTGACCGTAGGCCATGCAGAAGGCATGCCTCTGGCGTTCGCCAATATCTACACCGATCTGGCCGAGGCCATCCGTGCCCGCAAGGAGGGGCGTGCGGCAGACATTGCCGCGTCGCTTTACCCCAAGGCCGAAGATGGGCTGCGCTCGATGGCTGCGGTCTATGCGGTTGCTGAAAGTGGCAAGGCCGAGGGCAAATGGGTTGATGCGCGCCCGCCGATGTTTCGGTAGGTTTTCAAAAGTAATCCTGGGGGATGCGTGATGTGGTTTGCGGGTGTATTGGGTTTTGCCGCAATTCTGGGAACGGCGATTATAATCTGGGCGTTGCGCCGTGGGCGTGGTGCGCGTGATGCGCTGCAGGATTATGCCGAAGCGCAAGGATGGCAGACCGAGTTTGTGCCGGCGACCCACTCGTCGTCTGGGATGACGGTGATTTCCGATCCGAATGACACCTGGACTTTGCGGGTGCTGCCTGCCGGCAACGGGTGCCGCTATGAATGGGTGTGCAGTAGCGGTGCTTTAGATGAAGGAACGGCCGTTCTTGGTCCTCCCCTACCGCCGCAAGCGGTCAAGATGATGCGCTCGGGCAATGGGATGGGAAAGGCTGTTTTGAAGGCTGGGCTGAAACATACCTTTGGCGCCCTCGGCTGGACACCGCGCGATCTGAATGTGGACGAGGCCAGCGCGAATCATCCCGGCGGTGTGGTTCTTGCGAGCGATGGACAGGCGCGTGCAATGGACGCGCTGCGCGATGCGGCAGAAGTGAAAATGGCGCGGGTCGGCAAAGGCGAAGCGGAGCAACCCGTCATCATCCGCGATACCGACGGGCTCAGGGCGCACCGCGTTGGCCCGTTGCGTTCGATGAACGAGTTGCGCGATATGGTGGCCCTTGGCACGGCGCTGCGGACTAACTTCAAAACAGAAACGGCGGATTGGCTTTAGTAGCTGCCGCCTTTGATGCCGTTCAGGGTCATGGCCAGCGCGCGGTAGGGCCAACCCTGTTTGCCGCCGCGTGCTGCAATTTCTGACAGTTGCGCTTCGGCTCCCGCAATGTCACCGGCGGCAAAGAGGCCCTGGCCCATGTAGGAGCGTGCGAGGTTGTAGTCAGGGTCAATCGCCAGCGCTTGCTGATAAAAGAATATGGCTTTGGCGATGTCCCCCTGTTTGCGACTGATGAAGCCTTGATAGTTCAGAAAGCGCGGGTCCATTGGGTTCTTGGCCGCAGCCAGTACGGATAGGGCGCGGTCATAGTCGCCAGCATAGGCAAGCTCGCGGACAGCATTGTAGCGTTGCGTATCGTGCAGCGATTGCTCGTCAGCGGCCACGCAGGACTTGGTCTCTTCGTCATAAACCTGATTGTCTTCGCAGACGGTTGTTGTCTGCGTTGGTGTCGGCGGCGTGTCTTCGTCGCCCCCGGCGGCGAAAGCGGCAGAGGCGAGGGTAGCGAATGAGAGGGTCAAAAGTGCGCGCATGTCGAGGACCTTTCCTGTTTCAACCACCTAATTGGGGCAGGTGACCAAAAAGGAAAGTGCCCTATCGTGACCAATGCGCGCCGTTCAGCTTAGAAATGACTGCACTGCCGTCAATTCGGACTGTGCGATTTCGTGACCGCCCTCGTGCCAGTCCAGTGTGACTTTCGCACCTTGTGCCGTCAGGTAGTCTGCCAAAGCCTGCGTCTGGCTTGCCGGGCAGATCGGATCGCGTTTGCCCGCCGTCATCAAGATGCGACGGTCTGTTAGCCCCGGTTGCGGGTCTGGCGTCCATGGGATCAGCGGGTGCATTAGGATCAGGTCATCGACAACGTCGGGCGTTTGGAACATGACCGCTGCCAGAATGTTTGCGCCGTTTGAATAGCCAAGAGCGATGGTTCTGTCGGGATCAGTCGCGGCCTTCTCAGTCGCCAGAAAGGAGGCCATTTCTTTTGTACGCAATCCAAGGTCGTCCATGTCGTAGATGCCTTCGCCGGTGCGCTTGAAGTAACGCGCCAGGGAGCCTTCCATCACGTTTCCGCGCGGTGAGATCACGCGTGCGCCCGGGATCAGTTGCGAGGCGAGGCCGTGAAACTGCGACTCGTCGCCACCGGTGCCATGAAATGTGAAGAAAAGGGGCGCGTCTGCGCCCCCTTCCGTGCGGGCTGTGACATAGGTCATCCGATTGGCTCCAACACGCGTTCGAGCCTTTCACGCAGGTGTGCGTGCTGTGAGGGCAGTTTGAGGGCTTCGCCCAGATGTGCCGTGTCTTCGTCCGTTGCAAAACCGGGCTCATTGGTGGCGACTTCGAAGAGAACACCACCGGGCGTCCGGAAGTAAATCGCCCAGAAGTAATCGCGATCAATGACAGGTGTAACCGCGTAGCCTGTATCGATCAGCGCCTCGCGCACTTCAAGTTGCCGCGCGCGATTTTCGACAGCAAAGGCTATGTGATGGACCGAGCCTGCGCCTTGCCCTGCGTGGTTCGCGCCCTTGATTATCTCAATATCAATAACGTTGGCCTCGTTCCCGTCTGGCACGGCGAAACGGGTGATGTTGTCGTGGCGGTCAATCTCCTCATAGCCCATGTATTTCAGTAACTCGGCACTTGCGCCTTCATCGGCAAGCCGCATGTCGGCAGAGTGAAAGCCGCGAATGGCAATGTCTTCGCCCACGCCACTACCTGTCCAAGGCGCGCGGTCGTCGCTTTCCGTTTCCACAAGCGCAAAGGCGTCGCCATCGGGGCCGTCAAACAGCAGGCGGTTTTCGCCAAAGCGGGTATCGGTGGATAGCCCGGTGGTGCCGTGATTGCTCAGACGGTCCGCCCAAGCCTTCAACGTGCCTTCCGGAACGGCAAAGGAGGTACGTCCAACCTCGCCCGTGCCCGGACGGCCGCGTGCGGCATCGGGAAAGGGGAAATAAGTCATAACCGTACCCGGCGTGCCTTCTTCGTCACCGTAATAGAGGTGATATACGTCAGGCGCGTCGAAGTTCACGGTTTTCTTGATCCGACGCAGGCCGAGCGTGTTGGTGAAGAACGCGTTGTTTGGGCTAGCCTTGGACGCCAGCGAGGTGACGTGGTGCAGTCCTTTGATTTGACTTATCATCGCTAAAGTCTCCATGTTCTATTGGAGAGGGAGATAGTCATGTGCGTATTATCAGTAAATTCCACGGTTACGCAGAATTTATGTGCAAAAATTCACATGATGTCAGATATCAACTGAGTCGTCCTCAGACTCCGCGTTGCGCTCTTGGCGCCAGAGTCTGCGGAGGTTTTGCAGCATCTGACGTATCGTGTTGTCGATGCCTTCATCAGAATGAAACGGAGGAGCATCGACCAGATACTTGCGCAATCTGAAGGGTCGACGCCGGTTGATAATCGGCTGCAGATCGCCCGGCAGAAGGCCCGAGGCGATGTTGGCTGTAACCCAAGACTCCAGAAGCTCGGTCTCCGACACGCCATTGTCCTTGCACCAGGCGGTCTCAAAGAGCCGCATGATGTGATCGAGCACGATAGGGCGGATATGGCGGCGATCCGGGCGGAACGGACTTTTGAAAACGTCCGTGACCATCTCGTAGGAGGGCCAATAGTAAAGATGCCCCTCGTCGCGCACCTTGCGCACGACCTCGTCAATCGCGACCCGCAGCGTTGCCTTTGAGACCGAGTTGGCCGAGATGCACGAAACATCGCGGAAAGTGGCGATTAGAGGCACGGGCGAGAGTGTGATGATTACCTTCGCGTCAGGGCGATACCGGCGGATCAAGTCATAAATCGCGCGGATGTTGTCGCGGTTTTCCTCGACCGTTGATAGTCGGAATTTATGCCGTTCAGGGTCGTAAGCGTCTTTGGGGATGGTGCGCCAGAATACGTTGCCCGTGGGCTCGTCAAACCAGACCTCAGACAGACCAAAGGTCAGGATAAAGACGTCGGTTTCATCAAAGATGCGCTTGGTTTCAAGCCGCACTTCTTCGTCATAGCCGTATTCTTCTGCCGTGTAGCCATGCCAGAGCGCTTGCTCGAAAACCTTGTTTTCCCACGCCCATTCAAACTGTTGGCGGATCACGAACGAATTCACCATGCCTTCGCCCATGGTCACCACGTAGGCGCGTGTCGCATCGTCCGCTTTGTTGAGCACACGGAAGTTTCGCTGGCTTAGCCAGTTCGAAATGTTGGCGGCGAAACATGACCCAAAAGCGGTGATCTGCGTGTCTTTGTCGATCAAAGGGGCATCCGGCAGCCAGCCATCCAGCACAAAACGTGTCGGGCCATCAACATCCATGATCTGTGCCAGTTTCGGGTTGAAATTTGTATGTTCGCCCCGAAACCACGTGCGGTAATCAGGCCCTTTCCGGCTGGTGTGCTGGAACGGCAAGTCGACTGCAGATGTGTCTGGCTCGATCGTTTCTGACACGCGGCTCTCCTTTTGTCGCGAAACTGCCTGATCCGCGCCGATGGGTCAACGGCGAGACGTCTATCACGTTGGCTTTCGCCACACGGAGACATGAGCTGTGCTTTTGTTGGTAAACGGCGCCTTTTCCCAGCTTTCCCAACGGTTTTCGAGTTCTAACCCTGCGAGCTTTGCCATCAAGTCTAGCTCGGCAGGCCAGACATAACGAAACGGAACCGTCAGGTATTTGCTGCCAGTTTCTTTTCGCCAGACATGGTGCGAAGCAAAGCGCTGCGTCGTGATGTCAAATTCATCGATCCCAAAATGATCAGGCGCACATGCAAAAGCGCGTCTGGTCTCGCCAAAAGGCAGGTGCTGCAACGGTGGCAGGTCCACTTCGATCACAAAGCGCCCATTTGGCGAAAGGTGCGCCGCAGCATTGCGGAAGCACGCCACCTGTTGGTCTTGGGTGGTCAGATTGCAGATGGTGTTGAAGACTAGGAAAACGAGTGAAAAGTCACCTTCCAAGCGGACGCTGGCCATGTCACCGATCATCACGTCAAGTGTTTCTCCGCCTGGCTTTTCGCGCAATTTACTTTTCATAGCGCGCGAGAGTTCGATCCCCGACACCGGTACGCCCCGTGCGGCCAGTGGCAGAGCAATGCGACCGGTTCCGACGGCAAACTCCAAGGCCGAGCCACCGCATGCAAGCTCAGTAAGGCAATCCACCGTTACAGCGATCTGGCTTGGCTTGGTGTTTTCGTGATCGCGATCATAGGATTCAGCGACCCGAGCATCAAACACACCGTCAGGATTGGACGTGGTCATAAAGTGTCTCCTCTCACGTGCGCATCGTCATAGAATCTTCGTTGCGGTGGTACGTCTGCGTTGCAAAACTGAACCGCGACCCACAAGTTACATTTGTGGGGAGCATATCCAAAGATATAGACTTCGACGAACACGTTATGGCGACTTTCTTTCCGTTCTGTGCGTATTTGCACATGGCGCGTGAGGCATATTAGAGGTGACCTTTTTCGCGATCACATCATATTAACACTCAAGAAATAGGAGGGCGCGATGGGACAGCTTGTAAACGGTAAGTGGGAAGACACTTGGTACGATACCAAGAAATCGGGGGGACGCTTTGTGCGTTCAACTGCAAAGTTCCGCAACTGGATCACCGCTGATGGAGCACCGGGGCCTTCGGGCGACGGTGGATTTATTGCTGAAGCCGACCGGTATCACCTTTACGTCTCGTATGCGTGTCCGTGGGCGCACCGCGTGTTGATGTTCCGGGCGCTGAAAGGGCTGACCAATCTGATTACAGTGTCGGTTGTGCACCCTGACATGTTGACCGACGGATGGACCCTGTCTGACGATTATCCCGGTGCCACGGGCGACACGCTTTATGGTCTGCCATACCTGCGCGACATCTACATCAAAGCGCTGTCTGACGTCTCAGGCAGGGTAACGGTGCCCATTTTATGGGACAAAAAGACCCAAACGATTGTATCGAATGAAAGCTCCGAAATTATTCGGATGTTCAATTCGGCGTTTAACGAAGTTACGGGAAACACTGACGACTATTGGCCCGAAGAGATGCGTGGCGATATTGAAAGCGTGAACGAGCGCATCTATGAGACACTGAACAACGGTGTCTACCGTTCGGGCTTTGCCACCACGCAAGAGGCTTACGACGAAGCGGTGAACGCGCTTTTTGATACTATGGATTGGCTGGAACAGCGGTTGAGCACGCGCCGCTACTTGATGGGTGATCGGGTTACTGAAGCTGACTGGCGCTTGGTGGCGACGCTGTTCCGATTTGATTTAGTGTATCATTTGCACTTCAAATGTAACCGGGCGCGCCTTATCGATTATCCCAATCTCTGGGCTTATACACGAGAGCTTTACCAATGGCCCGGTGTCGCCGAGACGGTAAATTTTGATCACATCGTGCGACATTATCATTATAGCCACGAAACGATAAACCCACATCGGATCATCCCAACAAATCCTGTGATCGACTGGAATGCACCTCACGGACGCGCCTCTTTAAAGGCAGCCTGATCGCCGAGCGCGCAATTCTGGTAGCGGCCTTGCCTGTAGCCGAAACATGCCGCTGTCTTTTGACGACGCAATATGGATCTAGTATCTACTCTTGAAGGTTTTATTGCGGAGTTAGAATGCCGACAGATTTTTGGGCGAGAACAGACAGCAACAGCGCGAATAACCCGGCTCTCAATCTGACTGGCGACGATGCTATTTTGATCTCGTTTACGCCATCTGGCACCAATGGCGATGTTGTGTTGGACTACAATGGTGGTTCCATTGATCCAGACACCCAGGTTCTGATTGATGGTGTGGCCTACAATTTCACCTTCGAGTCGAGTTCTACACTTCCAACCACAGTCAACCAGGGAGCAGGTCAGATACCAGATCAGTTTGAAGGGTCTGTCAATTATTTGATCACCGTTCAAGACTATCCGACTGCTGGCGAAAGCACGCGTCTTGCGTTTCTTCCCGAGGAGACCGCGACACAGGAAGAGATGGACGCCTTTGGTAACGGTGCCATCAGGCTGCAGAACATCGATACAACAACGCCCGGTGGTCCTGTTTGCTTTGCGACTGGCACGCTGATTGCTACGCCAAAGGGCGAAAAACCTGTAGAGACGCTCATCGTAGGTGACCTGGTTGTGACCGCCGATGACGGGCCGCTGCCGATTGTCTGGATATCAAGTTCGTCGCATTGTTGGCCGGGCAGTTCTAAAAAATCGCTGCCGATCCTCATTTCGGCCGGTGCGCTGGGTGATGGAAAACCGTGCCGTGATCTTGTGGTTTCGCCACTTCACAAAGTGACGGTTCCCATCTTTAAGGAGTCTGGCGATGTCTTGGTGCCCGCAAAAGGTCTGACAGCACTCCGCGGCGTGCGAGTTATGAGGGGCAAGCGCAGCATCACTTATTTCCATGTCATGCTTTCAAAGCACGCGGTGATTCAGTCCGAGCGGCTTCCAACAGAAAGCTTTTACCCCGGCGGTACAGCTATGGAGATGCTACGGCGCGAGCAAAAAGACGAGCTGCTAAAAGCATTTCCGGAATTGTCTGAAGGGGCATCAGCCTACGGGCCAATCGCGCGCCCTAGTTTAACGGCCTCGGAAACAACCGAATTGGTGGATGCCTTGAGTGCCGATCGGGCTCTTAGCGCTTAGCGGCTTTCAATCAGGCCAACTGGACCTGTGCGCTCATAGTCGAGCGGAGCGTGGTCGTGAGCGGCGGTGGAACGTTTGAATTCAAACACACGCTCGCCACCCTCTTCTTCCGACGCCACTATCAGGCACTGCGACAAATGGCGCGCGCCGTCGTAAAGGTCGACAAGGCCACGCATGTTGGGCGCTTCTTCTGCATCAAGCGAAAAGCCGTTGTCCCAAAACCGAAGGATCGTGAAGGTATGCTCGCCTGCTGAAACGCGCATGCGGCTTTTTTTGCGCAGCGTCTGTTTGCGGGCCATCACAAGGCCTTCGCGCACTTCTTTCGGTAGGAATTCTGACATGGTTCCACCCCCCAGCGGTATCTTTGAACCTGAACAATGCAACGATTCGATGAAGTCACCAATTAAATATGTGTAATTGTTTAGAAATGGTGCTAATGCCAAGCCAGTTACGACAGATTGTTTCGGCCGCTTGGCCTTATCTGGCTGACGCAACTGGCCCTAACGCTGGGGCAGGCTGCTGCCTAAATCAGCATCAAGCCTCAAAGGGGAGATTCCACCATGAAAATGACGACCGAAGAAGCCTTTATCAAAGTTTTGCAAAAGCACGGCATCCGCCATGCATTTGGGATCATCGGATCGGCCATGATGCCGATTTCTGATTTGTTCCCAACTGCCGGTGTCAAGTTCTGGGATTGTGCGCATGAAGGCTCGGCCGGCATGATGGCAGACGGCTACACGCGCGCCACCGGCGAGATGTCGATGATGATTGCCCAAAACGGCCCCGGCATCACCAACTTTGTGACCGCAGTAAAGACGGCTTACTGGAACCACACGCCGCTTTTGCTGGTCACACCACAAGCCGCCAACAAGACCATCGGTCAAGGCGGTTTTCAGGAAGTCGAGCAGATGAAGCTGTTCGAAGATATGGTCGCCTATCAGGAAGAGGTGCGCGACCCAAGCCGCATGGCTGAAGTTTTGACACGCGTGATCAGTCAAGCCAAGCGTCTGACAGGTCCTGCCCAGATCAACATCCCGCGCGATTTCTGGACGCAGGTCATCGACATTGAAATCCCTGATCCAATTGAATTTGAGCGCAGCTCGGGTGGCGAGAACTCGGTTGCTAAGGCCGCGAAGCTGCTCTCCTCTGCAAAGTTTCCGGTGATCTTGAATGGCGCCGGTGTGGTGCTTTCAGAAGGCGGGTTGGAAGCGTCGAAACTTCTCGCCGAGCAGCTCGACGCCCCCGTTTGCGTTGGCTATCAGCACAATGACGCGTTTCCCGGATCGCACCCATTGTTTGCGGGTCCCTTGGGATATAACGGATCAAAGGCTGGTATGGAGCTGATTGCCAAGGCGGATGTTGTTCTGGCGCTTGGGACACGTCTCAACCCGTTCTCGACCTTGCCGGGATACGGCATCGATTACTGGCCCGCAGACGCCAAGATCATTCAGGTCGACATCAACCCTGACCGCATCGGACTAACCAAGAAAGTAAGCATCGGCATCGTCGGCGACGCTGCCAAAGTGGCCAACGGTATTCTGAACAACCTTGATGATTCTGCCGGTGACACTGGCCGCGCTGACCGCAATGCCCTGATCGCAACTACCAAGTCAAAGTGGGCGCAAGAACTGTCGTCGATGAACGAAGAGCAAGACGACCCCGGAACCAATTGGAATGAGCGTGCACGTGCCGCCAAGCCAGATTGGATGAGCCCGCGCATGGCATGGCGTGCCATTCAGGCGGCCCTCCCCCGCGACGCGATTATCAGTTCGGACATCGGCAACAACTGTGCCATAGGCAACGCGTATCCTGATTTTGACGCCGGTCGTAAGTATCTCGCCCCCGGTCTTTTCGGCCCCTGTGGGTACGGTCTGCCTGCGATTGTTGGCGCAAAGATCGGTCAGCCTAATGTGCCGGTTGTGGGCTTTGCCGGTGACGGCGCCTTTGGCATCGCGGTTAACGAGCTGACCGCGATTGGGCGTGGCGACTGGCCTCCGATCACGCAGATCGTCTTCCGTAACTATCAGTGGGGTGCGGAAAAGCGGAACTCGACCCTTTGGTTCGATGACAACTTTGTTGGCACCGAATTGGACGAGCAGGTGAGCTATGCTGGCATCGCACAGGCATGTGGTCTGAAAGGTGTCGTCGCCCGCACGCAGGAAGAGCTAACGGCCGCGCTGAACCAGGCGATCAAGGATCAGATGGAAAACAACACCACGACTCTGATCGAAGCGATGATCAATCAGGAGCTTGGTGATCCGTTCCGTCGTGACGCGATGAAAAAGCCTGTATCTGTCGCTGGTGTGTCGGCCTCTGACATGGCGGCCGAGTAAACCTTGGCCGTGATCGACGATATTGCGGCTGCGTCGCGCGCGGCGCGTCCGCATATCGTTCTGTCAGAAGGGGATGATCCCCGTATTCAGGAAGCAGCTTTACGCGCCGCCCAGGATGGGGTGGCGCGTTTGACGCTCATAGGGCATGGCGGTGGCAGCGCAGACGTTGCATTTGTTGATCCTGCGAAATCCCCAAAGCTGACCGACTACGCCGCGGCATTCTTTGATTTGCGCAAACACAAAGGTGTCAGCGAAGAAGCAGCCTTGGCTGCGGTCACCGCACCGCTTGGGTTTGCCGCAATGATGGTGCGCCAAGGCGATGCTGCTGGCACCATCGGCGGTGCAGTTCATACGACATCCGATGTGGTGCGCACCGCTTTGCAGATCATCGGAAAGGCCAAGGGCGTCGATGTTGTGTCGAGTTACTTCCTGATGCTGCTGGAGGACCGTCCAGTGATCTTCGCTGATTGTGGTCTTATTCTGCAGCCGTCGGCAGAAGAACTGGCAAGCATCGCGATTGCTTCGTCAACGTCTCTTACAGCGCTTACCGGGCTTCAACCTCGCGTGGCAATGCTTTCTTTCTCTACCAAGGGCAGCGTACCACAGGGGGCCCACGAAAGCCTTGGCCGCATCGCAAATGCGGTTGAGATTGTGAAAGTGCGTGCGCCCGATCTGTTAATTGATGGAGAATTGCAGTTCGATGCTGCCATGGTCCCCGACGTGGCTGCCCGCAAAGCGCCCGGTTCCCCGATCGAAGGGGCGGCCAACGTCTTTGTCTTCCCAAGCCTCAGTGCTGGCAACATCGGTTACAAAATCGCGCAACGTCTTGGCGGCGCCGTGGCCCTTGGGCCGATCCTGCAAGGTTTAGCGAAACCGGCCAACGACCTTTCACGCGGGTGCACCGCAGATGACGTGGTTCAGATGATCGCCATCACAGGCGCGCAAGCAGCGGCGAAATAACACGACGTACCCAGACGACGTCCTTGATTTCCCATTGAGTTTGCGCAACCCATTATTGATGAAAAAGATCTACGAAGTTCAATCTATTAC
>JABDJX010000278.1 GCA_013003245.1 Silicimonas sp. | reverse complement strand
GCCACCACCAAAGATCGACATAAGGACCTCAAATAGCTTTTGGAAGAGGGCACCCAGACCAGAGTCGTCCTCCTCGTCGGCCATTTCTTCACCACTTGTCTCATCGACATCGTTATCGCTTGCTTCGGTATTGGTACCGTCGTCAGGCTCGCCTCCATCGTCAGTTGTAGAGCCCTCTTCTCCCTCATCGCCACCTTGGCTGCCGGAACCAGTGTCGCCAGCGCCTTCCTCTTCATTGGTTGACTCTTCTTCACTGGACGGGGTCTCATCATCTCCTGCGCCGTCGCTTTCTGCGACCGAATCATCGTCACCGGTATCACCGCCATCATTGGTTTCTTCTGGCACGATACCGTCGCCACCTTCGACATTGTAAAGACCCGCAAGCCCATCAATGTCACCACCTGCCTCGGAGAGAAATGTGATTTCGATCTCTTCCAGCGGGCGATCCAGCAACACCAAATTTTCGATACTTCCGTCGAAGTGCCAATCAATCCGGTCGTCTTCTTCAACACGGTGACGCGTAGAACCACCCAACACTAGGTCCTCTTCATTTCCGCTCATGCCGCCTGCAAAGCCCGTGTCAGCGTCGATCAGTTCACCATTCAGATAAAGACCAATTTCGTCTTCATCAAAGGTGAAGGCAAAGTGATAGTCCTCGCCCGCTTCGATTTTGGTCCCGCTATCATAAAGATACTTTTCTTCAGTCTCGCTTTGGAAGCGCACCTTCAGCGTACCATTTGTTGTAATGTACGCGGTCAGATGCCCACCTTCGCCAAAGCCCGAGTGGTCTTTTGAGAAGAGCGCCTGATTTTGACCATTGCCAGGGTTGTCAGCCGTAAAGCTGAACGACCACGTCCCTTCCGAAACTGCCTGTGAAGCATCATGCGCGACTTCCATCGGCTGGTCCTGCCCCCCGAAAACACCACCATCACTGGCAAGCAAAACTTCTGGTGCCTCAAGGCCGGCTGGAATAGCGCTGGCCAGAGCAACCTCGCCATTATTGTATGCCTCGTTCGAAGAGTAATCCCACGGGCTCTCTCCAACAGGGTCACCGTCTATATCCCGAGTGTCGTAGCCCAGATGCATCGTGCCGTCTTCCAACTCGATCCACTTTGTGTCGCCCGTTGGGGCTACTGCCTCTTGAATATCGTCAACGCTTTCGACAATGCCGTAGGCTACGCCTGCGTCCGTGGTGATGTCGTCTTCCTCGACACGGTCGCCGTGTACGACAATGTAGCCAAGGTAGTCTTCATCGTGTGCGCCGCCGCCATTGCCTTGCTGAGAATAAAGCGTGATCAGCGAGATCGCATCGTCGTCGATACCGTCTCCATCGGTGTCAATTGTGTGGTAATCAACTTTGACTTGGGTTGTATGACCCTTCACCGAAATCGTATCGCCTTCGGCCTTGTTAAAGTCTGCGATCACGTCAACGCCGATACCGTCAACCCAATGGTCGTGGATGTAGGTGTTTTCTCCCGCCACGCCCATCCAATCGATGGTGCGGTCATCATTGACGTGCTCAAGGATGATGTCCTTTTTGGCGTTGATCAGCGTCTCAAACTGGAATTTGTCAGCACCGGCGCCGCCCACCAGAACGTCGTCGGCGACCAGTTCCTGATCGATCCAGTCGGCGAGCTTCAGGTACTCGTAATCAATCGAGCCACCGTCAGGGCGTGAAGGATCGTCAAGCACCAGTTGACCGGCGCGCTGCTCGCCTGCATCTGACCTGCTGAGCAGGGTATCGTCGCCATCTCCGCCTTCCAAAAGATCAGAGCCACGACCGCCATCCATGGTGTCATTGCCGGTGCCGCCGGTGAGCGTGTCATCGCCATAACCGCCCTGCATATTGTCGTTACCCGCGCCGCCGTTCATCTCGTCGTCGCCGGCACCACCGTCCATTGCATCGTTTCCACCCATGCCATCCATGGTGTCGTCACCGGCAAGCATGGCTTGCGCACCAGATGGATTGGTCAGAGCATCGCCAGGTCCGTTGGCCATCAAATCCTGGATCTCGGCACCGCTCAGGGCGTCATCAGCGGTGAACCCACCCCAGACGCCAAAATCAGCGATCCCACCTTCGAACTCGTTCCGCAGGTCTTCGTCGTCTGTCGCAAATTCCTGTGCAGTGTCATTCAGCTGAGCTTTGTAGGTGTCCGCACCGAAGACCCAAGGTTCTTCGTTTTGCAGAAGGTACGCCTCGGTGTAGTTGCCGGGCCGTGCGACATCGCCTTCGACGGCTTCCCATGCGCCGTTTGGAACCGGCTCACCGTCCAGATAGACCGTGACGCCATCTTCAGTGAAAGACACCGCCAAATGCGCCCAATCGCCTTCGGTCAGCAAAGGCCCGGTTTCCCAAGCGTGGTTCTGGCCGCCATCACCCTCGGCCATCCGCAGGAAAAGCCCTCCATCGTTGGTATGACCCAGACGGAAGTGTCCTCCGTCAACTGCGCCTGAATGGTCTTTGGTTACGAACATCGACTTCTCGCCGATGTCATCAGGGCGCACCCACATGGCAATTGTGCCCTGTGTGAAGCTCATTGACGCATCGTGCTCAAGGAAGGCAAAGCTGTCTTCACCATTGAAGTACATGGCTCCATCAGCCGTACCGTCAGGGCCTTCAGTTGTGGATTGGTCGTTCAAAAGCGCCTGATTTTCGTAGAGTGTATAGGCTTGGACTGCGCCGCCCTCTCCACGAAGGTCATCAAACGTGCCCTCCGCACCGTTCGCAAAGCTCCAGAAGCCCAAAGCGCCGGGCAGACCGTCAAGTTCTGCGGGCTCTGGCTGGGTCAGCGTATCGTTGCCGTCAGTGCCGTTAACGGTTTCGCCTGCAAAAGCCTCGGTGCCAAGCTGATCAAAGGGATAGCGCGTTTCGACATACCCTTCTTCCTCACCTGCACCGGCAGCCAACATGCTTTCATCAAAGTTCGCATTCTCAAATGCAGCCATCGGATCACCGGTAATTGGACCGGTGTTTTCGGTTCCCATGCCATTGTTTGTGGCTTTGGTTGATCCTTCCGAAGGTGTCCGGGTGTCGTAGCCTTTGTATTCTACGCCATCGATAACGGTGACTTTCTCTTCACCAGCAGGCGCAATCGCTTGTGCAATGTCAGCATAGTTTTCTACAATGCCGTAGGTAACGTTTGCATCGGTTTGAATGTCGTCCACGTCAACAAGATCGCCGTGCACAATGACTTGGCCAATTAGGTCCATATCATGCGCACCGCCACCACCGTGCTGGTTGGAGACAACGGTGATGATACTTTCCAGAGCCTCATCGCCCATCACGTCTTTATATTCGACGTAGACGTTGGCTGTATGGCCAATGACCGCGATGTGATCTTCATCGGCATTGTAGTCCGCAATGATGTCGATACCAAAGCTGTCGACCCAGTGATCATGAAGCTCATCATTCTCACCAGCAACGCCTGCCCAATTGATCGTGCCATCGGCTTGAATGTGCTTTTGGATTATATCGAGTTTCGCATTGATCTGCGGGCTTATCAGGAAAGTATCATTTCCTTCCCCGCCAATCATAACATCATCTGCCACAAATGGTTGATTGGCATAGACCGACAGCTTTTGAAGATCGACATCAACTTCACCGTCGGGATCGCCTCGTGTCACCTTGTCAATTGCAAGCTGACCGATTTTCTGCTCACCCGCGTCTGAGCGAGAAATAAGTGTGTCGTCGCCAGCGCCACCGTTGATTATGTCTGAGCCAAAGCCGCCGTCGATTACGTCATCTCCGGCACCGCCGTTAATAACATCATCGCCATAACCGCCATAGATCTCATCGTCGCCACCCATACCGTCGATAGTGTCGTCCTGGCCGTAGCCCTGGATTTCATCGCGCTCTTCGGTGCCAATGGCTGCTGCTTTGTCATGGCTGTCTTCGCCAAGTACAAATGACGGGTGGTATTCCTCGGTAGGGATCAAAGGTACGTCAGCCGGTGGGTCCGTAAAATCTTCGGTGGTCTTGTAAAAGGCGCTTTGATCGACGGGCAGGCCGTCGATTTCAAGGTAAAGCGCCATGCCGCCTCCGCCGTCAAAATAAAGCATATCAAGCTCGAAAAGACCGCCCTCGCCAAAGTCAGCAACACGTGCTGTTTCATCCGGTGCGCGCCCTGTCTCGAAAGTTGAGAAATCAACGCCACCGATGTTGAGATCAAAGCCGTCATCCGAGACGACTTTGATCTCATGCACACCCGGAGGGATGTAGATGTATCCGGTAAATGACAGAGCGGACGGCCCCATCTCCAGATCGCCATTGCCTGTGAGAGTGGTGGCGTTTTCTTCCCCTATGAACTGAGCAACGGTCGTATCACTCTTGTTAGAGCGAAACGCCAGTTCCATGACGTCGAACAACGCGTCCGGTTCGCCCGCAGCCGCCTCGCGTGCCGTGTCTATATTCCAAATGCTGGACCCGGGAACGTAAGCGGCACCTGAAAGACCAGTGCCTTCGGTAGGAATTCCGTCAGACGGAGGTGCCACAGCTGCGGTCATTCCGGTAGGTGTGTCGACCGCGCTTGCATCAAAATAGATGGTTGTATCGTTCATGGCAATTCTCTCCCGTTGGCGGAACGCAAGAGTGCATCCACCGGTTATTGATTTTTGGTTCACGTGAGACTGAGAACTTGAGCGCCTGATCGAAAAACAAATGTGACCGGGCGCCGGACAACTAGGTAACTTTGTGTCGACGTTAGAGGAGAATGTGGCGACAAAAGGGCCAAGATTGCGGCGCTAAGATGCCCACTGTGGATTATTGGGACAGCCTGCGCGAAGACTTGCCAGATGAAATGTGATCACGGCTAATATATTGAAATATTGAAGAAAATTTTTCGATATAACTGTTGCTCTATTCTATCCAAAATTGTGGCACTGTTTCACTTTTTCGCCACGCCCAACAATTGCGAAAAGACAGATAAAGTATGGCAATCTGGGAAACAGCAATATGGCGCGCCTTTGCAGATTTTCTTTAGTTCTACCGAATCGTTGGCGCCCTTTGCGGGACGCAGAGCTTAGTGATTATCGCGCGGCGTACCCTTGGTTCGGGCAATATCACGGTACTCAGAAGCGCCTCGCAAAGTCATCCCACGCGAGAAAGGTTCCACCTTCTCGCGGAACAACTCTTGCCAAGGTGTTTGGCTTTCCGGTGCAAACGGCTGTTCCGGCAACGCGGCACGGCGCCGCTCCAACTCGACAGCATCCACCAGCATGTCAGCCGTAAATTTTCGAAGATCGATCCGCACCCGATCTCCTGTTTGAACAAGAGCAAGGCCACCGCCTGCCGCAGCTTCGGGCGACGCATTTAAGATAGAAGGCGACCCAGACGTTCCCGATTGGCGCCCATCGCCAACACACGGCAACTCATGGATGCCTTTTTTAAGAAGGTAAGCGGGCGCGCGCATATTCACCACCTCTGCACCCCCGGGGTACCCAATTGGCCCGGCCCCGCGCATGATCATCACACAGTGTTCATCTATGCCCAAAGCCTCGTCATCAATGCGCGCGTGATAGTCTTCTATCCCATCAAACACGATCGCTCGGCCTTCAAAGGCTTCTGGGTCATCAGGGTTTGACAGGTAACGATCACGAAACTCATCTGAAATTACGCTGGTCTTCATAATGGCGCTATCAAACAGGTTACCTTTGAGGTTGATGAACCCAGCCTCAGCTTTCATCGGTTTTTCAATTGGCAAGATCACATCGTTATTCGTACTGCGGGCCTCGGAGCAATTATCGGCCATCGTTCTACCATTGGCAGTCAGCGCATCAGGGTGCGGCAACAAGCCAGCACTTAAGAGCGCTCCGACAACAGCGGGGACACCTCCCGCACGGTGATAATCCTCACCCAGATATTTGCCGGCCGGTTGAAGGTTGACCAAGAGAGGGATTTTGTGACCAACGGTTTGCCAGTCATCGTTGTCGAGAGGGACATTCAGATGGCGTGCAATGGCGTTGAGGTGGATCGGCGCATTTGTTGAGCCACCGATTGCCGAGTTGATGACAATGGCGTTCTCAAAGGCGCGGCGGTCCATGATGTCGGACGGGCGCCGGTCGGCGTTCACCATCTCAACAATTTGCTTGCCGGTCTCGTACGATATCTGTCCACGTTCGCGGTAAGGCGCGGGGATGGCAGCTGATCCGGGCAATTGCATGCCCAAGGCTTCTGCAAGGCTGTTCATCGTTGTCGCAGTGCCCATGGTGTTGCAATAGCCCACAGATGGTGCCGACGAAGCGGCAATATTCATGAAGCCTTCATCGTCAATCTCGCCCGCTGCATGCAGTTCGCGCGCCTTCCAGATCGCGGTGCCAGAGCCTGCGCGCTCTCCTTCCCACCATCCGTTCAGCATAGGGCCAACGGACAAAGCAATAGCAGGGATGTTGACTGTAGACGCGGCCATTAACAGTGCGGGCGTGGTCTTGTCGCACCCGATCATCAAAACAACCCCGTCAAGTGGATAGCCGTAGAGAGTTTCTACAAGGCTGAGATACGCAAGGTTGCGGTCCAACATCGCCGTTGGCCGCTTTCCTGTCTCCTGTATCGGGTGGACTGGCACCTCGATCACCGTGCCGCCAGCTGAGATCACGCCGTCGCGTACGCGCTTGGCCAATTCGATGTGGTGACGGTTGCAAGGCGACAGGTCGCTGCCCGTTTGGGCTATGGCAATAATCGGCTTGCCGGACTGCAGCTCTTCCCGTGTCAATCCATAGTTAAGGTACCGTTCAAGGTAGAGAGCCGTCATTTCCTTGTTGTCGGGATTGTTGAACCAGTCTTGGCTACGCAGCGTCTTCTCGGTCATGTTACAGGCTCCTCTATTCTTTAGGGAGTAGTCCAAGAGCGCCTTAGGTTCTAGAGAAAATGCCCAAATGTTAAGTGCGTCTTTACTCCCAGACAGTACGGAAGCTGTTGGGTATTGTGAGGAGTATAGTGATGTCTGCGCAACCGGCGCCGATCATTATAAAGCGTAAGAAAGTCATTGCTGGCGGTCACCATGGCGGCGCATGGAAAGTGGCCTATGCTGACTTTGTGACGGCAATGATGGCGTTCTTCTTGCTTATGTGGCTGCTCGGCGCAACAAACGAAAAACAGCGCAAGGGCATTGCCGACTATTTCAATCCAACGATCCCAGTCAATAAAGTCTCTGGTGGCGGGGCTGGTGCCTTTGGTGGCGAAAGCATTTTTTCCGAAGAGGCCTTGTCAGCAAATGGAAGTGGAGCCGGTGTAGTACAAAGTACAAGCTCGGTTGAGAATGCAATCGATCCTAAAAAGTCCAGCGAAAAAGGTGTTGAGAAAACAGCCGAGTCTGTACAACTAGAAGAGATCGCAAAAAGACTAACGGGATTGACAGGTGAAAGCATGATCAGCGACCTGCTGCGTCGCCATGTTGTCACCCGGTTGACCGACGAAGGTTTGATTGTGGAGATTTTTGATATCCCGGATGCGCCGCTGTTTGTCCAGGAAGCAGAGCCCACTGATGTGCTAGAGAGCGTTCTTCTTGCGGTGACTGAGGTTTTCAGACTGGCGGACAACCGCATCGCTATCCAAGGTCACACAGCAGCAGTTCCCTTGGTGTCACGAACAAATCCCGTTTGGAAACGTTCTTCCGCGAGGGCCGAAAGCGTGCGCGAGACATTGAATGAATTCGGCCTCAATGAAGGACGTATGCATCGGGTTACCGGATTTGCAGACCGCAAAACCGTAGCTGAAAACCCTCTTTCGATCCGGAACAACCGGATTGAAGTCATTCTTCTGCGCAATAACTTCTGACAATTTTATCTGTTATGAGACCGTTAAGCTAACGTGGGTAAGCCTTAAGATGCATGTGGGGGCATGCAGCAGAAAGGCTGAATTATATGACGATTTCATCTTCGCTGAATGCAGGAGTTGCAGGTTTGGCAACCAACGCCAGTAGACTTGCCACTATTGCGGACAATATCGCCAACTCCGCGACCTACGGATACAAACGCGCCGTCGCAGATTTCTCGTCGCTGGTCATAGAAAGCGGGCAAGGCACATATTCAGCAGGCGGCGTGCGGGTGACCACACAGCGGCTTATCGATCAGCCGGGCGCACTGGCGCCGACAAGTAACTCTACCGACCTTGCTGTGCGTGGACGCGGATTTCTTCCCGTCACAACTGAAAGCTCCCTGTTGAATTCATCAAGCGAATTCCCGCTATTCCTTGCGACCACTGGCTCATTTCGCACCGATGCAGATGGGTTTTTGCGTACATCTTCGGGAGTAACTTTGATGGGGTGGCCAGCCGACCCCGACGGAACCATTCCGACGTTTCCTCGAGATACAGGCGACGGTCTTGTCCCTGTACAAATCAATGTTAACCAATTCACGTCGGAGCCAACAACCCGGATTGCGTTGGGCGTCAACCTTCCCGCCACCGAGACCGAGTTTGGCGCATCCGGTGACGACTTGGAGCTGTCGGTAGAATACTTTGACAACCTTGGCACATCACAAAGCATTGCGATCTCGTTCACTCCTACGATCCCGGCTGCTGCTGGCGCTTCGAACGAATGGACTATGATCCTGACTGATTCTGCGTCCGGTGGTGCTGTTATTGGCGATTACACTGTCACATTCGACGACACACGCGGATCAGGCGGTACGATCAGTTCAGTCACCACCAACGTCGGCGGCGCGTATGACCCAATAACAGGAGACCTGCAGGTTTCTGTTGCTGGTGGCCCGATCGATCTAAATATCGGGGCTGTCAATTCCGGGCTTGGTTTAACCCAGTTGTCAGATAGCTTCGCACCAACGTCCATCTCCAAGGATGGTTCGCCAGTTGGGAACTTGATCTCTGTCGAGGTGGATGCAAACGGTTTTGTCCGTGCAAGCTTCGACATTGGCATCACGCGAACAATATATCAGATTCCTCTGATCGACTTACCAAATCCAAACGGATTAATCGCTGAAGACAACCAGATCTATCGCACCTCAAACGAAAGTGGTTCCTTCTTCCTATGGGATGCGGCCGACGGTCCAACTGGCGACGTCGTGGGATATGCACTTGAAGAAAGTGCAACAGATGTTGCAGGCGAACTTACGCAACTAATCCAAACGCAGAGAGCGTATTCGTCAAATGCAAAAGTGATCCAGACAGTCGCATTATCTTTCGCGTTTGCGATTTTCTTGCCTGTGGCAATTTGAGTTTGAGTTTCAACGAGGTTGCTGTTGATAGTGCGTAGGTTTTGAAGTGCAACCATTGCACTGGTGTTAGTGAGAATACTGGCCATAAGGCAATCTCCAATACTTTGGCGGTTATCCACCGTTGATTTCAAAGAAACGTCATTTCTGACGCTTGGCCATTCTGACAGTACGCAAAATCTATTTTCTTACGTGCCACCCTTTCTGGTGCTTCCGAAATATTGCAATTAGACTTTAAGAGAGTCTGAACAAAGCCATGCCGTCCAACCACTCAACGACTAAAATTTTCTGAAAAATCTATAGTTTCTGATGCATTAACTTAGTTTTTGAGAGTGGCTTACGTTGCCCCTCTTTTGAGTAGGACTTGAAAGATTCGTCAGTTGCATCTCGAAGGTGCATCATTGCCGCTTGAATGCCACGCCGCGCAGATTTTAAAAGAGCTTCATTATCGTACGCCTTTCTCGTAATGCGTTGCACTTGCTCTACAGACAAGTTTAGACTATTTTTTTCTATAATCTCTGACGCCTTAAGTTTCAATTCAGAGATCTTCTCTAACTCCACGAAATCACCTTTCAGGAGAAGCCTTTTCTCTTCATCTAAAATTTTCTCAATTTTGCTTCCGGCGCTCACGACTTTTCTCCTCCTGATTGAACCAGTGACTCATAGAGCGACTCGGCCAAACCTATGCCGCCCGAGGTGACCGTGGCCGTTGCATACTCATTGACGAGGAAAGACGAGAACTGATCTTCTCCGACACCCCCGCCGAGCATATCTCGCGACTCTCCAAACCCGCTTGACTTCAACATTTCGGCAAGAAAATTCGCCTCAAGCGACTGTGCAGCTGACCACAATTGGGCATCTTTTTGTACCATGCGTGGCTGTTTTGCATTCATTTGATTTATCAACAATTCGCTCATGAGCACTGCACCTAAACTATGACAATTTTTCGTACTTAGCAGACTATTGGTAAAAGACTGGTAACTAAGTGAAAGTATTCATGTACAACACATTGGGCAGGACGTCCGGAGGAAAAGTTGCAGAATTTCTTGCAAATCATTAGTGCAGAAACATCGTCTGAAAAGTCAATTAATTTTGTTACTAATTTAATTAATGACAAGACAGAAGTGGATACTAATGCATCATTTTCATTGGATTCTATCGAAGATACCTCCATTACATCGATAGAGATTAAGTCTGAAAATATATCAGGTAAAAATTTGCGGCACATGGGATTGCGAGAGCTTCAGATAGTCAGCGAATTAGATGTAATGCTACCTGTCAAGGATTTTGATAGCCAGAATATTGGTGATTCCAGTATTACCCAAAAGGAACTGCCTTCGTTTCTAAATCAATCTATCTTGGTGATCAAAGAACAGTCAAACTCAGTGGTTTCTGAACAGTCAGGGTTAGGGCCAAGCTCTCGGTTTTCTGAGAAGACTCTGAGGGCAGATGGCTGGAAAGCTGAGAGCAGTTGGCCCAATGAACTGATGCAACGCAAGGTCCCGAAGGAAATCAAATCAAATGCCGGTTTCGGAAGCAAAATACCGGCAGGAGAGGAAAGGCGTGTTGCAGACCCGGTAAATTCCAAAGCTGTGATCACCGTTGTAGAGGACTCCCAATCTGTCGGACGCGTGCGAAATGACGTGAATACTGCAAAACTACTGCCGTCGTTCAGTCAGGCTGGGCCATCCCAGATTAAGAAAATTGCCCAAAAGCCCGTTTCTGCGCAGGGTGAGCAATCTGGTCGATCTGACTTGTCGCCAACAACAAGTGCGCCGGAAGTTAAACAGGTCTTGGCTCCCGCTAAGCTTTCTTTGCCGGACGTTGCTCAGGAATTCGCAACTGCCAGTCAGCTCGCTGCTAAAAAAAACGGGCCACAAGAACTTTTTCTAAATGATGAGACGATAGGCAATCGGTCACCCGTCGAGCCGCCACAAAGAGCCTTGTATAACGAAAAAATAAAACTTCCATTGGAGAGGCAGCAAACGTCCGTTACGGTTGTGTACCAATCGAAACCGACGACAACTTTAGAGAACAAGCCATTCAAATCTCCAGGCGTACGCATCGCTGCGGATCGTGTTTCGTCGGGCGAAATCGGAATAGTATCTCTGCAGTCCATGGGAAGGGCGCAACAACAAGTTTTTACTCAAAAAAGTCGCGAGATTGAGGCACGTCCAGGCCTGGAACCAGTCACCAAAGTGATCCAGACAAACAAGGCTGGAGGAAACGGAACCTTCAGCACTGTTTCAACCCACCAACCGGCAGGTGTAAGTTTCCCATTCGCTACTCATTTGAACGGGTATGACAAAGAGGCGATACTTGAATCGGCTCACTACAAAGGTGATGGCATCATTCACATGCCTACCGGAGACGGCACCGATGTAAACATCGAAAGGCCAATGACGAAAACAGAAATTACTGTTAGGCCCGTCATGCAACAATTGGCGCAGGCGGCGCGGCAAGCTGGCGATGGAAGCGTTGAAGTGAGACTATCTCCCGAGGAATTGGGACGCGTACGACTTGCCCTCACTCCCGGAGAAGCAAGCATCGTCGTTCACATTAGTGTTGAGCGGCCAGAAACTCTCGAGCTTGTTCGTCGAAACATCGAGCTGTTTACACAGTCTCTTCTGGAAGAAGGGTTCTCGGACGTGTCCTTTTCATTCGGACAGCCCGGTAGCGATTCAGAGGCAGAAAACACCAACGACCAGACTCAGGGCCCGAACAATGACAAAAGCAAAACTGACAACCTAGCATCTGGCCAGCCGGTGCGCACAAAGCAGTTGCCCATCGGGCAGCTCGATATAAGACTTTGAGGGATACTTCATATGGAAATTCAGTCACAATCACAGTCACAATTTACTCCACAAACGCAATCGAGATCTGCGCAAGGCGCGAGCGATGCGCTTAGTTCCGATTTTGAGACATTTCTTTTAATGTTGACCACGCAAATGGAGAACCAAGATCCATTGAACCCAATCGAGTCACAGGATTTTGCAGTACAGCTTGCAACATTCTCAGGCGTTGAGCAGCAGGTGCGCACCAACGACCTACTTGAGAGCCTGGCTGGGGGTTTGGGCGCATCTGGTATCGCGCAATTAGCAAGTTGGGTCGGTATGGAGGCGCGCTCTACGGCACCGGCACAATTCGATGGTGTCCCATTGACACTTGCACCAGAGCCAGCGCCTGGTGCGGATAGCGCAGTTTTGGTCGCCCGCAACGCGTTTGGGATGGAGGTTTCGCGGCAAGAAATCCCACTTGGTCAAACCACCATTGAATGGGCAGGAACAGCTCAAAACGCCACGCCACTGGCCTCTGGCCAATACCGTTTCACCTTGGAAAGCTTTAGCCAAGGAGAACTGATCGCTGCCTCTTCGGTTTCTTCCTATGCGCGTGTAACAGAGGCCCGCCAGGGCATGAATGGGGTTGAAATTGTACTTGAAGGTGGCGTGGTTGTTCCGTCAGAGCAGATTACCGCATTGAGAGAGTCCGGCAGCGGTCCTTAAAACTGCATTCCCAGCAAAAAAGCTGCCATAAAGCCAATTGCACCAAAAGCAGACCAAAGAAGCGCTTTCGACTTCCGAGGTTCTCTTTCGACTTGCGTTGATTGCCTAATTAGTGCCGCTTCTACCATCTCTGGAAGCCGCGGTCCAAATCTACTAAGTACGCGCGCCACTCTTACCAAATCGCGCACCACGGCTTTCGGACCCACGTTTTCAGCAATGTAGCTTTCGACGACAGGACGCGCCACGCTCCAAATATTGATATGTGGGTCGAGCGAGCGTGCAACTCCCTCCACGACCACCATCGTGCGCTGCAACAAAATCAACTCAGTCCGCGTTTCCATTCCGAAGCGCTCGGTCACCTCAAATAGGTAACTCAACAGGCGTGCCATAGAAATCTGGCTTGCATCCATTCCAAAAATTGGCTCGCCGACCGCCCGCAACGCACGTGCAAACTCGTCAACATCACGATCAGCAGGCACATAGCCCGCCTCAAAGTGAACTTCCGCAACCCGCTGATAATCCTTTCGAATAAACCCGATAAGAATCTCGGCATAAACCCGCCGAGTATAGGCATCGATCCGTCCCATGATACCGAAGTCCAGCGCAACCAAATCACCTTCATCATTAATTTTCAGATTGCCCTGATGCATGTCGGCATGAAAATAGCCATCGCGCAGCGCGTGGTTAAGAAAGGTTGCCAGTACCTTTTCGCCAAGCCTTGCAGGATCATGACCCGCCGCACGGATCGCAGCGACATCGCCAAGCGGAGTGCCCGCCACCCACTCAAGTGTCATTACACGGCGAGACGAAAGCGCCCATTTCACAGCAGGCACGCGAAAGCCTTCATCTTTTACGGTATTGGACGCAAATTCAGCAGCACTTGCCGTTTCCAAACGTAAGTCCAGCTCACCCAAAACGACACCCTCAAAATGAGCAACCACATCGGTTGGGCGCAAACGCCGTGTGCCCGGCAAAAGAGCCTCGATCATACGCGCGGCAAAGTAAAATGCGTCGATATCGCGGCGAAATGCTTGCTCAATCCTTGGGCGCAGCACTTTGACTGCCACAGGCTCGCCTGTGTCAGCAAGAATGGCGCGGTGCACTTGCGCAATCGACGCTGCGGCGACCGGTTCCGAGAATTCAGAAAACAGAATTTCAACGGGTTGCCCCAGGTCTTTGGCAACCATCTCCTTCGCCACGTCCATTGAAAACGGCGCAAGTTTGTCTTGCAGAACGCGCAATTGGTCAGCCAATTCGACGCCGACCACGTCAGGCCGCGTTGAAAAAATTTGTCCAAATTTTATGTAAGCCGGCCCCAAAGCTGTGAGTGCGCGCGTCGTTGGTGGCAAAGACGGATCGCCCTTGTAGCCAAGCCATTTGAAGGGCCATCCAAGAACACGGGCCGCGGCTCGCAGTGCAGGCGGCGCATCCATTGCCTCCAACACCTGATGCATCGCGCCTGTGCGCTCAAACGTGGCACCCGTCCGGATTAGACGTAAAATGTTGAGTGGACCGCGCACTTAGAGCTTCCAGCCCGAGTGCAGTGCAGCAATGCCCAAAGAAAGGTTACGATAGCTTGTCCGTTCAAAGCCTGCAGTCCTGATCATGTTCAGAAACGTGTCCTGATCAGGGAATCGCCTGATCGATTCCACGAGGTATTGGTAACTTTCTCGGTCTCCTGCAATCGCTTGACCCATACGAGGAATGACGTTGAAGGAATAAAGGTCATAGGCTTTCTGAAGACCCGGATTGGGAAGCTGAGAAAACTCCAGTACCATCAGGCGGCCACCTGGTCGCAGCACGCGATAGGCCTCGGACAACGCGTCGTTGATGCGTGTTACGTTTCTTATGCCAAATGAAATCGTATAGACGTCAAAACTGTTGTCCTCGAAAGGTAGCGCCATGGCGTCGCCCGTAATCCAGCTTAGTCGATCAGACATTGAAGCAGCTTCGGCTCGCTTACGACCCACAACCAGCATCGGTTCTGTCAAGTCCAAAACTACGGCCTCGGCACCGGGCGCGCGCTTCAGAAAGCGAAACGAGATGTCACCTGTACCACCCGCGACGTCCAACAGCCGCTGGCCATTGCGCGGGGCCAGCCAATCCATCATCGCGTCCTTCCAAAGGCGATGCACTCCAACGGACATCACGTCGTTCATGATGTCGTACTTGCCAGCCACATTTGAGAATACGCCATGCACCAATCCGGCCTTTTCCCCTTCAGGCACCTCACGCGCTCCGAAATGAGTGGTTTTCTCGCTTTGGTCGGTCATCTATCCATCTCCACGTGAAGCTTGTCTTATACACCGTGCCCTTGGCGGGCAATCCGCCCAGTTTAGATGAGTGTAGATTGTCACCCATGCGTTTCCATCGGCGTATTGGTCGCACCAAAGAGGGATAACGATGCCTGAATTGCCCGAAGTGGAAACGGTGCGCGCCGGAATCGAGCCCGCTATGGCAGGCGCCACTATTTTACACGCAGACATCAGGCGCCCGGATCTGCGATGGCCGTTTCCTGATCAGATGGCCAAACGGATTGAGGGCGCGCAGGTGACAACGCTCCGGCGTCGCTCAAAGTACATTTTGGCAGACCTTTCGACTGGGGAAACGCTTATCATTCATCTTGGGATGTCTGGTCGTATCCTGATTTCAGGCGAGTCTCAGGGTAAATTTCATCATAGCCACCCTGCCCCAGCAAAACATGACCACGTCGTCTTTGATTTGGACAATGGCGCACGCATAACCTTCAACGACCCGCGTCGATTTGGGGCAATGGACCTTGGCGAAACGGCCGTGCTTGAAGATCACTGGCTGATCAAGGGGATCGGACCCGAACCACTGGGTAACACCTTTAACGAAGACTACCTTATCGAACGGCTCCGCCACAGAAACAGCCCGATCAAATCTGCCTTGCTCGACCAAAAATTGGTTGCGGGCCTTGGCAATATCTATGTTTGTGAGGTTTTGCACCGGACAGGTATATCGCCAAAGCGCAAAGCATCCCGGATTTCGGCAAAACGTGTAGCATCGCTGGTGCCTGCAATACGAGATGTCCTGTCAGAGGCGATTGCAGCAGGCGGATCATCCTTACGCGATTACCGCCAGAGCGACGGCAAACTGGGCTACTTTCAACATACCTTCCGTGTGTATGACCGCGAAGGCGCGGCTTGTGCCACATGTGGCGGACAAATTGTAAGGATCGTCCAATCTGGACGGTCCAGCTTTTACTGCCCCACCTGCCAAAGATAGCTTGAACCTTGCCACCCAATTGCTAAGGCTACCGGTTAAACCTGAACGAAGGAGCGCAAGCTCATGGCATTCAAGACCCTGATCGTTGAAACCGAAGATCACGTGACCACTATAAAACTGAACCGGCCTGACGCGATGAATGCGTTGAACGCGGAGTTGCTGGAAGAACTTGTCGCTGCGCTAAACGAAGCGTCTACCAACGAAAAGGTACGGTGCATTGTCGTAACCGGGTCTGAGAAAGCCTTTGCCGCAGGGGCTGACATCAACGAAATGGCCGAGCGCACATTTCTTGAAGTCTACAAGAACGACTTTCTGGCGACCGAGTCCGAAGCTTTCGCAAAGTGCCGTAAACCGATCATTGCTGCCGTCGCGGGCTATGCATTGGGTGGGGGCTGCGAGTTGGCCATGATGTGCGACTTCATCATTGCAGCGGACAACGCGAAATTTGGCCAGCCCGAAATCAATCTTGGCGTAATCGCAGGGCTTGGCGGCACACAACGTCTGACGCGTCTGGTTGGGAAATCCAAATCGATGGAGATGCATCTGACGGGTCGGTTCATGGAAGCCGACGAGGCAGAGCGCTCGGGTCTTGTCAGCCGCGTAGTACCTGCCAAGAATTTGATGGAAGTCGCACTGAGTACGGCGCAAAAAATTGCGGAAAAATCTCAACTGGCAATAATTGCCGCGAAAGAGTCGGTGAACCGCAGTTACGAGACACCACTGCAAGAAGGGTTGCTTTACGAACGCAGGCTCTTCCACTCGCTCTTCGCGACCAAGGATCAGGCTGAAGGAATGGCCGCTTTTATCGAGAAGCGTGAAGCTCAGTTCCGCGACAAGTGAACACGTCGCGATCAAAGGGCTTTTCAATCACGGCAAGATGCCTTATTCGGCACACCACACATGCGCGTGAAGCCCGCTCAGGCTAGAGTGTTCCGGTCCAAAGACCGGGTGGGTTTGCCCGTGCAGAGCGAAATTGAAACAAACCCAGGAGTGGACCGTTATGGCCAATTCACCTCAAGCTAAAAAACGCGCGCGTCAAAACGCACGCCGTCTCGAAGTCAACAAAGCCCGCCGCTCGCGCATCCGCACCCACTTGCGCGCTGTCGAGGAAGCGATCACCTCTGGCGACAAGGATGCCGCAGCAGCAGCACTGAAAGCGGCACAGCCTGAACTCATGCGTGGCGTGACCAAAGGCGTCTACCACAAGAACACTGCATCACGGAAAATGTCGCGTCTGGCTGCGCGGGTTAAAGCCGTAGGTTGAAAAATTCATCACCTGAAAATCTGCGCGCCAACCGGCGCGCATTTTTTTTGAAACCAGCTATCTCTATTGAGTCAGTTCAGCAATTTCCAAAGCGTCCCGGATTCGTTCCAGCCAAAGGCAGAGTCAAGCTCAAAGGGTTGTTGAAATTAGCCCCCTCGGACGTCTAGTTTCACCTTGCGATTCATTTCGTCCTTGGGGGGACATGGTTGATGGGAACGGGCAAAAGCCCGCGCGTTGGGGATGTAGATCCCAGCGAAGCGTGGCAGATATTGAATGACAATAAGTCAGCCCGGCTTATCGACGTCAGGACCAGTGCTGAGTGGGCTTTTGTTGGTTTTCCTGACCTAGGGGAAGTAGGACAACGACCGATTTTCATCGAGTGGTCGTCCCTCCCGAACATGTCCGAAAATCCGCGGTTCGCCGCAGAGTTGGACGAGGCATTGGGCAGTGATGTGCCCGACACCTTGCTCTTTCTCTGTCGGTCCGGAGCGCGATCTTTGAGGGCTGCTTATCTGGTTGCCGACCACCTCGCTACGCGCGGTCTAAAAGTAACCTGCTTGAACATAGCCGAAGGCTTTGAGGGCGATCTGGACGCACATGCACACCGAGGCTCCATGAATGGATGGAAGGCTCGGGGACTGTCATGGCGACAGTCTTAAATAAAAACACTTTTGAGCGGGCGGGACGCAATAATGACAGACGATGTGTGGGGACAGATCCGGCAGAATCTTCTCAAGACGGTAGGCAAGAGCAACTATACCAATTGGATAGAGCCGCTTGAGTTTTCGACTTTGGACAGTGGTGTGGCAACGTTTCACGTACCAACCAACTTCATGGGAAACTGGGTGTCGCGCAACTTTGGGGACAACATCATGCAAGAGTTGACCAAGTCAGGGCAAAAGGTGTCTCGCGTGGAGTTTTCTGTGCCTGCCGGAACAAGCGCTCAAAAGCCTGTTACGAAAAAGAAAGCGACACCAATACCCACGCTGGCCGGAAATGGTGGGGGTGATGGGGATCTACCCGGAGCTCCTCTTGATAGCCGCTATACATTTGAAACCTTTGTGGTCGGTAAGCCAAATGAACTGGCCCATGCTGCCGCAAAGCGCGTTGCCGAAGGTGGTGTGGTGACCTTCAATCCCCTATTCCTTTACGGTGGCGTAGGGCTCGGCAAAACACACTTGATGCATGCGATTGCATGGGAGTTGAAAAAACGCTCGCCTGAACTGCGTGTTGTCTATCTTTCAGCCGAGCAATTTATGTATCGCTTTGTTCAAGCCTTGCGCGACAAAGACATGATCGCCTTTAAGCAGCTATTCCGCTCAGTAGACGTGTTGATGGTGGACGACGTCCAATTCATTGCCCGTAAGGATGCCACACAAGAAGAGTTCTTCCACACGTTCAATGCGCTTGTGGATCAAAACAAGCAGATCATCATCAGCTCTGACCGCGCGCCAACCGAGATCGACGGCATCGAGGATCGAATTGTCAGCCGCATGCAATCTGGCCTTGTTGTAGATTTGCACCCCACCAACTATGAGCTGCGCTTGGGCATCCTTCAGCAAAAGGTCGATCAGTTCTCGGCGCAATTCCCGAACCTGCACATGGACGATGGCGTGCTTGAGTTCTTGGCCCACCGGATTTCGACAAACGTGCGCGTTCTGGAAGGCGCCTTGATGCGTCTCTTTGCGTTTGGCTCGCTTGTGGGTCGTGAAATCACGATGGAACTGACACAAGATTGCTTGGCAGACGTGTTGCGGGCCTCGGACCGGAAAATCACTGTGGAAGAAATTCAGCGGAAGGTAAGCGACCACTTTAATATTCGCTTGTCCGATCTGATCGGCCCCAAGCGCGTACGCACTTTTGCGCGTCCCCGGCAGATTGCGATGTATCTGTCAAAGAAGATGACATCGCGGTCGCTGCCAGAGATTGGGCGTCGTTTTGGCGGACGTGACCACACGACCGTGATGCACGGAGTTCGCAAGATTGAAGAGCTCAAGCAGAAAGACAGCCAGATCGCCGATGATCTGGAGCTTCTGCGTCGTTCCCTCGAAGCTTGACAGCTTTGCGTCGCGCTGAGGCGCGCCGCCCAAAGCGGGGGCTCTGCCCCCACACCCCCGGAGTATTTTGAATAGATGAAGGGGCTTGCTCCCCTTCGCAATCCGCGAAATAGTCCTCTCTAAATCATTGCAAAGGGTGCGAAAGCCGATAGGGTGCGCGCCCCGGGTCTGGACGGAGCAGCGTCATGAAATTCGCAATCGAGCGCGCAGCACTACTCAAAGCGGTTGCCCAAGCGCAATCTGTTGTCGAGCGGCGCAATACCATTCCAATTCTGGCCAATGTGCTGATCGAAGCCGAAGGCGATCAGGTGTCTTTCCGCGCCACCGATCTGGACATCGAAGTGGTCGATCAGGCACCTGCCAAAGTGGAGCGCGCAGGCGCGACGACCGTTAACGCCGTGACTTTCCATGAAATTGTACGGAAACTGCCGGATGGCGCTTTGGTCACCATCATAGACGATGGTGCATCGGGGCGTATGTCGGTGGAAGCTGGGCGCTCGAACTTCTCACTGGCCACTTTGCCGCGCGAAGACTTTCCCGTTATGGCGTCTTCAGAATACGAGGCGAATTTTGCGGCGCCTGCTCCTGTTCTGCGCAGGTTGTTCGACAAATCGAAGTTTGCGATCTCGACCGAAGAGACGCGGTATTACCTGAATGGCGTTTACATGCATGTCTCGGACCTGGACGGTAAACAGGTGCTGCGTTGTGTGGCCACCGACGGGCATCGCTTGGCACGCATTGATGCCGACTTGCCCGAAGGCGCAGGCGCCATGCCCGGCGTGATAGTGCCCCGGAAGACCGTCGGCGAGTTGCGCAAGCTTCTTGATGACGACGAAGCTGAAATTGCCGTAAGTGTCTCTGAAACAAAGGTGCGCTTTGCAACACCGGGAATTACGCTCACCTCCAAGGTGATCGACGGCACTTTCCCTGATTACACCCGCGTTATTCCCTCCGGCAACACGCGCCGTATGGAAGTAGATGCCGCGGAATTTGCGCAAGCCGTCGATCGCGTGGCGACCGTGAGTTCTGAACGCTCGCGTGCCGTGAAACTGTCGCTGGACGAAGATCGCCTTGTCTTGTCTGTCAACGCGCCAGACAGCGGCGCGGCAGAGGAAGAATTGGGCGTCGCCTATAACGACGAAGGGCTGGAAATTGGGTTTAATGCCAAGTACTTACTAGAAATCGCAAGTCAAGTTGATCGTGAGAATGCAGTGTTTCTCTTTAACTCGTCAGGTGACCCGACCCTGATGCGCGAAGGCAATGATGAGACGGCGGTTTACGTTGTCATGCCGATGCGTGTGTGAGTGTTGTCGCTGACCTGAGCCTGTCGCATTTCCGGTCTCACCGGACCACGAACCTTGCTGTGGATCCTCGCCCGGTGGCAATCTTTGGGGCCAATGGCGCCGGCAAGACCAATATTTTGGAGGCCGTTTCTCTGCTCTCACCGGGACGCGGATTGCGGCGGGCGCAGGCCGAGGAACTGATACGCAGACCCGAGGCGCTGGGGTGGAAGATCACCTCCATCCTCACCGGAACAGGCGCTCCCAACGAGGTTGAGACCAGCGCCAATCCCGGATCATCTCGTGCAGTCAGGATTGATGGTAAGGCCCAGCCGCAGATCGCACTGGGCAAGATTGCGCGTGTTGTCTGGCTTGTACCCGCCATGGACAGACTCTGGATCGAAGGAGCCGAAGGGCGTCGACGCTTTCTGGACCGCATCGCGATGAGTTTTGAGCCCAGTCATGCCGAAGCTGTTCTGACCTACGAGAAGGGCATGCGAGAGCGGAACAGGTTGCTAAAGGACATGGTGCGAGATGCGCACTGGTACACAGCGCTTGAGCGGCAAATGGCGGATTCGGCCGCCAAGGTCACAGCCAACCGCCGTGCCGCCCTGTCCCGGCTGTCGCAGGCTGCAAAAGGTGCGCAAACAGCCTTTCCCGCAGCCACTTTGTCGATAACCCATGCCCAAGGCCCGCTGCCCGACGATGCAGATGCCCTAGCCAAGGCCTTGGCAGAGAATCGAAGCGCTGACATGCGCGCAGGTCGCACCTTGATCGGACCGCACCGCATCGATTTGAACGCGCTTTTTGCGGCCAAGGGGGTGCCAGCCGCCCAATGCTCAACGGGTGAGCAAAAGGCGCTTCTCATTTCGCTAGTGCTTACGAACGCGCGCGCCTTGGCCGAGGATACTGGTGCACCTCCGCTGATTTTACTGGACGAAGTGGCGGCCCATCTGGATGCCGACCGACGTGCCGCACTTTACGATGAGATAGCAGCTCTTGGTGCCCAAGCCTGGATGACCGGTACTGGACCTGAGCTGTTTGGTGCGCTGGGCGAACGAGCGCAATACATTGACGTCACGGAAGAAAATGGTGAAAGCCGCGCAACTCTGAAAGACCGACCATGACGCCGCAGCATGTGAACCTTATCACACTCGGGGCCTTGAGGCTCTGGCGAAAAAACAAGGGCAGCCAGATTCTGTGCTTGGATTTGGTACAATGACGATCCGACAGAGGTTTCCAGTTCGAAAGGAAGAAGGCTCCTGATGCAACCTGTCTCAGACGCAATGCGGGCGACCATCGAAAACCGGCTTGCCCAAATTGAAACCGAAGAGGGTGCGCAGATCATTCTTGCTGTGGAAAGCGGGTCGCGTGCATGGGGCTTTCATTCCCCTGACAGCGATTATGACGTGCGGTTTATCTACAAACGCCCCATCGAATGGCACTACCGCCTAGGCACGAAACGCGATGTGATCGAACGCCCCATCGATAATGAACTTGACCTCTCGGGGTGGGAGCTGTCCAAGGCGCTGACGCTCACTCTGGGCTCGAACGCCGTGGTCGCCGAATGGTTGCAGTCACCTATTGTCTATCGCAAGGATGCCAGGTCGGTCGATGCGCTTCAGCAATTCGCCCGCGCCGCACTTGAGCGAAAGTCCGTCACTTGGCACTATGTTAATCTTGCGCAAAGGCAGATAGATCGCCTGCTTGATGATCAGGGGCACGTGCGCATTAAGCGGTATTTCTATGTCTTGCGGCCTATCTTGGCGCTGCGATGGATGCGGCTTGCCGATGCACCGATGCCGCCGATGCACATGCGCGCGCTGAGAGACGGCGCGGAACTTGATGCCGTAACGTCCGACGCACTTGATATGCTGACCGAACAGAAAATGGCAGCCAAGGAAAAGGGCACCGTCGAGGCGGCGCCACACTCTCTGCAAGCCCTTGTGACTAGCGAGATGGCGCAAGCCCGCCAATGGCTCGCCACCGCGCCAAAGGCAGATGCCTCACGTCTGTGGGAAACCGCCTCCCGCCTGCACTATGACCTAAGCAAATGACAATCTCGCCCACCGACATGGCGCTTTATGCCGGCGCACTATTGATCCTGTTTCTTACGCCCGGCCCGGTTTGGGTTGCCCTGACCGCCCGCGCACTCTCGGGCGGTTTTCATGCCGCTTGGCCGCTGGCAATGGGCGTGGTCGTTGGCGATGTGATCTGGCCGCTGCTGGCCATTCTCGGCGTGACGTGGATTGTCTCGGTCTTCGCCGATTTCATGCTGATCCTGCGATGGGTCGCCTGCGCCATGTTCCTCGTCATGGGCTATATGCTGATCAAACACCGCGACAAATCCATCGCCAGCGACAGCCGCTTGACGCGCCCCGGAATGTGGGCGGGCTTCCTCGCAGGTGTCGCCGTAATCTTGGGCAATCCCAAGGCAATCTTGTTTTACATGGGCGTGCTGCCTGGCTTTTTCGATCTGACCGCGCTGACAGGTGCCGACATCGCGGTGATCTGCTTTCTGTCGTTGATCGTTCCGCTGGTTGGCAATCTGATCCTGTCACTCTTCGTGGACAGAGCGCGCCGCCTGCTTAGTTCGCCCAGTGCCCTCAGCCGCACCAATCTAACGGCAGGAGTTGCATTAATTTGCGTAGGACTTGTGATCCCCTTCGCTTAAAGACCGCACCAAACGGCGCGGTCTTGAATCCTCGTCAACATAAGGTCAGTTGGCTTCTTCAAGCACTCGCTCGACCGTTTTGTCGGCAAATGCCCCGAGCAAAGCATCATAGAAAGCCTGCATTTCAGGCAGCTTGATTTGCCCATCCTGCAAACCAACCTGACCAGTTTCGGCTCGCAGGTTAATCTTGAAATTGTCCACCAGATTACCGTTGTTTTCATCGCGGACGTAAACCCAACCCTGAAGCGTGTTGAACTCGCCTTGTTCCTTCAAAAGCGTTGATCCGCTCAGGCTGACCTCGGTGACACTTACATCAATGTCCAATCCATCCGGCGCATACATCGACGCCACACGATCGGTCATCACCTTCTCCATGTCAGCCTCAATCGTCGGCCAGTAATCGAGTGCATTGGCATTCTCCACGTCGCGCAACTCGACGGTTACGTCGATATCGGCAAACTTGACGTCCTGCGCTGTTGCAATCGTCGCCATCGAAAGTGCCGCGGCCGTTGTAAGCATGAGGGTCTTCATTAGTGCCTCCTTCAATTTCAAAACCGCAGCTCTGTCGCCGCGATGGATCAAATGTATTGAAACGCGTGCCGCCATGGCAGTGCTCAATGTCTCATAACCAAGGGTTGACGGCAAAAATTTGCTTTCCTGTCCAAGGCCCCCGCCCACAATAAAGTACAGCTCACCAATTCCAATAGGCTGAATCTAGGCTCAGATTCTGTATCGGCACACCATTTTTCTCAATAGGAAAGATTTTGCCTATGGATCATGGGCAGGTCGACAAGCTGACAAATACGAAACAAAAGGTACCCAATTTCACAGCGGCTGTGAACGCATGTCACGGCCTCACGAGAATGTTAATCTGCATCGCAATTTTGAATTTCCGAGTGGTAGAAATCCGTTCCGTACAAACCCCTAAATATTGTGCCAATTGCGTGACATCCCCCCAAAAAACCACTATAAATTGCATAAATAATTGCAGGAAAAACCGCATGGCAGAGGCCACCGAGGCGCCTGAAGAGTACGGCGCCGATTCCATCAAGGTTCTCAAAGGGTTAGAAGCCGTCAGAAAGCGTCCCGGTATGTATATCGGTGACACGGACGATGGCTCTGGTTTGCACCATATGGTGTACGAAGTTGTCGATAACGGCATTGATGAAGCTTTGGCCGGTCATGCCGACCTTGTGACTGTCACGTTGCACGCCGACAGCTCGGTTTCTGTCAGTGATAATGGCCGCGGGATTCCAGTCGATATTCACGAGGAAGAGGGTGTTTCGGCAGCCGAGGTCATCATGACCCAACTGCACGCAGGCGGTAAGTTTGACCAGAATTCCTATAAGGTTTCAGGCGGCCTGCACGGCGTTGGTGTGTCGGTGGTAAACGCTCTTTCCGATTGGTTGGAACTGCGCATCTGGCGTGATGGCAAGGAACACGTCGCCCGATTTGAAAATGGCGATACCGTCGAACACCTGAAGGTTGTCGGCGATGCAAACGGGCGCAAAGGCACCGAAGTGCGCTTTCTGGCCTCGACCAATACGTTCTCGAACCTCGACTATGTCTTCAAAACGCTGGAGAACCGCCTGCGCGAACTGGCCTTTCTGAACTCTGGCGTGCGCATTCTGGTGCGCGATGAACGCCCCACACCGCATGAAGAGACCGAGTTCTTCTACGACGGCGGTGTTCGTGAATTCGTCCGCTATCTTGACCGCAACAAGCAACCGATGCTTGAAGAGCCGATCTTCATCACTGGCGACAAAGATGGTATCAACGTGGAAGTCGCGATGTGGTGGAACGACAGCTACCATGAAACGGTGCTGCCCTTCACCAACAACATCCCGCAACGCGACGGTGGCACGCACTTAGCAGGGTTTCGTGGCGCGCTGACGCGGTCGATGAACCATTATGCAGGTCAGTCCGGTGTGGCGCGGAAGGAAAAGGTCAACTTCACAGGTGACGACGCGCGCGAGGGTCTGACGTGTGTTCTGTCGGTCAAGGTGCCCGACCCGAAGTTCAGTTCGCAGACGAAAGACAAGCTTGTCTCTTCCGAAGTACGGCCTGCCGTCGAAAGCCTGATGAACGAAAAGCTGTCAGAGTGGTTTGAAGAAAATCCGCAACACGCCAAGGTCATTGTTGGTAAGATCATCGAAGCCGCATTGGCCCGAGAAGCCGCCCGCAAAGCGCGCGAGATGACGCGGAAGAAATCCGCTTTGGATGTTGCGTCCCTGCCGGGCAAACTTGCTGACTGTCAGGAAAAGAACCCCGAATTTCGCGAATTGTTCCTTGTGGAGGGCGACAGCGCTGGTGGTTCGGCCAAGCAAGGCCGTGCGCGTGCCAATCAGGCGGTACTTCCATTGCGCGGCAAAATCCTGAACGTCGAGCGCGCGCGCTTTGACCGAATGCTCTCAAGTCAGGAAATCGGCACGCTGATCACAGCCCTTGGAACTGGCATTGGTCGCGATGAGTTCGACATCAGCAAACTGCGCTATCACAAGATCATCATCATGACGGATGCCGATGTCGACGGCGCGCATATCCGAACGCTTTTGCTGACGTTCTTCTTCCGCCAAATGCCCGAGATCATCGAAGGCGGATACCTCTACATCGCGCAACCACCACTTTTCAAGGTGGCGCGCGGCAAGTCCGAGGTGTACCTCAAAGACCAGCCCGCACTTGATGATTACCTGATCCAAATGGGGATCGACGGCGCCTCGCTCCGTCTGGGAGGCGGTGAAGAAATCGTTGGCCAGGACCTGCTGCGCGTCGTAGAAGAAGCCCGTCAGACCCAGCGCGTTTTGCAAGCCTTCCCAACGCTTTATCCAATGAACATCCTTGAGCAGGCCGCGATTGCAGGTGCATTCCGTCCGGGCCAAGTTGATAACGATCTGCAAGGCACTGCCGAAGCCGTTGCCAATCGCCTCGACCTTGTCGCCCTTGAATACGAGCGTGGCTGGCAAGGGCGCATCACCCAGGATCAGGGCATTCGTCTTGCCCGTTCTTTGCGCGGCGTGGAAGAGGTGCGCACGCTTGACGGGCCGATCCTGCGCTCACCCGAGGCAAAGCGGCTGGGCGGCATGACGGACGATCTGCAAGAGGTCTACAGCCAACGCGCTGCCCTTGTGCGTCGCGACCGCGAGATACCCGTCCACGGGCCGATCGACTTGCTAAAAGCCATTCTGGACGAGGGTGAAAAGGGTCTGAGCCTGCAGCGCTACAAAGGTCTGGGAGAGATGAACCCCGATCAGCTCTGGGAAACCACGCTCGATCCAGAGGCGCGTACGCTTTTGCAGGTAAAGGTGGCCGATCTGGCCGAGGCGGATGACATCTTTACCAAACTCATGGGCGATGTGGTTGAGCCGCGTCGCGAGTTCATCCAGCAAAACGCACTCAGCGTGGAGAACCTGGATTTCTAATCCTGTTTCGCCGCAGGCTCCGCCAGCGTCGACCCGTGCGAGGGGCTTTGCCC
>JABDJX010000276.1 GCA_013003245.1 Silicimonas sp. | reverse complement strand
GTCCGGGGGAGGCAACGCCTCCCCCGGTTGGTCGACGCGGGCGAAGCCGCGGCGAAACTCAGTTCAGCTTGAACCCACCTTCGGGCAAATACGCATCGGTAAAGTAAAGCGAGGCATCCGGTGCATTCTGATACTCATAGGTCTGGCCCAGCTGTTCGATGGCTGCATCCATGCGCGCGGTATCAATCCCGCCCATTCCATTGGCCTTGACCCAGTCGGTCACGACGTTCTGAGCGATGGCCATCTGCAGACGCTCTTGCTCAAGGACGGGGTCCGCCGCCGGGTTACGCTCGATCAGCGCAGTGATCCCCATGGCCGGGTCGGCAATCACATCCGTCCAGCCTTTGGCGACCGCGCGCAAAAACGCTTCAACCGTCTCGCCATTCTCAGCCGCCCAATCGGTGTTCACCAGGATCGCGTTGCCATAAAGCTGCAAGCCGTGGTCCGCCATCAGGATGTTCGAGATATCGTCCGCTTCAACCCCAAGCCGCTTGAGGTTCACAACGGACGAGAACGAAAATCCGGTGATCGCGGCCACATTGCCTTCCGCCAGCATCGGCTCGCGGGTTGGAAAGCCCACCGGCTCCACGGTCACCTTGCTCACATCCAGACCAGTTTCCGCAGCAAAGACCGGGAACTGCGCCCAGGCGCCGTCCGGCGGCGGCGCACCCAGAACCTTGCCTTCCAGGTCCTTCGGCGCACTCACGCCCAGCGACTTGCGCCCGACGATGGCAAAAGGTGGCTTGTCGTAAACCATCATCACGGCTGTCACAGGCGCGCCCGGGTTCTGGTCGAGAAACTTGATCACCGAGTTGATATCGCCAAAGCCCATGGGAAAAGCACCGGTGGCAATCTTCGGGATCGTCTGCACCGAGCCGGATCCCGCCTCGATGGTAACCTCAAGGCCTTCATCGGCGAAATGTCCATTGTCGATGGCGGCGAAATAGGGGGCAGACGGTCCTTCGAACTTCCAGTCCAGCGCGAAAGGAACCTTGGTCTGTGCAGTGGCCATCGTCGCGGCAAAAATGCCTGCGGCGGCCAGAATGGCGCGGTGTATCATGGGGCAGCGTCCTCCGAGTTTTGATCTGTCGCTTGAACTGCGACTTCTATTGGGTAGCGCAAGGGATGTTGAGCACGCTCAAAGCCCCCGCGCATTGCGACGCGCAGCATTGCTCATTTTCCAGGCAATGTGCAACAGGGTTGCTGCAAAGATAATCTAATAGGGGCGCGGCGTTCCTGCGCGGGATCAGCCCCGGTCTGCGACCCCGGCTTGATAGCTTGTAAGGTCACTGATCAATGCTTGACCGCTTGGCGCGTCATGGCGCGCACAGAATTCAGACCAAACCGCCCCGTAGGGCAGGTCTTTCAATTCTTCGGTCACGGTCAGACGCGTGGTAAAATCCAACGCGGTCTCGGCATCTTTTAGCTGCGCCATGGGGGCCAGCATCGCTCTGAGAAGTGCTTTTTGCATATTGCGCGTCCCGATGACCCAGGCAGCCGTGCGGCTGATCGTGGCATCAAAGAAATCAAGACCGATGTGCGTGCGGCCCAGCAGATCGGCGCTGACCAATTCAAAAGCCATGGCAAGGATATCGTCATTGAGTAAAATCACATGATCACTGTCCCAACGCATCGGACGTGAGACATGCAACAGGATTTCATCCAGTGACAACGCCACCGCGCTCAGCTTGTCAGCGATGTTTTCGGTTGGATGGAAATGCCCCATGTCAAGGCACAGCAGCGTACCATTGCGGATTGCATAGCCAAGGTAGAACTCGTGGCTGCCGACCGTGCACGCCTCGACCCCGATCCCGAAAAGCTTGCTTTCAACCGCGTCAAGCATGGTTTCGGCGCCATACGCATCTGCAAGCATCGTATCCAAAGATCTCTCCAGACGCCCGCGGGCGGACATGCGGTCAACGGGGGTGTCCTTGTAGCCGTCTGGCACCCAGATGTTGTTCACAGCAGGGCTTCCAAGGGCAGCCCCCATAAGCGAAGCGATTTCACGCGTACGGCGACCGTGTTCGATCCAAAAGTCGCGGATGCCTTTGTCGGGGTGCGACAACGTCAGGTTATCATCGGCTTTTTCATGGGCAAAAAAAGTCGGGTTGAAATCCATCCCGATGCCCTGCTCTTTTGCCCAGTCGACCCAAGGCTCAAAATGCCGATATTCAATCTCGTCGCGATCCGGCGCGTCGCTGGTGTCCATATACATCGCATGCAGGTTCAACCGATGGCTGCCGGGGATCAGCCCAAAGGAAAACTCAAGATCAGCCCGCAATTCGTCGGGTGTGCGCGCCCGTCCGGGATGGTTGCCGGTTGCCTGAATGCCGCCGCCCGAGCTTCCGGTACGGGTTTCAAATCCAACAACATCGTCGCCCTGCCAGCAATGCATCGAGATCGCAACGGGTGCCAGACGTTCTATTGCAGCTTCGGTATCGATCCCCCATTCCGCGAAGATCGCCTTTGCATTTTCATAGCTCATTTACACCCCCTCAGCGCGTGAACGCCTGCACATTGCCCGCATCTACATTGAGGATATTTCCTGTGGATTTGCCAGACACATCGGCAGCGAAGAAATAGCATGCCTCTGCGATGTCCTCTGGCAGCACCGAGCGTTTGAGCATCGAGCGTTGCCGATACATCTCCTCAAGACCTGCTTTATCGGTGCCATAGGTGTCGGCGCGCTGATCCAACCACTCGCCTTCCCAGATTTTTGAACCCCGCAGGACGGCGTCAGGGTTGACCACGTTGACACGAATGCCCGCCTCGGCCCCCTCCAGTGCAAGACACCTGGCAAGATGGATCTCGCTGGCTTTCGCGGTGCAATAGGCCGAAGCGTTCGGCGATGCGGCAAGCCCGTTCTTTGAGGCCACGAAAACCACCGCCCCTCCCATGTCCTGAACACGCATCAATCGGAAGGCATCCCGGCTGACCAGAAAATATCCCGTCGACAGGATGTCCATGTTGCGGTTCCAAAGCTCAAGCGTGGTGTCCTCCACCGGTGCCGACGACGCAATGCCAGCGTTCGATACCAAAATATCCACACCGCCAAACTCAACCGATGTTTCGGTGAACGCTGCGGCAACAGATGCTTCGTCGGTCACGTTCATTGCCACCGAGCGCACAACATCGGCTCCATAGCGCTGTGTCAGATTGTCGTGCGTCGCCTTCAAAGCGTCTTTGTTGATGTCTGCCAACATCACACAGGCGCCTTCGGACAAATACCGCTCTGCAGTGGCGGATCCGATCCCGCCTGCGCCGCCGGTAACCAAAGCGATGCGGCCGGCAAGTGATTTGGGCGCGGGCATGCGTTGCAGCTTGGCTTCCTCAAGCAGCCAGTACTCGATGTCAAAGGCTTCCTGTTCGGGTAAGCCCTGATACTCGCTCACCGCGGATGCGCCACGCATCACGTTGATTGCGTTGACATAAAACTCGCCCGAGATGCGCGCGGTGGCCTTGTCTCTGGCAAAGGTAAGCATGCCGACACCCGGGATCAGATAGACGACTGCATTCGGATCACGCATGGCCGGGCTGTCAGCGTGCTTGCACCGTTCGTAATAGGCAGAATAGGTGTCGCGATAGGCAGCAATCTGATCGGGCAGCTTTGCGATGACATCGTCAAGATCACTCTTGGCGGGGTCAAAATCGATGACCAGCGGACAGATCTTGGTGCGCAAGAAGTGATCAGGGCAGGATGTTCCAAGCGCTGCCAGAGTGTTCATGTTCTTGGCGTTAACAAACTCCAGCACCGGGGCGCTGTCGTTAAAGTGCCCGACCATGTGCTGTTGACCTGACACAAAACCACGGATCGCCGGCATCAAACGGCTTGCAATCGCGTGGCGCTCCTTTGGCGCCAGACTTTCGTGCGCCACACCTCCGAAAGCAGGCACATCTGCTGTTTTTTCAAACAGCCAGGCCGTCGCGACATTGATGATCTCGATCGTTGTGTCATAGCAATCGCGCGCCGTGTCACCCCAGGTAAACAGACCGTGGCTGGCCAGCACAACACCGTCGGCATCCGGGTTTTCCAGACAGTATTTCTCAAGCCATAGCCCAAGTTCGAATCCGGGGCGTTTCCACGGAAGCCAACCGATGCGGTCGCCGAAAACCTCACGCGTCAGCTCTTCGGAATTCGCCGATGCGGCGATAGCGATGATCGCGTCAGCGTGGACGTGATCAACGTGTTTGCTCGGAACATAGGCATGAAGGGGGGTGTCAATTGACGCCGCGCGCGGATTTAGCCGGAACGTGCAGTGCGGCAGGAAACCTACCATTTCATCCTCAAACGCGACCCCGCGATACAGCGATTTCAGCGACTGCAGCTTTTCCATGTAAAGCGTGGCAAACCCATCGAGCGTCATCGAGCCGATGTCTCCGCCCGAGCCTTTGACCCACAGAACCTCTACCTCATCCCCCGAAAGAGGATCGGTTTCGATCACTTTGGCCGAAGTGTTCCCGCCGCCAAAGTTTGTCACACGTTTATCCGCGCCCAGAATGTTTGAGCGATACAGCAACAAATCCGATTCGCTCATTTCCGCGACGTGCGCCTCGTCCCAGCGGTTCTCAAGAAGCTGATTTTCGACGGTTTTGAGCATAGACCCCTCCCTGTCGGCGCGCCGCACCTATTTTTAACTGATCGTCTGACGCTGCGTGCGCTGCGACGGAATGTCAATCAGTTTCGGTCATTATCAATCATGCCGCGCCGCAGAATGACTGGTTTTGATTGTTTTTGATTGACAGACCCTTCGAATCCTCCCACGGTCAGCGATCAAGGGAGGGTGCGATGCACGAGAAAGAGCGACACAGGATTATCCTATCCGCCGTTGAAGATCGCCCGGTGGTTACCGTTGTCGATCTTTGCAATCTTACCGGCGTATCCGAGGCCACAATCCGCCGCGACATCGCAACTCTTCACATGCAAAAGAAACTTCGCCGCGTGCGTGGCGGTGCCGAGGCCATATCACCGCCGCAGATTGTCGGTCTGGCCGGGCGGACTTTTGCAGTGAACGAAACTTTCCGCATTAAAGAAAAACAGGCCATTGCGCGGGCGGCTGTCGATCTTTGCGAAGACGGCGAGTCGATCATCATCAACGGTGGCACCACGACCTTTCAGATGGTGCATCCCCTCGCCTCGCGCCGGTTCCAGATTTTCACCAACTCGTTCCCGATCGCCGAGCATCTTTTGAAGCATTCAAAAAACGCGATCATGCTATCGGGAGGCGCTATCTACCGCGAGCAAAACATTATCCTGTCGCCCTTTGACAATGACGTAACGCGCAACTTTTACGCGCGGCGCATGTTCATGGGCGCGCAAGGACTGGGACCGCTGGGACTGATGGAAGCAGACCCGCTGTTGATTCAGGCCGAACAAAAACTGATCGGGCAAGCAGATGAATTGGTTGTTTTGGCCGACAGTTCGAAATTCGCGCAGCGCTCCAGCCTTGTGCTTTGCGCATTGGAGCGGATCGACACGGTCATCACAGACGAAGGAATACCGGACAAGGCGGCCCAGATGCTGGACGCTGCGGACGTGACACTGATCGTCGCCCGACCGGGCGTCGCTCAGGAGGAGGCCTCATGAGTGGCCTCGCAATTACAGAAAACCAGGGAGGAAATCAAAAAATGAAACGTCGCAATTTCACGTCGCTTGTCGCAGGCCTTAGCCTTGCCGCCGGTATGATGGGCACAACCGCAATGGCGCAAGACAACATGCGCATTGCCCTTGTCGTCAAAGCCCTTGGCATTGGATTTTTCGAGGCAGCCGCAGAAGGAGCAGAAGAAGCTGCCGCCGAGCTGGGCAATGTCGAGATCATCTATACCGGCCCCACAGACACCACCGCAGAAGGCCAGATCGAGGTTATCAACTCGCTGATCGCGCAAGGCGTTGACGCCATTGCGATATCCGCCAACGATCCGGATGCCTTGGTGCCAGCGCTGAAAAAGGCTCAACAACGCGGGATCACTGTCATCTCATGGGACTCGGGCGTGGCCGAAGACGGCCGTGCGATGCACCTTAACCCGTCATCCAATGCGCTGATCGGCAACATGATCATCAAGCTGGCCGCAGATCACTTGCCCGACGGCGGACAAGTCGCTGTTCTTTCAGCATCGGCGACCGCAACAAACCAGAACATCTGGATTGACGAGATGAACAAGGTGATGGGCAACTATCCCGGCATCGAGGTTGTAACCACGGTTTACGGCGATGATCTGGCCGACAAGTCCTATCGCGAAGCCCAGGGTCTTATGCAATCCTATCCCGATCTGGACGCGATCATCGCGCCAACCAGCGTTGGCATCGTGGCGGCAGCTCAGGCCGTTGAAGATGCCGGAAAGGCCGGAGAGATCAACGTAACCGGCCTTGGTCTTCCTTCCGAGATGGCCGGTGCCATTGCGTCGGGGTCTTCAAAGTCCTTTGCAATCTGGAATCCCATCGACCTGGGGTACTCGGCCACGATGCTGGCTCATGCGCTGGCAACCGGTGCGGCCGAAGCCACGCCAGGCGCTGAGATTCCGATGGGCCGTATGGGGTCTGTGACACTCGATGACACCAACTCGGCCGCAATGGCAGACCCGTTTGTCTATGACAGCTCGAACATCGACCAGTTCAAGTCGATCTTCTGATCCAGCCAAAGATCCCGGCGCTGGCCATCTGGCGCCGGGACACCTCTTTTCCCTCAGATTGAACCGCAATGCTGGACCAACCGCAATCAGACGCGTCTGATCATCTGGATGACCATCCAAACCCAATCCTTGCACTGGATGCCGTAACGAAGACATTTCCAGGCGTCAAAGCCCTGTCAGAAGTCTCGTTGCAGCTTTTCCCCGGTCGGGTGACCGCATTGGTTGGTGAAAACGGGGCCGGGAAGTCAACGGTGGTCAAAATTCTGACCGGCATCTATCAGGCCGATGCCGGCACCATTCTCGTGGACGGAAACGAACAAAAGTTTCCCACCGCACAAGCCGCCGCCGCCGCTGGCGTGACGGCCATTCATCAAGAGACCGTCCTGTTTGACGAACTCTCGGTGGCCGAAAACATCTTTTTGGGACATGCGCCGCGCAACACGTTTGGCTTGATCGACACCGCGCAGATGATCACGCGTGCCGGCGAGATTTTGGAAAGCATAGGCGCAAACGTTGACCCCACCCATCTGCTGAAAGAGCTTGGAATTGCGAACAAGCACATGGTGGCCATTGCAAGAGCGCTTTCGATTGACGCCCGTGTGGTCATCATGGACGAACCGACCGCGGCATTGTCGCATAAGGAGATTCAAGAGCTTTACGAACTTGTCGAAGGTCTGAAGAAACAAGGCAAAGCGATCCTGTTCATCAGCCACAAATTTGACGAGATATTCCGCATCGCTGATCGATACACCGTGTTCCGGGATGGACAGTTCGTTGGCGCCGGAGAAATCTCGGAAGTGTCCGAGGCCGAGTTGGTCAAGATGATGGTGGGCCGCGATGTCAGCCAGATTTTTCCCAAGCGCGACCGCAAGATCGGCGATGACGTTTTGGTGGTGAAAGACTATTGCCACTCCACCGAATTCGCTGACATCAGCTTTTCGTTGCAGCGCGGTGAAATTCTTGGGTTTTACGGACTTGTCGGTGCGGGTCGGTCTGAATTCATGCAAGCGCTTTTTGGCATAACCCGACCGACCAGCGGGACGGTTGAGATCGAAGGCCAAACGGTCGTCATCCGATCGCCGGCCGACGCTGTGGCCAATGGCATCGTCTATGTGCCCGAAGATCGCGGCCGACAAGGGGCCATCGCCGCGCTGCCGATATTTCAGAACGTATCGCTGCCCTCTTTGGGGCGCACGTCACACAAAGGCTTCTTGCGCATGGCCGAAGAATTCAAGCTGGCCCGCGAGTACTCGGAACGGCTGGACCTGCGCGCGGCGTCGCTTGACACCCACGTGGGCAACCTCTCGGGAGGAAACCAGCAAAAGGTCGTTATCGCCAAATGGCTGGCAACACAGCCAAAAGCCATCATTCTGGATGAACCGACAAAGGGCATCGACATCGGTTCAAAAGCGGCAGTACACGAATTCATGACCGAATTGGCCGCGCAGGGACTTGCCGTGATCATGGTCAGTTCGGAAATCCCCGAAATTCTTGGCATGTCTGACCGCGCCATCGTGATGCGAGAGGGCCGGATGGTGGCTGAATTGCAGGGCAAGGACCTGACACCGGAAACGCTTGTTCGTCACGCCGCCGGGATCGAGGCAAGCTGATGCTGAAACGCCTGATCAAATCACGGGAAATGCTGCTGATTGGCGCCATTGTCGTTCTGTTGGGTGTGATCTCAACCCGCTTCCCGGCCTTTGTGGCCCCATCAAACCTTGCCCATGTCTTCAACGACACGTCCCCCCTGATCCTTTTGGCCATTGGTCAGATGATCGTGATCCTGACCAAGTGCATCGATCTGTCGGTTGCCGCCAACCTCGCCTTGACCGGCATGGTTGTCTCAATGATCAATGTCGCAGCGCCGGGCGTGCCGGTGCCTGTGATCCTTGCCGTTGCCGTCGCACTTGGCACCGCTCTGGGGATGTTCAACGGCCTGCTTGTCTGGAAACTGGGCATTCCTCCAATCGTTGTCACCCTTGGAACGATGACAATCTTTCGCGGTGTCATCTTCCTTCTCTCTGACGGCAAATGGGTGAACAGCCACGAGATGAGCCCGGCATTCAAAGCCTTTCCACGCGCTGAAATCCTGGGGCTGCCAGTGCTAAGCTGGATCGCGATTGTCGTGGTGGTTCTCTTCACCATCGTGATGACACGCACCACGCTGGGACGCGCCTTTTATGCAGCCGGCGGCAACCCGCACGCAGCGACCTATGCCGGCATAGACGTGGGCAAGACGCAATTCTGGGCGTTCACCATTTCAGGCGCATTGGCTGGGCTGACCGGCTATCTTTGGGTGTCGCGCTATGCTGTGGCTTATGTGGATATCGCGGGCGGCTTCGAATTGGACGTGGTTGCGGCTTGCGTCATCGGTGGCGTATCAATCATGGGCGGCATCGGATCGGTTGGGGGCGCGGTTCTTGGGGCGCTGTTTCTTGGCGTGATCAAGAACGCCTTGCCAGTCGTTAACATCTCGCCTTTCTGGCAGCTTGCCATCTCGGGCAGCGCAATCATCATTGCCGTCGCACTGAACGCGCAGGCCAACCGTGACAAGGGCCGGATCATCCTCAAACGCGCGGAGCATGCAGCATGAGCACGACTGAGCGTTTTATCCCCGACCGTCTGCAATCACCATTGGAACGTCGCCTGAAAAGCTGGGAAAGCCTGCTTCTTCTGGTTGCCATCGCCATTTTCGTCGCCAACAGCTTTGCCACCCCTTATTTTCTGAATGCATGGAACCTTTCTGACGCGACCTTCAATTTCACCGAGAAAGCCATGATCGCCTTTGCGATGGCGCTTTTGATTATCTCGGGCGAGATCGACCTGTCGGTCGCCTCTATCATCGCGCTGGCATCAACCGCCATGGGGGCTGCAGTTCAATTTGGTGTCGACACGCCTGGGCTTGTTCTCATCGGGCTGGGCGTGGGCGTGATTTGCGGTGCGTTCAACGGGCTTTTGGTGACCGGGCTTGGTCTGCCTTCCATCGTGGTGACAATTGGTACGATGAGCCTTTTTCGCGGCATCAGTTATATCGTTCTGGGCGATCAGGCGTATCGCGGCTATCAGGCTGATTTTGCCTTCTTCGGGCAAGGATATGTGTTTTGGGTGATTTCATTTGAGTTCGTGCTTTTTGCCATCATTGCAGTGATCTATGGCGTACTTTTACACAAAACGAACTTTGGCCGCGCGGTCTATGCCATTGGCAACAACGCAACCGGCGCACTTTTCTCGGGCATCCGGGTTGGGCGGGTCAAGTTCATCCTGTTTATGCTGACAGGCCTTATGTCGGGCGTTGCCGCGGTCTGCCTGACATCACGGCTGGGCTCCACCCGACCTTCAATCGCCTTTGGCTGGGAGCTTGAGATTGTGACGATGGTCGTGCTTGGTGGCGTCAGCATTCTGGGCGGGTCCGGGTCGATCCCGGGGGTTGTGATTGCCGCTTTCGTGATGGGGTTGGTGACTTTCGGGCTTGGACTGTTGAATGTGCCCGGCATTGTGATGTCGATCGTGATCGGGGCGTTGCTGATCTCGGTCATCGCCTTGCCGCAACTGTGGAACCGGTGGAAAAGCTGATGGAGAAATACGCGTTCAAAATGCACCTCAATCCGGGATGTCACGCGGAATACAAAAAACGCCATGATGAGATCTGGCCCGAGCTTGTCACGCTTTTGAAACAGGCAGGCATCAGCGACTATTCCATCTATCTTGATGAGCAAACCAACATTCTGTTTGGCGTCTTATGGCGCACTGACGATCATCGCATGGACAGCCTGCCAGGCCATGAAATCATGCAGAAGTGGTGGGCGCATATGGCGGATATCATGGAAACGCATTCCACTGACGAACCCATCGCGGTGCCTTTGACGCCCGTCTTCCACATGCCATGACAATGCGCCATGTCGCGGTCATAGACATCGGCAAGACGAACGTGAAGCTTGCCTTGGTCGATCTTGCCGATCTGTCAGAAGTCGCGGTGGTAACCCAGCCGAATGCCGTCCGGCCCGGACCACCCTACCCGCATTTTGACGTCGACGCGCATTGGGCGTTTCTGTTGGACAATTTGCAGCGCTATCAAAGTGTGCATGGGGTAGATGCGATCATGATCGCAACTCACGGCGCTGCGGCGGCACTTGTCGATGCCGACGGCGCCCTTGCAGCCCCGGTCATCGATTACGAGCACACCGGTCCTGACGATATGGCGGCAGACTATGATCGCATACGTCCGCCCTTCTCGGAAACCGGCTCACCGCGGCTTGCCATGGGCCTGAATGTGGGCGCGCAAATCCACTATCAGTTCAAGACGGTTCCGGGGTTGCAGGACGCGACAAAAACAATCGTCACCTATCCACAATACTGGGCGCATCGTTTGACCGGCATAGCGGCAACAGATGTGACGTCATTGGGGTGTCACACTGACCTGTGGAACCCGTTTGAAAAGCGGTTCTCATCTTTGGTCGCCCGACTTGGCATCACGGGAAAAATGGCCCCACCCCGCGCCTGCGGTGATGTCCTGGGAGCGATACGTCCGGACATCGCTGCGCGCACCGGGCTGCCAAAGACCACCAGGGTCTATTGCGGCATTCACGATTCCAACGCATCGCTTGTCCCGTACCTTCTAAACCGATCTGCACCGTTCAGCGTCGTCTCGACCGGTACCTGGGTCATTGCCATGGCGGTCGGTGGACGCCCGGTGACGCTGGATCCGACCCGCGATACCTTGGTCAACGTTGATGCTTTCGGCAATCCCGTCCCGTCGGCGCGCTTCATGGGTGGGCGCGAGCACGATCTGGCCACGGGCGGCCCCTATCGTGATGCAACCGACGCCGACATCAAGCGTGTGCTGGAGAACGGGGCCATGCTTTTGCCTGCCGTTGTGCCACAGATCGGGCCCTTTGCCGGCAAGCACGCCAAGTGGATCGGCTCGGAACCCGCAATCGGAACGGTCGAGCGTGGCATCTGCACAGGGTTTTACCTTGCACTTGTTACCGCGCAATGCCTTGCGTTGATCGGTCACCGGGGGCAGATCATTGTCGAAGGGCCATTTGCAAGAAACGCGCCCTATCTGCGGATGCTGGCCGCCGCGACGGGCTGCACTGTCGAAGCCAGCGAAAGCGCAACGGGCACCAGCCAAGGTGCCGCGATGCTGGTGGGTCGCGCCCAAAGGACACCGGCCCCAATACCGAACCGGCAACCGCAATACACCACAACCAACGGGTCGATGGAGCGCTATGCAGAACGTTGGAAAACCTTGGTCACCGACTAGTTCCGCGCGCGCCCAAAGCTCGACAGGCGATTGATCTCGTCCAGCCGATCCAGATTGACCACCGTGGACAGCATCAAACGATCCTGGCTCCAGTCTCCTGGGCGCTGAATGGCCACGGTCGCAAAGGCCAGCATCGCAATCAGCGGCACAACTGTCAGCGCGAACAGCAACTTGCGGCGCGCCGCCTTGCGGGCATTCAAAAGCGACAAGATGCGTTGCTCCAGATAACTCGGCTTGCCGTCCTGAAACACCGACCGATCAGCGG
>JABDJX010000262.1 GCA_013003245.1 Silicimonas sp. | reverse complement strand
GGTCTGATTCAAGAGGTGTTGACCGATGTCTCGGAGACAGGCCTGCCCGGCAATCATCATTTCTTTATAACCTTTGACACCATGCACCCAGATGTCGAGATGGCCGATTGGCTCTCGGACCGTTATCCCGAAGAAATGACTGTCGTGATGCAGCACTGGTTCGATGGTCTGGACGTGACGGGCGAAGGTTTTTCCGTCACGCTGAATTTCGGCGACCAGCCCGAACCGCTTTATATTCCATACGACGCCATTCGTACGTTCGTGGACCCGTCCGTCGAGTTTGGCCTGCGGTTTGAGACGCAAGGCGATGACGATGATGAAGATGCGCCCACAGCGCCGCCTGTTGAAATGTCGGAGGCGGAAGTGGCAAAGGAGAAATCCGATGCCGAGGTCGTCAGCCTCGACAGTTTCCGCAAGTAGCTACCGTTGAGCAGCGCGCCTTCCAGGCGCACGTGATGTTTTGCGCCGACTGCGTCGTCGCGGTGCCTCCGGCGGGGATATTTTAGCCAAGAAGAATGATCGGGTTCTAGAGAGACACGCCTTTGCGTCCTGCAAGATCGGTAAAGTACTGCCAGGCCACACGGCCCGAGCGTGAGCCGCGGGTCGCCTGCCATTCAATGGCCTCGGCGTGCAGCGTGTCTTCGTCAATTTCGACCCCGTAGGCGGTGCAATATCCACGGATCATCTGCAGGTACTCGTCCTGTGTGCAGGGGTGGAACCCCAGCCACAGGCCAAAGCGATCCGACAGCGACACCTTTTCTTCAACTGCCTCGGATGGGCTGATCGCCGACGAGCGTTCGTTTTCGATCATATCGCGCGGCATCAGATGGCGGCGATTGGAGGTGGCGTAGAAGACAACATTGTCTGGTCGACCCTCGATGCCACCATCAAGCACCGCCTTGAGCGATTTGTAGTGCTGATCATCATGGCTGAAGGAAAGGTCATCGCAAAAGAGCAGGAAGCGGGCTTTGCTGGCGCGGAGCAGGTTGAGCAGGCGTCCCACCGACGGCAGGTCTTCACGCTGGATCTCGACGATCTTGATAGTTTCGCCGCGCGCCAGAACCTGCGCGTGTATCGCTTTGACAAGGCTGGATTTTCCCATGCCCCGCGCGCCCCACAACAGAGCGTTGTTCGCAGGCAGCCCCCTGGCGAACTGCAGGGTGTTTTCCAACAGTGTATCGCGCGAGCGGTTGATGCCGACAAGCAAACCCACATCGATCCGGTTCACCTCCGCAACCGGGTCCAGACGATCCGGGCCTGAGTGCCAGACGAAGGCGTCCGCGCTGTCAAAGTCCGGCGCTTCAAGCGGCGCAGGCGACATCCGCTCCAGCGCTTGTGCGATACGTTCTGTCGGGTCGCTCACGTTTTGTCCTCTTGTCCGCCAAGCTCGCCTTCTTCGTCCTCAAATTCGGAATAAAGGTCTTCGTCTTCGCCCAGAATGCCTTCTTCGCGCAGTTGATCGACCTTTTTCTTCTCGACCATCTTCACCAGAAAAATGGAAATCTCATAAAGCCCGTAAACAGCCGAGAAGAGGATCAGCTGCGTGACCGGGTCGGGCGGTGTGACCAGCGCGGCCAGCACCAGAATGCCGACAACGGCATATTTGCGCACGTTGGCCAGACCGCGCGCCGAGACAAGGCCAGCTTTGCCCATCAGCGTCAAAAGTACCGGCAATTGGAAGCAAAGCCCGAAGGCCATGATAAATTTCAGCGTGATATCAAGGGATTCGTTGACCTTACCGAAGAAGGTAATCTTGATGCCTTCGCTGGTTTCCGGAACGATCGCAGCGTCAGACGGCAGATCGGGCGCTGTGGTGCTCAGCAGGTTGGCAAAGATCGAACTGACATCGGCAAAGCCCAGAAAGAACGACATCGCCAGCGGCACGACGATGTAATGGGCAAAGGATGCGCCCAGAAAGAACATCACCGGCGACGCGAAAATGAAAGGAAGGAACGCGTTCTTTTCGGTGCGGTAAAGGCCTGGGGCAACAAAGCGCCAGAGCTGAAAGGCGATCACCGGGAAGGCCAGCGCAAAGCCGAAGACCATCGAGATGCGGAAGAGTGTGAAAAGGTATTCCTGCGGCGAGGTGAATTGCAGCGTGGGCGACGGATCGCCCAGTTCACGCAACGTCGTCTCAATCGGGCCAAGCAGGAATTGCAGGATCGGTTCGGCCACAGTGAAAGCCAGAACGATACCCACCACAAGTGCGAGAACCGAGCGAATAAGCCGGGTGCGCAACTCGGCCAGATGCTCGATCAGCGGGGCGGCGCTGTCTTCCATTTCGTCCTTGTCCGAAACACTCATGCCTTGTCCTCGGGCTTCGGATCAGGCGCGGCATCCGTATCCTTTGCCGCCTCGGCTTCGGCGGCCAGACGTTCGTTCGTCTTCTTGGTGGAGTATTCGCGGATCTTGCGCGCCGCCTCGGCACGCTCTTCGCTCAACGCGGGTTTCTCATCACTTTTCGCAGGCGCACTCGGATCCCAGTCGTCGAACTTCTTGGCCGCCTCGTTCAGCTTGCTCAACCCCATGTTAGATGGGTTGGTCGCCCCTTTCATCACGTCAGCGGCGTCTTTGACCCCGGCCTCGTCAGCGGCCTCGTCCATGGCACGTTGAAAATCGCGCGCCATCCGTTTCACCTTGCCGGTAAACCGACCAAGCGTGCGGAACATGCCCGGCAAATCCTTTGGCCCCACGACGATCAACGCCACAACACCAATGATCAGAAGCTCACCCCAACCAAGGTCAAACATCAGACTTTGTCTTTGTCCGTATCCTCTTCGGGCGTCACGTCACGCGCCGCCTCGGCCGAGCCGTCTTCAAGTTCTTTCTTGCCGTCGTCCACGCCTTTCTTGAAAGCGGTGATGCCCTTGCCCACTTCGCCCATCAGCGAAGAGATCTTGCCGCGTCCGAAAAGCACCAGAACCACAACGGCGATCAGCAGAAGGCCGGGCAGGCCAATATTGTTTAACATGGGATTTCCTCATCCATGATTTTCGATGTCATAGGGTATGTAAGGGCCTTGGCCACGTGGGAAAAGCACCAAAACGCCACACGCTCCAACAAACCCCGGATTCTGCACGTGCGAGCACATAACTGACAGGATAATGTCAGTTGTTATCCATCGAATCGCCTGTGGTTCTTCTTGGTAAAAATATCCCGGGGAGCGCGCAACGCGCGCGGGGCAGAGCCCCTTAGAAAGGCACCATATGCGTCGCACCGACCGTCTTTTCGAACTGATCCAGATCCTGCGCGACGGCCAGCTTCACCGTGGTCGAGACATGGCCGACAAACTCAACATTTCCCTGCGCACGCTTTACCGGGATATGGACACGCTCATCGCCTCGGGCATTCCGGTCGAGGGTGAACGCGGTCTTGGCTACATGATGACCGCGCCGATCACCCTGCCGCCGCTGAACCTGACACTGGAAGAACTCGAAGCGCTCCACCTTGGCTTGGCTGTGGTCGCCAAAGCCACCGATCCGGACATGCAAAAAGCCGCCGACACGCTTTCCGCCAAAATCGATGCCGTTCTGCCAGAAGACCGCTCTGCACCCGCTTCCGGCTGGGGCTTTGCCGTCTATCCGTTTGAAGAGGCCGCCCGCGGGTTCATGCATATGGCCCCCCTGCGCGCCGCAATCAGATCTCGCCGCAAGGTCGACATCACCTATCGATCCAAAGAAGGCGAAGACACCAAACGCACCGTGCGCCCGCTGCAAATGGAATACTGGGGCCGCGTCTGGACCCTAACAGCCTGGTGCGAGACGCGCGCCGCCTTCCGTGTCTTCCGCGTTGACCGTATCACCACACTCGACGTCAGCTTTGCCTCCTTCGAAGAAGAGCCCGGCAAGATGCTGGCCGACTACCATGCAACGTTGGAACAGCCAGACGCCTAAGCCCTTTTCCTTGCCCCATCTCCCCGTTAAACGTGCGCCCAAGCAAAGGACGATGAGCCATGGAAAAGACTTTCAACGCAGCAGAGGCAGAGGCCCGCATTTACCAGCAATGGGAAGACGCAGGTGCGTTCAAAGCCGGTGCCAATGCGCAAAGCGACAAGACCTTCTCCATCATGATCCCGCCGCCCAATGTGACCGGCGTCCTTCACATGGGCCATGCCTTTAACAACACGCTGCAAGACATTCTGACGC
>JABDJX010000261.1 GCA_013003245.1 Silicimonas sp. | reverse complement strand
TCCCGGCGATATCGACCCAATTCATTTCTCGGGGATCACTATGACGGACGCCTCTCCTCCTGTCGAAACCGGTCCACTGGCCAAACGCGAAGCGCGGCTTGCGTGGGGTCTGTTGTTTCCGACCATTACGGCGGTGGCTCTGGTTGTGGTCCTGCCATTGCTGGCCATCTTCTGGATATCGGTCAAACCAGTTGAACTGGGGGATCTGCGCGCGCCTGAAGTAGTGTTACGGGAAGACATCCGCGGCGATGATGAGGCCGTGGGGGATGAAGCCAGCATACGCTATCGGTTGCGCAATTCATCGCAGGAGCAGCCGATCACGGGGGTTAGCCTGACAGACACGCTGCCCGATGGACTGCGCGTCGTGGAATTGGACGGGCGCTGTGCGGTGCAAGGTCGCGCGCTGACGTGTGACTTTGGCGATTGGGAGCCGGGGTATCGCGAGACCCTGATGATCCCGGTGCTCGTTGAGCAAGCCTATCTCGACAACGGACTACGCCCGCAAGACAGCGTGGCACTGACATCAGGAAAGTCATCTAACGTGCTGACAAACAGCACTTTCACGCTTGATAACTTTACGCGCATCTTTAACGGTGATGAGTTCTTCGAGGTCCTTTGGGTCACGCTCTTTTACACGGTATTCGGCACGATTGGTGCGCTGTTGGTGGGCTTGTTCGCCGCCCTTTTGCTGAACAAATCCTTCAAAGGCCAAGGCATTCTGCGCGGCCTCTACCTGTTTCCTTACGTCGCCCCGGTCATCGCCGTGGCCTTTGCGTGGTTGATCCTGTTCGATCCGTTTTCAGGTTCGGCCAATGCGCTTTTGGTGCAGATGGGCGTGACGACCGAGGCGATCAACTTTTTCGGCGAGCGCCCGCTTGCGCTGATCATGGTCACGGTATTCGAGATCTGGCGATACTTCCCGCTGTCGTTCCTCTTCATCCTCGCACGCATGCAAAGCATCGACACCGACATGTACGAGGCCGCCGACATGGACGGCGCATCGCCATTCCAGCAGTTTTGGTACCTCTCGGTGCCGCAATTGCTCGGCATCCTGAGTGTGTTGTTCCTCTTGCGCTTCATTTGGACGTTCAACAAATTCGACGACATCTTCCTTCTGACCGGCGGCAACGCAGGCACCCGAACCCTCACCGTTAACGTCTATGAACAAGCCTTCGCGATTTCGAACATCGGGGCTGGGGCCGCTGTGGCGGTTTTGATCTTTGGCTGCCTGCTGACCTTCTCGATCTTCTTCCTGAAGTACATCAGCCGGGAGGAAGGCTTATGAGCGCGTTTCGGTTCGGCTATGTCACTGGCCCGGTTTTGGGTGCATTCTGGATGATGGTTCTTGCCATCACGGTGGCGATTGCGATGTCCTTTGCAACGGGTGACGCCATCCGCCCCAGCATCTTGTGGAGCTTGGTTTGGGGGGCCATCGCCGGCGGGCTGATGCTGATTTTCGCGCGGTCTGTTGTCTGGGGCGCGCTCATCGGAGCGTCGGTGGTACTGGCCTTAACGGTTGGCATCGGTCCTTTGCAAATTGGTGATGCAACAGGATGGGCTACTCTTGCGATAGGTGCGCTGTTGCTGATTGTAAGTTTCGCGGTCTCATTCTGGAAGATCGCGTCAGACCTGCCACAAGGGGCACTCACCCGCCACGAGTTTGAAGGCGCGTTAATCAAATTCCTCACGGGCTTTGGCTATATCTTTTTTACCGCTATCGTGCTGATCCCCTTCTACGTCATGGTGATGACCAGCCTTAAAAACCAGTCTGAGCTGATCCAGAACCCGCTCGATTTCTCGATTGATCTGTCGAAAGGCACCGAGCTTTTCCGCTCCTACGACGAGCTGTTCACCCAGTTCAATTTCGGGACGTATCTGTTCAATTCCTTCTTCATCTCTGTCCTGACCGTCTTCATCACGCTGGCCTTCGCAATCCCCGGAGCCTATGCGGTGGCGCGGCTGCGGTTTAGTGGACAGGCCGCATTCTCACGCTCGATCCTGCTGATCTACATGGTGCCGATGATCGTGCTGGCGCTGCCGATCTACATCGCGTTTTCGATGACGGGTCTGCGCAATTCATTCTGGGGCATCGTGATGATCTATCCGGTGACCACAATCCCCGTGGCGCTTTACATGCTGCAAGGCTACTTCCGAGGTTTGCCCGCCGAGATCGAAGAAGCGGGCTTGATGGATGGTCTTACGCGATTGAAGGTCATCTGGAAAATCACCCTGCCGCTGTCTTTGCCCGCGATGGCTTCGGTATCGTTATACGTCTTCATGATCGCCTGGAACGAGTTCCTTCTGGCCTTCATGCTGCTGGATGATCCCACGAAATTCACGCTCACGCGCGGCATCGCCTCGCTCAATTCCTCAGAGATCCCCCGACAACACCTGATGGCCGGGTCCGTGATCGCAACGGTTCCGATTATGGCGCTGTTTCTGGGGCTGGAGAAATTCATGACCAAAGGCCTGACCGCCGGATCGGTGAAAGGATAAAGCCATGACATCGCTTGATAATGAAGCCCGCGACATCCTGCGCAAAAACGACCGTGGCGGCTACACGATCCCGACCAACGGGCTTTATCCATACCAGTGGAATTGGGACAGCGTCTTTGCGGCCTGGGGGTTTTCGACCTTTGATCCGGCCCGTGCCTGGCAAGAGCTAGAGACGCTGATGGCAGCGCAATGGGAAGACGGGATGGTGCCTCACATCATTTTTCACCAATCCGACCCCGGCTATTACCCCGGACCGGATGTTTGGGCCACGGGGCAAACACCACCAACCTCGGGCATATCCCAGCCGCCTGTTGCGGCGATTATTACGCGCCTGATGTGGGAAGCAGACAAAGAAGCAGGCCGCGCGCATATAAAGGCGCTTTATCCAAGCCTGAAGCGCTGGCATCGCTGGTGGCACGATTTTCGCTGCACCTATGGGCCCGCTGCCATCACCCACCCCTGGGAAAGCGGGCGCGACAATTGCCCGGATTGGGACAAGGGCATGGCTGGCGTGGATGGCTCAGGTGTGGGCGAATATCAGCGCCGCGACACGGGCCATGTCGACCCGTCCATGCGACCTGGAAAAGACGACTACGACCGGTATATCGCGATGGTGCAATTTGGTGTGAAAGCCGGATGGGATCCAGAGCGCATCGTGGCAGACGGGCCGTTTTTGATGCTTGATCCCGGCATCACCTTCGTGCTTTTGCGCGCGCATCAGGATCTGATCGTTCTGGGACAGGCTCTGGGCGAGGATGTGTCTGAAATCGAAGGTTGGGCGCTGGCCCTCCGCAACGCACTGCCGCTGATCTGGAACCCCGAGCTTCAGGCCTATGACGCCAAAAATCTGCGCACAGGTGAATTCGCCGGCGTCCTGGGATCCGGCGCGTTTCTGGCTTACCTCGCGGATGCGAGTAATCCTGAGTTGGACGCGCAACTGATGCGGATCTGGGACGCGGTGCGCTATGGCATTCCGTCAGCGGATCCCGAAGCTGCCATTTTTGATCCACGCCGCTATTGGCGCGGACCTTGCTGGCCGGTGATCAACGCGCTTATTGCCATCGGGTTGCGCGATGCGGGCCGTCTTGACCTTGAAAGCCGTTTGCGCGCCGAAACGGCGACGCTGATCGAACAACACGGGTTCTTCGAGTATTTCGACCCGACCGATTCAACGCCGTGTGGCGGCAGTAATTTTACGTGGACTGCGGCGATCTGGCTGACCTGGGCCGGGGATGGCCGGGAACGCGCGAAAGGAGTCGCCTAATGGCATCTATCCAGCTGAAATCCGTCGAAAAGTGGTTCGGCAACGTTCAGGTCATCAAGGGCGTTGATCTGGACATCGAAGAAGGCGAGTTCATCATTTTCGTCGGTCCGTCGGGCTGTGGCAAATCGACGTTGCTGCGGATGATCGCCGGGCTTGAGGAAACCTCGCGCGGGCAGATCATGATCGGCGACCGCGATGCGACAGCAGAGCCGCCCAGCAAACGCGGCCTTGCGATGGTCTTCCAAAGCTACGCGCTTTATCCGCATATGTCGGTGCGCGACAACGTGGGCTTTCCGCTCAAATCCGCTGGCCTGCCGAAAGCCGAGATCGACGCCAAGGTGAACGAGGCCGCCCGGGTTTTAAAACTTGGCGATTACATGGATCGCCGTCCGAAAGACCTCTCGGGGGGGCAGCGCCAGCGCGTCGCCATCGGGCGCTCGATCGTGCGGGACCCGACCGCGTTTCTCTTTGACGAACCACTTTCAAACCTCGATGCCGCTTTGCGGGTCGAGATGCGCTATGAGATTGCCAAGCTGCACCAGACGCTGAAATCCACGATGATCTATGTCACCCACGATCAGGTCGAGGCGATGACGCTGGCCGATCGCATCGTTGTTCTGGAATTTGGCAAGATTGCGCAAGTCGGCAGTCCTCGGGATCTGTATGAAAACCCGGCAAACCTCTTTGTGGCGCAATTCATCGGCTCGCCACGGATGAACGTCATTCCAGCAAGCTCTGTGCCGTCAGTGTCATTGCCCGAAGGCGCAATCTCAGTCGGCATCCGACCCGAACACATCACTATTGTTGCTCCGGAAGAGGGACATGTCAGCGGCACAGTTGATGTCTTGGAGTATCTGGGTGCGGATACGTTTATCATCATATCCTGCGGCCACGCCGATCAGGTCACCGTCAGAGTAAACGGCAGTTCAGATTTGAAACCGGGCGACGCTGTGGGCCTCGCGTTTGCAGAGGACGCCATTCACAGATTCGACGAATCGGGGCTCGCTTTGAACTTTGGCTAAATAGCATTCGGGGATTTATGCGGGTTGCTTTAACCTGCAGGCGATGGGACCGCCCTTAAGCCCTTTATCCAACCGCTGCATTCGTGCCTGCAGACCGTCCGAACACCGCGCCAGATGTTAAACCCGATCCTCCCGGGTAGCCTTCGTAGAACACACCTCCGACCATCTCTCCACAGGCATATAAGCCACTCATTGGGTGCCCGTCCTCGGCCATCACGGCACCAGCGTCAGACACTTTAAGCCCGCCATACGTAAACGTAATCCCGCCCGTTACAGGGTATGCGCGGAACGGGCCGGTGTCGATTTTCTGTGCCCAGTTTGACTTTGGCAGATCGAGGCCTTCAGTTGCCTTGCCATCAAGGATGGTTGGATCAAACGGCGCGTCATTCACCGCATCATTAAAGCGGTCGATAGTGGCCGCCGCGGCAATACCATCGACACCTTCCAACTGCGGCATCAGGGCCTCAAGTGTCTCTGCTTCAACAAAATGCGCATCATGAAAGGTGTATTCGCCATAGAGCATATCAAAGACCTTGCTGTCGAAAATCTGCCACGCAAACTGCCCCGGCTGGTCAAGAATGGCGCGACCGAATTGCGCATATGTATAGTTGCGGAAATTTTCGCCCTCGTCCACGAAGCGCTCGCCCTTGGCGTTCAGCATGATGCCAAGGAAGTAACAGATCTTGCGATAGTTCTTGCGCTCTGAGGGTGGCAGATGCAGGCCGCCGTAATCGGCCATATGCAAATCCATCGGCGTTGCATGGCACCCATCGTAAAGCCCGTGCGATGCCGCCCCTGCCGCCAGCGCCATGGTCAGACCGTCGCCGGTATTGTTCGGCGTGCCCCGCACCTTGGCCTTGGCCCAGTTCTGCCCGAAATGATCGACGCGCATTGCGTCATTGGCCTCAAAACCGCCAGAGGCCAGAACGACGGCATCAGCGGCGATTTCTTCATCGCCCACTTTCACACCGATTATTTGCCCGTCCTTTTGCATCAACCCGGTTACCGCAGCCTGATAGCGAATGGTCCCGCCCAATCGTTTGAATGCGGCCAGTTCCATGTCGAAAAGCCCCACACCTTCGTTTTCGGCAGCCAGCGTCAGCCCGCCCCAAAACACCCGGCGCCCATCGCGCTCAAAGCTCTGGCGGCTGTAGATCGGCTCGAACAACACACCATGGCTGGCAAGCCATTTGAGCGTATCGCCCGATTGATAGACCAGTTTTTGTTGTTCTTCTGACAAGGGCCGCCCGCCGTTGAACCCAAGTAAGTCGCTTGCGAACTGATCTGTCGTGTAGCTGCCAAAATCCGTTGTCGCCAATCTTGCATCGTTTGGATCGCGCAGCAGGGGGATCAGGTCGTCATGGCCGTCGTAGGCAAAGCGCATCGCGCCCGCCGTGTATTTGGTGTTGCCGCCCGCAAGGGCCTCGTCGGCTTTTTCCAGCATCAATACCGAGGCTCCGGCCTCCAAAGCAGCGATCCCGGCACACAGGGCGGCGTTTCCTGATCCAACCACGATAACAGTTTTTGACATGGGCGAACTCCTTTGGTAAAGATTGTATACAGGCGGATACAATATGGAAAGCCCCTAGATGTCGGATATATCTGCCGGGATGTCGCAGGGCGAAGTGGCCTATCATCGATTGCTGGAAGCAATCCAGCGCGGCGCATTCCAGCCTGGCGATCGGTTGCGCGAAACCGACGTCGCCGCGCGTTTTGATTTGTCACGCACGCCGGTGCGCGAGGCCCTGCGCAAGCTTGAGGCCGATGGCATCGTTGAGCACAAGGCACGCATCGGATCCGTGATCCGCACGCTTGACCACGGCGAGGTTGTCGCGCTTTACGAGATGCGACTGGTTCTTGAACGTACCGCCGCAGAGCTTGCCGCTGCCCACGCGGTCGCCGCGGAAATCGATGAAATGGAAGACCTGAACGCCGCCATTGCGCAGGCCACGAATGACCCCGCCAAGGCGGCGTCGATCAATCAAAGCTTTCACCGCTGCATCTATCTGGCTGCCCGCAACCAGTTTCTGGTGGAAAGCGCGCGGGCGTTGAACAACGCACTGATGCTGCTTGGCCCCACGACCCTGGCCGACAGCGAGCGGATCGGCGTTGTCTGCCGCCAGCACGCCGACATTATCGAGGCCATCCGCGCCCGCGATGTCAAAGCGGCGGGCGCCTCCGCCGAGGCCCATCTGCAAACGTCGCTGCGCCACAGGCTGAAGACCATGCACACATGATCGCAGTTGTTGCCACTTTCGCGATTGGCCTTGCGGGCGTTGTGACTTTTCATGCGGCCAATTTGCCGCTTCCCTGGCTTTTGGGCCCGCTCTTTGCCTGTCTGCTGGCAGCCCTTCTGGGCGCGCCGCTAAAGGGCATCAAAGTCCTGAACGACGCCATGCGCGGCATTCTGGGCGTAGCGGTTGGGGCGACGTTTACAACAGCCCTTCTGGTCTCGATGGCCGGAATGTGGCCAACGCTGTTGCTGATCCCGGTGATGGTCATCTGCATTGGCGCTTTGGGCGTTCCCTACTTCCAACGCGTCTGGGGCTTCGACTTTACCACAAGCTATTACTCGGCCATGCCCGGCGGGCTTCAGGACATGGTAATTTTTGGCCAGGAGGCAGGAGGCGACGTGCGCGCCTTGTCGCTGATCCATGCCACACGGGTGATGATCATTGTCGTCGCACTGCCCTTTTTGCTGCAGTGGGTCTGGGACGCCAATCTTGACAACCCACCGGGCGCGCCCGCCGCCAGCCTGCCCGTCAGCCAGATGCTGTTGATGGTCTTTTGCAGCTTGGCAGGCTGGCAGATTGCCAAGCGTGTCGGGCTCTTTGGCGCATCAATCCTTGGACCGCTGTTGCTTGCCGCCGCGTTCTCTCTGGCGGGCGTTTTACAGCACCGCCCCCCGGCCGAGGCGATATGGGCCGCACAGTTCTTTATCGGCACCAGCATTGGCGCGCATTACGCGGGCGTGACCGGACACGAGGTCCGCAAAGACGTGGCCGCCGCTATCGGGTTCTGTGTGATCCTGCTGATTTTGACTGTCATCTTTGCCGAGGCAGTCCACCTGTTGAACCTCGCGCCGCCGATGGAGACGATCCTTGCCTTTGCGCCCGGAGGTCAGGCAGAAATGACGGTACTGGCGCTGATAGTCGGGGCGGACATGGCTTTTGTGATCGCTCACCATGTTTTACGGATTTTTTTCGTGATCCTTGGTGCCCCGCTGGCAAAACGCGTGTTCAGTCCCAAATCTCGGGATTGATCATGTGGATCGGCGCGCCGGCAGCATAAGCGTTAACTTGATCGAATATATCATTGAATTGCAGATCAAATTCGTCTTCCGTTACATATCCGATGTGCGGGGTCGCCAGAACGTTGGGGTGCCTGGCCAGAATGGTGTCGGTATCGACCATCGGCTCACTGTCAAAGACATCTACCGCCGCATGAATGCGCCCGCGCGCAATTTCCGCCTCCAGCACGCCCTTGCCGATCAACCCCGAGCGCGAGGTGTTCACCAAAAGCGCCCGCGCCTGCATGGCTGCAAGATCTTCGGCTGTGATGATGGCACGTGTCTCGGGTTTTAACCGCACGTGCAGGCTGACGATATCACTGGTTTCAAAAAACGCCTGGCGACTGCCCGGCACGGTCTCTTTGGCCGCAAGTGCGCGTGCGCGCCCCGCCTCAGACCCCCACCATTGAACCTGCATGCCAATTGCCCGGGCATATCCTGCGACAGCGCCTGCAATGCGGCCATAGCCATAAAGCCCCAGAGTGCGTCCGCGCAACGTGCGCCCCACGCCCATCTGCCATGTGCCGCCAGAAAGCGAGGCGGCTTGCTGTGGAATTTGCCGAAAGCTGGCAAGGATCAGCCCAAGCGTCAGTTCTGCGGCGGCATAACTGGGTGTGCCTCCGTGCATGTTCGAGCACAAAAGCACATCGTTTGAGGTACAGGCGTCAACGTCGATGTGCGGGTAAACACTGCGTTGCGAGATAAGCTTGAGGTTCGGCAGTTGGTTCAGAAGCTCCTTGGAGATCTTGGTGCGCTCACGAAACAAGACCAGACAGTCAGCACCTGCAACGCGCTTTGCCAATTTGGTGGGATCCGGCTCGTGGTCCGTCCAGACAGTCACCTCGTGCCCGGCCAGCTTCGCAAAGCAGGGCAAGTCTTTTAGCGTGTCAAACCAATCGTCCAGGATATGAACCTTCATCTATGCCCCATTCCAGATATGCGCGGGCACCATGACCTCTCCACGCACCAAAAGCCGGGTGGTGCGCACCAGACCGGCAGATAGCAGGTTCATCTGGTCCCCGGCGAGCTCGAAGTCGACCAAAACATCGATCTGTCCCACGGCATGCTCCAATGTCACCGTGGCTGGCCCCACTTTCGGTGGATCGGCCAGGCCATCAGCCACGGTTCCCGGCGTCAAAACGCACGAGGCAAGGCATTGCGCGCCGGTTACAGCCATAGTGGGGTGCGTTTTCCACGGCATAAAATACCGCGTCGCAATGGTGCCGCCATCGCGCGCAGGGGCAAGAACACCGAATTTTGGCGTTACTGAATTGGCGACATCCGCGATACCCATCGCCTCGCCTGCCTGAATACGCACGGCTTCCATGTGCGCAAAGAAGTCGCGGTTCTCATCCAGCTCGGCTGCACTTTCGTAACCGGTCAGACCAAAGGCCTCGGCGCGTGCAATCACCATCGGCATGGCCACGTCCATGCAGGTTACGTCAATGCCGTTGAACTGGTCGATCAGATGGCCCGTGGGCAGAAACGCCCCTGTTGCCCCGCCTACGGTGTCCATGAACTGAAGGCCGACGGGCGCTGCGGTGCCCGGCACTCCGTCGATACGTGCGTCTCCGTCGTAAATCACACCATGCGGTCCGGTCTTGACCCTGGCCGCCACGCGCGCGCCGGTGTTCACGGCCAGAATGTTAACGGCGGTCTCGTCGCCTTTGGCAGGCACAATCCCCATCTCAATCGCAGCCGAGCCAACGCCTGACAGGATGTTTCCGCACGTCGGTTTAAAGTCTACCTGACCGTTTTCAACGCTGACTTGCGCAAAGAAATAATCAACGTCCGCCCAAGGGTCTTCTGACGGTGACAGCATCGCCACCTTGGTCGTCACCGCATTGCCGCCACCGATGCCATCGATGTTCAGCGGATGGCCGGAGCCGACAACCGCGACCAGCACTTTCGCCAGCGTTTCACGGTCTTCTGGCAGATCGGCACGGTTGAAGTACGGCCCCCGCGAGGTGCCACCGCGCATGAAGAGAAACGGGATCGCAGTCTGGCTCATGTTAGCGGCCACGGAAGATCGACATAGGATTGCAGCACTCCGGGCGGAAAGTTACGATTCAAAAGGCTTGCCATAAAGCAGATGAACGCGATCCCGGCGACGGTGTAAAGAGCTGCAAAGCCGGGGCTTTTGCCTGCGCGCACGATCATGAAGGCAAAGAGGAAGACCGCCAGTGCGATGATGAATCCGACGAGTGCCGTCAGGATCAGAAGGCCCGCAAACCATCCAAGCGTGGGCCACAGACCGTGCACGTTGTCTTCTGCCTCCTGCTTTTCGCGGTCTGAAAACAGCGGATGCGTTTCGGGCTGGGTCATCATCTGAATGAGCAGGATCACGCAACCGATCAGGCCAATCGAGGCGACAAAGCGCGGGAAAACGCGGTCAGCAGACGAGAAATCTGGAATGAGCGAGGCGTTGACGAATGCCACGATGATATAAGCCAGAACCACCAGCAAAAAGATCATCGGCGCCCGTTTTGAACCCGACTGCACATCGCCCTCGGCCATGATATTCTTGGCCTGCCGCAACCCGATCACCACCGACAACAGCGTGATGATGATCAGGATAATCACAATCGGGCTGAAGATATAATCGATGCCCTCAGAGAACCCTTTGCGGAACCGCGAGCTGGCGATTTGCACGGCTTGGTTGGCATAGGTTTCGGCCGGGTCTGACAGAACAAAGCCGATCAGGAAGGCCGGACGCGACCAGTCGAACCGGCGCATCATGATGCCCAGAAAACCGATGGCGAAAAGCGCAACAAGGTCCATCAGGTCC
>JABDJX010000259.1 GCA_013003245.1 Silicimonas sp. | reverse complement strand
ACGGGCTTTGGCCTGCACCTTCAAGCGTGCCAGTGCCTTTGAAATTACTGCCATCACGCTGATCTGGTAGGATATTGGCCCAAGTGCCGGGCAACAGCTTGAGCGGGCCAAGCGCCTCATCTCGCATCGTGGCAATCTTGATTCTGCGCCCTTCAACGACGGTATTCTGTTTCATATCCAACATGGGATGTTCCTTTGCTGAAAAAGTGATCACTTCAATCGTGCGGGTCCTGAAAATTGTCGGTGGACCCATGGGCGAGAATACCCGACAGTGGTCGGTGAAATATGACGCCGGACCCGTCCGTGAATGGGTTTCGCGGCAATTTTCACGGGGCTTGGGGGGATTTTCACGAAAATGGACTGGTTGACGGAAAATAAAATCCCCGTGGGCAAAACGGCCGCTGCGATATTCGACTGGCTGCAAATCAACGGCGCCGTCTTTTTTGACGCGCTTTCAGATGGTCTGGAGGCGATGATCGATGCGATCCTTTTTGTGCTGCAAACGCCGCATCCGCTGATCATCGTGGCCTTATTCGCCGGGCTGGCTTGGCTGCTGCAACGCAGTTGGAAACCTGCACTTCTGACGTTCCTGGGTTTTCTCTTTATCCTTAACCAAGGCTATTGGGAGGAAACCACCGAGAGCCTCACGCTTGTCCTGTCAGCCTGCGTGGTTTGCATGGGCGTGGGCGTGCCGATTGGCATCGCGGTGGCGCACCGCCCAAGGCTTTATGCATGGATGCGGCCGGTGCTGGACCTGATGCAAACCTTGCCGACCTTCGTCTACCTGATCCCGGCGATTGTCTTCTTTGGCATTGGCATGGTGCCGGGCCTGATCGCAACGGTGATTTTCGTACTACCCGCACCGATCCGCCTGACACATCTGGGCGTGTCTTCTACGCCAAAACCGCTGCTTGAGGCGGCTCAGGCGTTTGGCGCAACACCCACGCAGACGCTTTTCAAGGTCGAGCTTCCCTATGCCTTTCCGCAGATCATGGCCGGGCTGAACCAGACGATTATGCTGTCGCTGTCGATGGTGGTGATTGCTGCCCTTGTGGGGGCCGATGGATTGGGCGTGCCGGTGGTGCGGGCGCTCAATCAGGTGAACACCTCGCTTGGGTTCGAGAGCGGCTTTATCATCGTGGTGGTCGCCATCGTGTTGGACCGCATGCTGAGGGTCGAGAAATGAGCGCGGTTAGTTTTGAGAACGTCTCGATTGTCTTTGGCGATGACCCGGCCGCCGCACTTCCGCTGATGGACGAGGGGCTGGAGCGCGGCGAAATCCAGCAAAAAACGGCTCAGGTTCTGGGGGTGCATGACTGCACGCTGTCGGTTGAACCGGGTGAGATACTGGTGCTGATGGGGCTCTCTGGGTCGGGCAAGTCCACACTTTTACGTGCGGTCAACGGGCTGAACCCGGTCGCGCGGGGGGCTGTGAAGGTGAAGACCGACCGGGGCGAGGTCAACGTTACCGAGGCCAGGGGAGAGGCGCTGAGGCAAGTGCGCCGAACCGAGATTGCGATGGTATTCCAGCAATTCGGTTTGCTGCCGTGGCGGACGGTGCGTGAAAACGTAGGTCTTGGGCTGGAACTTGCCGGAATGAGCAAGAGCGCACGCAAGGCGCAGGTGGATCAGCAGCTTGATCTTGTCGGTCTGTCGGATTGGGCGGACCGCAAGGTGGGCGAGCTTTCAGGCGGCATGCAACAGCGCGTGGGGCTGGCACGGGCCTTTGTCACCGATGCGCCAATTCTTTTGATGGACGAGCCATTTTCGGCGCTTGACCCACTTATCCGCACAAGGCTTCAGGACGAGCTTTTGGAACTGCAGGATCGGCTCAACCGCACAATCATCTTCGTCAGCCACGATCTGGACGAGGCGTTTAAACTGGGTGACCGTATCGCGATTATGGAGGGCGGGCGCATCGTGCAATGGGGCACACCGCGCGATATATATTCGCAGCCGGCCAATGAATACGTGGCGGATTTTGTTGCGCATATGAACCCGCTGGGGGTATTGTGCGCCCGCGATGTTATGGAGCCGGGTGGCGCTGAACGGACAACGCGAATGGGTCCAGACGACGAGATTGCCGACGTGATCCAAGCGGTGCTGGATGGAGCCGAGCCGGTGGCGGTGGTCGATGATGGCGCGGTGATCGGGCAGGTGTCCAAGGCCAGTGTGCTGCGCCGGATCAGTGGCGCAAAATAGAATCCTTTATAAAGGCTTATGGCCCGAATGAGGGGTTTCACCCCTCAAACTCCCCAGGATATTTCCACCAAAAAGAAAACACCCCCGAAGGGTGCGATGGCGCTTCCCGGATTTATTCTTGGACGGTTGTCGGCATCTCTGCGATGCCGTGGTGACAATTTGAGTCAAAATAGAGAGAACCTGCTTCTCCCTGCCATCCTGAGGATAAAGGGCCACTCAATTATGAGCAGCCCTTTGTACTTTTGGCACGCGCCTTAGTGCGTGAATTTTTTAATCTCGCCTGATTTCAGCCGATCACTGTAAGACGTCAATTCCTTGCGAACGACCTTCATCAGGAAGTAAAGGCAGAAGATATTTACAACAGCCATCGCAAAGATAGCAGCGTCCGAGAAATCGATAACTGGTCCAAGGCTGGCCGCGGCACCGATAACAATGAAGACGCAGAAGATAATCTTGAACACCAGTTCAGTCGTCTTTCCTTCGCCGAATAGATAGGTCCACGCCTTTAGCCCATAGTAAGACCATGAAATCATCGTCGAGAACGCAAACAGGATGACCGCAATCGCCAACACAAACGGGAACCAGCTGATGGCCGATCCGAATGCCGCAGAGGTCAGCGCCACACCACCGTTTCCATCGACCGTTGCAATCGCTGTGCCAGCCTCGTTCAGCATATAGTTGCCAGTGGCCTGATCAACGATCAACTGCTGTGAAATGATGATCACCAAGGCGGTCATCGTACAAATCACAACCGTATCGATCAGCGGCTCAAGCAGCGAGACAAAGCCCTCGGTGATTGGCTCTTTCGTTTTCACTGCAGAGTGCGCAATCGCCGCAGAGCCAACGCCTGCTTCGTTCGAGAACGCCGCCCGTTTGAACCCCTGGATCAGGGCTCCGACGAAACCGCCCGCAACGCCAAGGCCGGTAAAGGCGCCCGCGAAAATCTGACCAAACGCCCAACCGATCATGTCATAGTTCACGATCAAGACAATCAATGCGGCACCTACATACATGATGCCCATGAACGGCACGACTTTTTCGGTGACCCGTGCGATGGATTTAATGCCGCCCACGATGACGGCAAAGACAACAGCCGCGAAGATGATGCCAGTAATCCAGCCAGGGAAATCGCCAGTGATCTGAGTGATCTGCGCATGGGCCTGATTTGCCTGGAACATATTGCCTCCGCCCAATGCACCAAGAATACAAAAGACCGAGAACATCACGGCGAGGATCTTGCCCCCTGGCAGGCCCAATTCATCGAAGCCCTTGGAGATATAATACATCGGGCCACCTGAAACGGTGCCGTCTTCATACTCATTTCGATACTTCACACCAAGCGTACATTCGGTGAACTTCGACGCCATGCCCAAAAGACCCGCAAGGATCATCCAGAACGTGGCACCGGGGCCGCCAATGCCAACGGCTACGGCAACACCTGCGATGTTACCCAGACCCACGGTACCGGACAGAGCGGTTGCAAGAGCCTGGAAGTGGCTGACCTCGCCTGCGTCATTTGGGTCAGAATAATCGCCCTTAACCAGTGCGATGGCGTGCCCGAAGAACCGGAACTGCACAGCTGCAAAGTAGATGGTGAAAACTGTCGCGCCGATGACCAGCCACATGACAATCCATGGAAAGGATGTGCCTGGAATGGGTGCAAATATGAAACTGACGAACGGACCAGTGAAACTTGCGAAGGCTTCATTTACCCGCGCATCAAGCGACGCGGCGGCCTCTTGTGCGGTCGCCGGAACAACTGCGGAGAATAGCGCAACCAGTGCCAGCAGTGTGGAATAGATCGTTTTCATGAGCCTGGTCCTTATGCGACAACAGTGACGGGAACGCGTGCGTTCATCACAAGGTTTGCGGTTGAACTTCCAAAGATGCGAGACGTCAGGCCACCAGAACTGTTCCGGGCGACGATAATTTGGGAGGCGCCTTCTGAGTGGGCAATGTCGTCAATCGTGTCAGCAACATCGCCGTGTCGCACAATCGCACGGGCAGAAAGCCCGGCCTCTTTGAGAGAGGCTACCGCAGGTTCGACGACCCGCTCCGTCGCGATCAAGATCTCTTCTTCCCGCCGTTTATGGCGTTCGGCGTTTTCTTCCGCAGTCTGGAACGAAAACGGAGACCATTCGATTACATAGACGACGATCAACTCAACATTGTCATTGTGCGCCGCCAAGTCTTTGGCAAATTCAAGGGCTTTCTCCCCCGAGCTTTGTCCATCAAGGCCGATAACCAATTTCATTTGACTGTCCCTTTTTATGGTTTGATTCCAAAGGCTTTTGACTTGGTATGACGTTGGCATACCTCTGCCTGGTTTCGCTAGTATTTTTCACGCTAAGAGATAAATGGTCATCGGTCCATCGTTCCGTTCCATTTGAGATCCTCGATCAGGTCGTACATCTGAACATGCTTGGCATTGTCGTCTTCGCATATTTGTCAATTTCTGGATTCTTTGTCCGTTGATTGTCAGACGGAATTTATCGCAAAACCTTAGATGTCGGTGAATTCAAAGTTTTGGCACCGATAAAAGAAACGCGCCTTGTTTCTGGCAAAATCCGGAATTACCCCTAGTTCTCAACGCTTTTAAACTGACTGAGTCATGCAGATCGAAATTACTCTTTTAGCAGAGGCTGGTGCCGACTATTCAGCCCGTGACTTGGGCTTTTTGCTGCACAAGCACCCCGATCACCTGCATGAACGGAAAACATCTGCGGGTAGCGCGACGATTTTCTATGTCGAAGTGTCAGAACAACGAACCACGGCGGTGCTTTATCTGGATGTTGATCCCGTTGGTCTGGTGCGCGGCAAAAACAAGCAAAGCGATGGGCTGCTTGCCCAGTACGTGAATGACCGGCCGTTCGTGGCGAATTCATTTCTATCTGTTGCGATGGCGCGTGCTTATGCGCAAACGATGGCCGGAAAATCCAAGGATAGACAAGCGCTGGCGGATCGTGCGTTGCCGTTTGAGATACGCGTGACACCTATTGCGTTGTCAGGTGATCTTGAATTGGTGGCCAGCCTGTTTGAACCCCTTGGCTATACTGTCACGTCGCCGGCGACTGCTGACGGCGATGCTGTCATCGACCTTTGCCTTTCGGGAACGTTGCGGCTCGCGGATGTGCTCAACCACCTCTATGTTCTCATCCCGGTGATGGACAACTTCAAGCATTACTATGTCAGCGAAGAAGAAATCGACAAATTGCTGACCAAAGGCGAAGGCTGGCTGGCTGACCATCCCGCGAAGGAGGTCATCACACGCCGTGCCCTGAAGCACCGCAGGTCGCTGATGAATTTGGCGTTGGCGCGTCTTGAGGAAAGTGCACCGCAAGAAGAAGATGAAGAAGACGAAGCGCCAAAACTGAAGCCGGAAGAGCAGCTAGAAAAGCCGATGCGGCTGCATGCGCTGCGTTTGGATACGGTCGCGGATGTGCTGAAGCAAAACAATGTCGCCTCGGTGATCGATCTTGGGTGTGGCGAGGGCAAGTTAATCTCGCGCTTGATCAAAGAGCGCGGTCTTACCCGAATTGTGGGCGTTGATGCCTCGGTTCGGACGTTGGAAATGGCGCATCGCAAATTGCGGCTTCATCAGGCCGGAGATGCGATGGCCGAGCGCGTTTCGCTTCTTATGGGAAGTCTGACGTATGGAGACAGACGGTGGAAGGGCTTTGATGCGGCCACGCTTGTCGAGGTGATCGAGCATATCGAACCGCACCGATTGTCAGCTTTGACCCTGTCACTTTTTGGCGATGCGCGCCCGCAGATGGTCGTTATGACGACGCCAAACCGCGAGTACAATGTTCTGTTTGAGACCATGAAAGAAAACCAGTTGCGGCACCCAGACCACCGGTTTGAATGGACGCGGGCCGAGTTTGAGGGGTGGGCAAATGGTGTTTCAAAGGAGCACGGGTATGCCGTGACC
>JABDJX010000232.1 GCA_013003245.1 Silicimonas sp. | reverse complement strand
CGACAGTAATTGGCAAAAATAAGGCTGAACTTGTCGCGCAAGCCGCACCCGGCTAGTGTGGCATAGTTTTGTAAGGACGAGTGCAATGGTAGCGGGGGCTGCTCTTTCTGCCGATCTTTCGGATGCCGAGTGGTTAAAAGCTCTGCGCGATATCGGAGAGACCGACGGATATTTTTCATCGCTGGGACAAAAGCATGCGGCGGTCTTTGTCGAGCGCGGGCACGGCACGCTCTTTGTGTCGTTTGAAACGCTTTTCGGCATTAGGTCCGTGAGCGACAGCGGCCTGCCAATAGGGTTTGATGTCAGTGAGAACAGGAATTGGTCGCACCTGACCATGATCGCTGAACAACAAGACTGGTTTCGCGATGACACGCTGTTTTCCTATTTTGACCGCATGGTGGACTACGGCTTCTTTGAAGATTTCGACAAGGTCATTTTTTATGGCGCAGGAATGTGCGGGTATGCGGCAGCGGCCTATTCGGTCGTGGCCCCCGGGTCCACGGTCATTCTCGTTTCACCGCAAGCAACACTTGATCGTCCGATAAGCCAATGGGATGCCCGTTTTCCTGTGTCTCGCCGCTTGGAGTTTAAATCGCGCTACGGCTATGCACCCGATATGCTGGAGGCCGCAGAGGAAGCATTTGTCATCTACGATCCTGATGAAGCGGAAGATGCCATGCATGCCAGCCTCTTTCGCGGCACAAACGTGCATCATCACCGCTATCGCCGGGGAAGTGCCGGGGCGATTGATTCTGATTTCCGCTCAATGGCGCTGATCTCTGCTTTGGTGACAGAGGCTGAAAACGGGAACCTGACACCTGCACGGCTGGCAAAAATGCTGCGTGCCCGCAAGCGGCATGTGCCGTATCTGCGCGCGCTTTTGGCCCGCGTGTTGGCCGAGGACCGCCCGGCCCTGACCGCCCGGCTGTGCCGCGCTGTGCTTGCCAATCAGTCGATCCCGCGGTTTGCGCACCACCTTGAGATTGCCGAGGCGCAATTGGCGAAAATGGAAAAGCGCAACATCCGTGCCGAAACTGAACGCGCGCTAGGCGACGGTTAAGCGTCGTAGTCGGGCGCTTTGGACATCCTGTAGCGTTGATAGCCGCGCGGACCCAAGACACCCACAAGACCGCCAAACGTCAGGGCAACTGCGCTCGTTGATCCCAAAAGTGATGCAAGACATGCCGCCACAAACAGTGCCATCGCAAGAGTGATGGTGCGCATTTCAAGCGCAGGGATATCGTCATCAGGCAGGAGCCGTGCCAATTGAGACTTGAGCTGTGGCTCTATCTGCGGTGCGCCCCACGCTGCAAGCGCGCCCAGTATAAACGATGCAAACATGGCGGCCTCCTTTAAACCTCATCTCGCCTATATCGGTTCAATCGGGAAAATAACAGACACTGGTTCGTACGCGGCGCATCGGCTAGACCACCATTTATGACACAGACACTGACCCTGCGCCGCCCCGACGACTGGCACCTGCATCTGCGCGATGGCGCGATGATGGAAGGGGTCTTGCCGTCGAGTGCGGCCCATTTTGCACGCGCGATCATCATGCCCAACTTGGTGCCGCCCGTCGTGACCGGTGACGATGCCGCGGCCTATCGGGACCGCATTCTTGCCGCCTTGCCAGAGGGAGCGGATTTTGAGCCGCTGATGACACTTTATCTGACGGAAACCACAGACCCGGACGATGTGCGGTCAGCAGCAGCCTGTGGCCTGGTCAAGGCGGTAAAGCTCTACCCAGCGGGTGCGACGACGAACTCGGCCTCGGGCGTGCGCGACTTTGACAAGGTCCGCGGCGTTCTGGAGGCAATGGCCGAGATCGGTTTGCCGCTGTGCGTGCACGGGGAAGTGACGCGGCCCGAGATTGATATCTTTGATCGCGAGGCGGTGTTTATTGACGAAGTTCTGGACCCTCTGCGCCGCGCAACACCTGGATTGCGCGTGGTGATGGAGCATATCACGACATCGGATGCGGCAGAGTATGCGGCGGGCGCCGGAGACGATCTGGGGGCCACGATCACCGTTCAGCACCTCATGCTTGATCGCAATGACATGCTGGTCGGCGGCATTCGACCGCATTATTATTGCCTGCCGATCTTGAAGCGCGGGACCCATCGCGCGCGTCTGGTGGAGGCCGCAACTTCTGGCGATCCACGCTATTTCATCGGCACGGACAGCGCGCCGCATGTGACTGACACCAAGGAAGCGGCATGCGGATGCGCAGGGTGTTTTACGGCACCTGTGGCTTTGTCGTGTCTGGCAGAGGTTTTTGATGAGGTCGATGCGCTGGACAAGATGGAGGGGTTCACGTCCCTTCATGGGCCCGCGTTTTACGGCTTGGAGCCAAATGAGACGATGATCACCCTGGAGCGCGGGGAGCCGGTTCATCCCCCTTCGCAGTTAGAGACCGGCGCGGGCCCGGTGACGGTTTTCGACCCAAACCGGGCGCTGCATTGGCGGGTGCGTTGATTTCGGCGCAGAAAAGCTGCGCCGACCAACTGGGGGCTCTGCCCCCAGACCCCCGCCATATTTCTGGACCAATGAAAGACGGGCGCTTGACTTGGGACAAGTCGTCCCTGACCTAGCGGGAAAAAACAAAAGAGGTTGCCATGATACCCACAAGCTTTCCGGACAAAGACGAGATTGCGCGGCTGAGTGCCAGCATGCTGCTGGAAATAGGTGCGGTGCATTTCAATGCAGTTGAGCCGTTCATACTTGCCTCGGGCTTGCCCTCGCCCACCTATATCGATTGTCGAAAGCTGATATCCTATCCGCGGATCAGATCGACGTTGATGGATTTTCTGACCGTGACTGTCATGCGCGACGCGGGCTTTGAAGCATTTGACAACATCGCTGGTGGCGAGACAGCCGGCATCCCTTTTGCTGCATTTGTTGCCGAGCGGATGGCGTTGCCGATGAGTTATGTGCGCAAGAAACCGAAAGGCTATGGCCGGGGTGCGCGAATCGAAGGGGTGATGAGCGAAGGCGACCGGGTGCTTTTGGTGGAAGACCTGACCACCGACGGCGGCTCGAAATTATCCTTTGTCGATGCAATCCGAGAGACCGGTGCAAGCTGCGCGCACACGGCGGTGATCTTCTATTATGGTATTTTTCCTGAAACGATAGATACGCTCGGAAAACACGGGGTTAGCCTGCATCATTTATGCACGTGGTGGGACGTTCTGGAGGCCGCCCGCGCGGGCGAAAAGTTTGACGAAACCACGCTGAACGAAGTCGAAAACTTCTTGCGTGCGCCTCGGGACTGGCAAGCTGCACGAAAAAAATAATCTGGGCTCAATTCCACAAAATGTTGACGATTTGCATTGAGGTGGCGCAAGATAGGGCGTGAAAATGCACGTCCACAGTCTGTCCACAGAGATATCCCGATAGACGTGCGCCGTGAAATTGGCGTAAGTCCAGCACTGGGACAGGGTAAGAAAAATCGAGAGGTAATGGAATGAGCGAACCCGCTCAGATCCGGGCAGTCAGCGACGGCGCGTCAGACGCCGAGCAGGTACCACACAATATCGAAGCAGAGCAGCAGCTTTTGGGCGCGATCCTGACGAACAACGACGTCTATGATCGTGTTGCCGGCGTGATCAACGACAGCCACTTTTATGACCCCGTGCATGCGCGGATCTACGAAGTGGCGGCCGCACGCATTGCCAAGAATGCGCTCGCCTCTCCGGTGACGTTGAAAGCGTTTCTGGAGGATGATCCGGGGCTGAAGGAGCTTGGCGGACCGGCCTATCTGGTGCGGCTGGCGGGGGCTGCGATCAGCTCTTTTGCGGCGCGCGATTATGCGCAAATGGTTTATGATCTGGCGATCCGGCGCAAGCTGATGGACCTGGGCCGTGACATCACCGCAAAGGCCGGCACGGTCGAGGTGGCCAACGAGCCGAAAGAGCAGATCGTCGAGGCCGAACAGGCGCTTTACAAGCTGGGTGAGGCCGGCCAGAGCGCCAGCGGATTTCAGTCGTTCCTGAAAGCGGTGACTGATGCAGTGAACGTCGCTAATGCGGCGTATCAGCGGGACGGAGGGCTCTCGGGGGTCTCTACCGGCTTGACAGATATGGATAAAAAGCTGGGCGGGTTGCACAAATCTGACCTGCTAATCCTTGCGGGGCGCCCGTCGATGGGGAAAACGTCACTGGCCACCAACATCGCATTTAACATCGCCAAGGCCTATAAAAAGGGCAAGCTGCCTGACGG
>JABDJX010000227.1 GCA_013003245.1 Silicimonas sp. | reverse complement strand
CCGCAGCTTCCTTCAGACGCTGCAGCGCCATCTTGTCTTTCGTCAGATCAACGGCGTGCTCTTTTTTGAACTCGTCCGCCAGATAATTGACGATGCGCATGTCAAAGTCTTCACCACCAAGGAACGTGTCACCGTTCGTCGACTTGACCTCGAAAAGGCCGTCGTCGATCTCAAGGATCGTGATATCGAACGTACCACCACCAAGGTCATAGACCGCGATGGTCTTCGTCTCTTTCTTGTCCAGACCATAGGCCAAAGCAGCAGCCGTCGGCTCGTTGATGATCCGCAGCACTTCCATACCAGCGATCTTGCCGGCGTCTTTCGTCGCCTGACGCTGAGCATCGTTGAAATAGGCAGGTACGGTGATCACGGCCTGCGTGACCTCTTCACCAAGATAACTCTCGGCGGTCTCTTTCATCTTTTGCAGGATAAAGGCCGAGATTTGCGAAGGCGAATATTTCTCACCAGCAGCTTCAACCCAAGCGTCACCATTGCCACCGTCAACAATCTCGTATGGCACGATGTCCTTGTCCTTGGTCACTTCGGCGTCGTCGACACGGCGACCGATCAGGCGCTTGACAGCAAATACGGTGTTTTCGGGGTTGGTCACCGCCTGGCGCTTTGCTGGTTGTCCAACCAGACGCTCATTGTCGGTGAAGGCCACGATAGATGGCGTTGTGCGCGCACCTTCGGCGTTTTCAATGACGCGTGGCTGCGAGCCGTCCATGATTGCTACGCAGCTGTTTGTGGTACCAAGGTCGATACCAATCACTTTACCCATGTCTTCGTCCTCTCTTATCGGCGATGTCCGGAGCCCAAGCCCATTTCGGCGCCAGGGTTCCATCCCAGAGTGATGATGTTGTGATCTCTTGAGGTTTCAAGACATCACGGCTTCGTGGGGTATATAGGGAGCACTTATTGGCGCTGCAAGCGTTGGAAACGGCTGATTTGAAGGGAATTCGTCTGTTATGCGTCCAAGTGTGGATCTTAATGGGGTTGGCATCTGGAAAGACCTGCTTTCGCGGGTCGAACAAGAGCAAATCGTTAACGATCTCAGGTCTGTCGCCAAGGCCGCGCCTTTCCAGCAATATGAAACCGGTCGCGGTCACAAAATGAGCGTGCGCATGACCGGTGCCGGGGATGTTGCATGGGTCTCTGATCGGCGTGGGTATCGCTATGAACCTGTCCAGAAAAGCGGGGTCGATTGGCCAAAGATCCCCGACACTGTACTCAACGTCTGGAATGCAGTTTCTGGCATAGACCGCACACCGGACAGTTGCCTTGTCAATTACTACGGCCAGGGCGCGTGCATGGGACTGCATCAGGACAAGGACGAGGCCGATCTGAAATGGCCGGTCGTCTCGATCTCGCTTGGCGATGACGCACTGTTTCGTGTTGGGCAAGTGACGCGCGGCGGACCAACGCAAAGTGTCTGGCTGAGATCAGGAGATGTAGCGGTGCTGCGCAAAGAAGCCCGGCTGGCCTACCACGGCATAGACCGCATCAAGTTCGGCACATCCAGCCTTTTGCCAGACGGAGGCCGGATCAACGTCACCCTGCGCGTGGCGGGCTGAGCCCGTCACCAATGCATCGCACGACGTTCATCCTTGCTTCAAAGACAGCGAATAGCGGCAAAGAGCCCAAATGCGTTCAATGCTGCGCGGTGCGTTAACGTCCGGTTTTGATTTTCGACGTCATGGTCGGGTGACAAGGCCGAGCTCCTTGTCGGTGGCCGTTGTCGCATATTTTTCCTTGGGGGGCATGGGTCTTGATTGCCAAGGCGGTTCGAAGGCGAAGCTTGAAACGTTGCGCCCTTCTGGCAATGCACCATTTCCTGCCCCAAGTGCGTAGTCGTAGTACAACTTGATGATCTCTTCATGGGTCACCTGCTTTGTCGCCGGATGCGCCATGCATGCGTCATGCCACGCTCGAACACGGTTATAGTCCTTGCCTTCGGGAAGTTTGAAACCTTCGTAGTAGTCAAGGAACCAAAATCGCTTGAACATTGGCGTAAAGACGGCCTCAGCCAGACCGAAATCCTCAAACAGATATGGACCGTTTGGGCTGTGATGACCCAGGAAATCATCAATGTCCCGATACAGCGCCAAGAGTTTGTTTAGATGTGCGTCCCGTTGTGCCGGGTCCTGGTTCATGACAAAGAGATAACCTGCCATCGTGAACGGGCCCTCGCGGGCAATCAGCATCGACTCAATGGCATGTTCGACCGGGTCGCTGCGACGCAACGGTGCCCCCGGCAAGGCTTCGTCGAGATAGCGCAGGATGACAAGGCTTTCCTTAAGCATTCGCCCATCGCTGGTTTCCAGCACCGGCAAGGCAGTGGTGCCTCGGGTCTTGGCCAGCAAATCCGGATCGCGCGGTTTGGTGATGTCCACGACCCGGAATTCCACTGCATCTGTTAACCCCCGCAGAGCCAGTAGGATTTCCAGTCGCTGTGAAAAGGGACAGACTGGTATGTGATAGACGATGTGCTTTTCTGTCATTTAGTTAGTCCAAAGAGGGTCGGTTAAAGCAGTGTTGTGCCGCTTAGCGGATGCCTGCGCATAATGCCGAGGTGATGTATGTAGTGAACTTCCGGATCAAAGCCAACTACGGTCGTTTCGGCTATGCCGGACCTTGGAATACTTGGCCGCGAACGGCAGGTTGGTCCCGCGGAGCAGACTTTTCAAAACGCTGTCGTTTTGACGCCGATTACTCAATCGCACTGGCCACTCATTGCGTTACAAAGTCCGAACAGGTTCAAAAGGCGTTAGCGTTCTCTTCATCTATGCGCCCGCTCACCTGTACAAAGCGGAAAAAGCGTCTGCGACATGCTGTACAAATCTCATATTCTTGCCGGATTCGCGAGCGTACCCGTCACACCTTATTTACCCGCCGTCCAGCTGAGCGAGACGTGTTTGCGGGTGTAACTTTCGCCGATCAAACCGATCACAAGCATTATAGCTGATACCACGATGGGGTACGTCAGGTTGGTTTTCAGCGGCGTGTAGTTGATGAAGATATACCCGCGCCCCTGGTCGATAATGTGGAACAGTGGATTGATGGTGAAGATAGCCACCATCGTACTAGGCAATTGATTAGCCACAAACATTTTGCCCGAAGCAAACATGTTGACCCGTGTGTACACCTGCTGAGCAATCCCGACCGGCCCCGGAATCCACGGCTTTAGCGCCAGGAAAACGGACCCAACGGCGACGCCAGCAAACCATGCAAGCAGCAATGTCCCCAAGGCGCCAACGGGCCTGTCGATGGTCACTGGATTCCACATCAGATGATAAGCCAGCAAAATACCAGACAAAGCCAGAAACTGCGTATAAAGCGCGCTAATGGCCGCTGACCAAATCGAAACGGTGGGTGTCATGGGCAAATGCTGCATCATGGCCGAGGTTGGACCCTCGGAACCCGCCACTGCACCGATTGCCTTGATGTGCACCATAAAGACGAAGATGCCGGACATGATATAAAGCAGGAAATCGCCACGCACAGCCACCCGCCGCATCCCCATGAAATCCATGAAGATGAAAAAAGCCAAAATCATAACAAGGGTTTGCAAAACACTTGTACCAATGGCGAACACCGCGTCGCGGTGCCCCTTGCGGACAGATCGCACCGTATTGTGGTAGATCAGATCAACCAGCTTGAAAAAGCCAAGCCAAAGAGATTGTTTGTTTTCTGCCTGAAACATGCCGCCGGTTTCTTGTCTTGCGCTCCACTTGTCTGTCAGAGCTTTTGCAGACAATAAACGCATGCGCTTTGATTTGGTAGAAGGACGAGAGGCAAATGTTGGAAATTGATCGTTTTGCCCTTGTTTCGGCAATGCGCCGCCTGTCCATCGAGGCAGGGCGCGCGATTATGGAGGTATATGCGCGCGACGACCTAGGCGTGCGTCAAAAAGCTGACACCTCTCCGGTTACCGAGGCTGACGAAGCGGCCGATGCGATTATATCGGCAGGTTTGCGGTCGGAATTTTCGGGTGTACCGCTTGTGACGGAAGAGCAATCCAGGACCCATTCGCTTGCGGCAAAGACATTTCTGATTGTAGATCCTTTGGACGGCACCAAGGAATTCGTCAAACGGCGTGGAGATTTCACGGTCAACATAGCGCTGGTTGAAGATGGCGTGCCGACATTGGGCGTGGTTTATGCACCGGCCAAAGGACGCATGTTTACCACGCTTGCAGAAGGTGGCGTGGTCGAAGAGACAGGTGCATTTGAGATTGATCAGAAGGGACCGGAGCAATCCGTGAGTGTCTCAAAGCCCAAGCAAGATGCACTGCGTGTTGTGGCGTCAAAATCGCACCGTGATCAGGCGACGGATGACTATATCGACCTTTATCCTGTTGCGTCGACGGTCAGTGCTGGCTCATCGCTCAAATTTTGCCTGGTTGCGGTTGGCGAAGCTGATTTCTATCCCCGTCTTGGTCCGACCATGGAATGGGACACTGCTGCCGGGCAGGCTGTGCTGACCGCAGCGGGCGGCTTGGTTGTAGATCGCGATACGCATAAACCGCTTGGTTATGGCAAACCCGAGTTTAGAAATCCGCATTTTCTGGCGTTTGCGCCGGGTGTCTCGCTTTTGACTGGATGACAGGTTCTAAGAAGCTCGAACGATTGCGCTTTAGCGTCATTGTCGCAAGTCATCATCGGCCATCGTGGCTGCAGCGATGCCTGACGTCGCTGCGGCAGTTGGATCATGATGCCTTCGAAATTGTTGTGGTTGCAGACAGCCACAGCCTGAGTGCACTGACCGGTGACGCCTTCAAAAGAGTTGCATTCGATCTTCCAAACATTTCGCAAGCCCGAAATGCTGGCATTGCTGTAGCTGCCGGCGATATTTGTGCGTTTATCGACGACGACGCTGTCCCGGAACCGCTTTGGCTAAAACACCTAGAGCATGCGTTTCACGCAACAGGCGCAGCGGCGGTGGTTGGTTATGTGCGCGGCAGAAATGGTATCAGCTTTCAATCTCGTGTTGCGTCCGTTGATGCCGAAGGTGAAACGCACCAAGAGCACACGATTGAAGAGGCTCCGGCTATTCCTGATCTGAAAGCCGGACGCGCACTCAAACTTGTAGGAACGAACGCGGCTTTTCGGAAGGATGTCTTGGAAAAGCTGAATGGTTTTGATCCGGCATACACGTTCTATCTGGACGACTCGGATATCTCCTTGCGGCTTGAACGGAGCGGTTTCAAAGCGGCAGTTGCGCCACTGGCGGAAGTCCATCATGCTTTCGCGCCGTCGTCCCGGCGCACCGCATTGCGCGCGCCTACACACCTTGGAGACATTGGGCGCAGTTCGGCTGTGTACTTACGGCGCCACAACGGGATTGGAGAAACTGAACTATTTGAGCGGCTTCAAGTTCGAGAACAGGCAAGACTGGTGCGTCATATGGTTCAAGGGACCTGTGAGCCTCGCGACGTCCAACAACTCATGCACGGGCTTAGGCAGGGCTGGCAAGCCGGTCTCTCGATGGATTTGCCTGAAATCAAACTGCCAGAAGACGACAAGTATCCATTTATGCGCGTCAAACGGATCAAAGGGCATCAGATTCTAAACTCCAGGCTTCTTCGACGCAGGGCTTTGCTGTCAGAGGCAAATGCACTGGCGGAATCTGGCCGGAGAGTCAGCTTTTTCAGCTTTTCGTTAACTCCGGTGCGTCATCTTGTGCGTTACTCGGGTTCTGGGGTTTGGGTGCAGACAGGTGGGCAGTTTGGGCGCACTGACCGAAATGGCCCCGTCTTTAAGTGGTGCAGATTTGCAAATAGGATGGATGCAGAAATCCGACGCGTTGCAAAACAACGTGGTATCTAACACAATAAACGGATTCGCTTGGGTGTGAGGCGATGCTGTTTTTTAGAGTGAGGGCGCGCAATGAAGCGCAAGGTTACGAAAGCTATATTCCCGGTCGCCGGACTTGGCACCAGATTTCTGCCAGCCACTAAGTCGGTTCCAAAAGAAATCATGACTTTGGTGGACCGACCGTTGATCCAGTACGCGATCGATGAAGCACGTTCTGCAGGCATCAAAGAATTTATCTTTGTAACGTCACGGGGCAAAGGTGCGCTTGAGGACTACTTTGACCATGCGCCCGAGCTAGAGGCGTCATTGCGCAGAAAGGGAAAGCAAAAGCTTCTCGATGTCTTGGAAAATACCTACATGGATTCTGGCGCAATTGCGTACATCCGCCAACATAAACCTATGGGGCTGGGGCATGCCGTTTGGTGCGCGCGCCGTCTAATCGGTGATGAACCCTTTGCTGTCATACTCCCTGATGATGTGATTTCTGCTGAAAAGCCGTGCCTGCAGCAGATGGTTGAAGCGCATCAAGAGATTGGCGGCTGTATGGTTGCTGCGATGGACGTAAAGCCTGAGCAAACGTCTTCTTATGGTGTGCTAGACATCGCAGAAGAGAAGCCTGACGGCCTCTTTGAGGTGCGTGGAATGGTCGAGAAACCAAATATCGAAGATGCTCCGTCCAACTCGGCCGTGATCGGGCGGTATATTCTGACACCTGATGTCATGAATAATTTGCACAGCGTCAGATGCGGTAGCGGTGGAGAAATTCAACTAACAGACGCAATTGCACTTGAGGTTAAGCAGAATCGTCCTGTTCATGGATTGCGCTTCAAGGGTCGGCGGTTCGACTGCGGCTCAAAAGCCGGTTTTTTACAAGCAACTGTCAGCTTTGCGTTGGAACGGGAAGAGCTCCATGATGAGTTCTCGAATTTCCTGAGAGAACTTATGCCTCTGGCGCAAGCCGCTGAGTAAGGTAAAAGAAGCAAACAAACCAACTTTGGCGAGCGCGGCACCCCTTGGCTACTCCAGTACTTGATCTCAGCAGATCCTTTTCACGACTCGGGCGCGGTGCGCCCACGGGCATAGACCGTGTGGAGCGCGCTTATCTGGAAGAGGTCATTCGTCGCGAAGGTTGGGGCCTTATCCGCACGCCACGTGGCTTCCTTATGTTCGAGCCGGACCGCCTTGCCCGTTTGCCTGGATACCTTGATCGTGAGGACTTGGACGGTGCCGACCAGGCTTCGACCATTCGCGCAATTGCGTCATCCAGGTCATCCAGCCTGTCGATCCGAAAGATTATGTGGCGCATGCCCAACGGGCTTGCTTACATGAACGTCGGGCACACCAACCTGAACGCCAAAACGATGCGTGCAATGATGGAAATGCCTGATCACTCAAAAGTGGTCATGATCCATGATACAATTCCGTTAGATTACCCCGAGTATCAGACCGAAGCTTCACGGGCGAAGTTTATCGAACGTCTGACGACAGTGATCAACTTTGCCAACAACATAGTTGTACCATCAGATGTGGTGCGCGAGAATATTGAACAGCGCATGGTCGGCACCGGCCACCGCGTCCCTGTCACCGTTGCTCCGCTTGGAATTGATATGGGCTCGACGCCTCTTGACTATGAGAAGTCCGAGAAGCCCTATTTCGTAGTTTTGGGGACTATTGAGCCCCGCAAGAACCATGCACTGCTATTGGACATCTGGGAACGGATGAACCGGAAAATGGACGAAGAGCGCATTCCGGAACTGCGGATTATCGGTGCACGTGGCTGGCGAAATGAAGAAGTATTCAACCGGCTCGACAATGCGTCGTACATGGGGCGCACGGTATTTGAGCTTGGACCACTGTCAGACCGAGAGATGAAACGACAACTGGCAGGTGCCACCGGTTTGCTGTTTCCCAGCTTTGTTGAAGGGTTTGGCTTGCCGCCTTTTGAAGCTACGGCATTTGGTATCCCAACAATTTCGACAGCTTTGCGGACGACCGAGGTTCACTTGGGCGATATGCCCATTTACGCCGATCCGACCGATATGTATCAATGGTTCAGGGCCATCAGAGATTTGGCCAGTGAAGACTTGGCCGAGCAGACCCGGCGCCATGCTACATTGCGAGCTTACAGGCTCCCAAGCTGGGAAAAACACTTCGACCTTGTTTTCAGTTTGATCTGATCGTTGGGGCTGCACCCCAGCATTCGAGGGTAAGGCCGGTGGGCGCAGGTTCCGCACTAAGACTACGGCTGGAGCGCAGGAGGTGGCAGCTTCGCGGTGTTCGAAAAGGCCGTGATTTGACTGTCGTCGCTGACCGAAGCGGAATGGTCGGGCCTGGTGCTGTTTTGCTATTCTCAACTGTTCGGAACGAGAAACCTCGCCTGCCATATTTTCTGAAATACTATCGCGAAATGGGCATCGAACACTTCTTCGTCGTTGATAACGGATCGACCGATGGGAGCGCGGAGCTATTGGCCGGCGAACCTGATGTGTCACTGTGGCAAACGGTGACAAGCTACAAACGCAGCAGGTTTGGGACGGACTGGTTAAACTTTTTGAAGTTTCGATTTGGCCACGGTCATTGGACTTTGACGGTAGATGCTGACGAGTTTCTGGTCTTTCCGTTCTGCGACACGCGCCCTATCCCGGCGCTGTGCGACTGGCTTGATCAATCAGGTTTGCGCGTTTTGGGAACTTTGCTGCTGGACATGTATCCAAAGGGCCCTCCGGAAGCTGTGGCCTACGCGCCAGGACAGAATCCATTTGAAATTGCGCCATGGTTCGACACGGGCAACTACACCGTGCTGCGCAACAAGAAATACGGAAATCTGTGGATCCAAGGCGGCCCTCGGGCGCGGGTCTATTTCGCCGATGCGCCAGACCAGTCTCCTTCGTTGAATAAGATACCTTTGGTGAAATGGGATCGGCGATACGTCCACGTTAGCTCTACCCACATGCTTTTGCCCCGTGGCCTGAACCAGGTCTATGATGTTGCGGGCGGTGAAAAGGCCACCGGATGTTTGTTGCACGCCAAGTTTCTGGACAGTTTTCCTGAAAAGGCGGCCGAAGAGATCACGCGACGCCAACATTTTGCCCGTGGTCGTGAATATGACGCTTACCACCTGAAGGAACACGGCCATAACGGGCTTTGGTGTGAATGGTCCGAGCGCTATATCGATTGGCGTCAACTTGAACTTTTGGGCCTGATGTCAAAAGGCAATTGGGCATGAGTGTAGGGTTTGTCATGCTGGCGCATGCTGCACTGGACCGCGCCGCGCAGATTGCCATTCATCTGGCGGAGGCGGGCTATCCGCTTGTCGTTCATATCGACAGCCGCACAGATGATCTCGCATTCGAGAAATTCGCAGCGCAAGTAGAGCCTTTTGATAATGTTCATCTTGCCCAAAGGACAGCTTGCGAGTGGGGAACGTGGTCGCTTGTTCAAGTCAGCAGAGACGCGGCCGAGACTTTGCTGAACGACTACCCAGACTTGCACCACGTCATGTTGATCTCGGGTTCATGCGTTCCAATAAAACCCATAGGTGCGCTTGAGGCATTTTTGGCCAGTCATCGTGACACCGATTTCATTGAAAGCGTGACCATAGGTGATGTCCCGTGGACCAAGGCCGGTCTGAGCGATGAGCGTTTTACGCTGACGTTTCCATTTGCGTGGAAGAGGCACAAAAGGCTGTTCGACATATGGGTCGATCTGCAGCGTCGCGTCGGTCGAAAGCGCACGATGCCCGACGGATTGCAGCCGCACATGGGTTCGCAGTGGTGGTGCCTGAGCAGGTCGACCCTGATGCGCATCCTGCACGACACAAGGCGGGGCGCATTGGATCGGTTTTTCCAAAAGGTTTGGATCCCCGACGAAAGCTATTTTCAGTCGCTGGTTCGCCTATACGGAAGCCAGGTCGAAAGCCGGTCGCTGACGCTGTCAAAGTTCGACTTTCAGGGCAAGCCGCACGTTTTTTATGATGACCACCTTCTTTTGCTGCGCCAAAGCCCCGCGTTCTTTGCGCGCAAGATATGGCCGGGGGCAAATCGATTGTATCGCGTATTCCTGTCGGGCCGTTTGTCGAGAGATTCGCGCAGTTCAGTTTCGGCAGCCCACGTGGACCGTACGTTCGCGCAGGCGATTACGCGTCGTACCCGCGGGCGCGCTGGTCTGGTTATGGCCGGCCGAGACCCGAATGAGGGATTTGAGAACGGCATAACAGCGGCGCCCTATGCTGTTTTTCATGGGTTCAGTGACGTTTTCAGAGACTTCCCAAGATGGGTGTCGAAGGCGACGGGGAGCCGTGCGCATGGCCATTTGTTTGATGCAAAGCGCGTTGAATTCTACGGTGGCCAAAGCGGCTATGCGGGTGCCCTGTCTGACAGTGCCAAGCTGCGCGATTACGATGCGGGCTCATTCTTGCGCAACCTGATCTGGAACACGCGCGGAGAACATCAGTCTTTTCTCTTTTCACCCAGAGACACGCAAGATGTTGCAGAGTTTTTGGCGGCTGACAGAAATGCGAATATTTCGGTCATCAGTGGCGCCTGGGCTTTGCCGCTCTTGCGATCCGGCAAACCGATTGCAGAGGTGCGCCGCACAGCGGCACTTCTGCAAATGAAGGAGGCGGCGTTTCTTGAACTTCTGCACGCACGAGATGCCAGATGCCGCGCCCGGATCTGGTCTTTGGCAGAATTTCTTGAACGTCCTTTGGACACGATGCAGGACATCGTTGACAGCATGTCGGGTGCCGAAAGTCATTTGGTAACAGAGTGCCCAGAGATGAAATCCATGAACGGCCTGATCGCGTTTTTGCAGGCGCTCCGAAATGCTGGCATGAACCCCCATTTGGCTGGCGATGTAATGGAACCCGAGCTTACCGAGACTGAAGATACCCATTGGGCAATAAGGCCAAGTCGATGAAGCAGTTTGAGTATTTTGTAGTTCTTGCGGGCATGCGCACCGGATCCAACCTATTGGAAGAATACCTGGCCGCCATGCCTGGCATCACGTCTTATGGTGAGTTGTTCAATCCACACTTCTTTGGCAAGCCAGAAGTCACAAGCCAATTTGGTCTTTCTATGGCAGCGCGTGACAGTGATCCTGTTCGCGTCATTGGTGCCATGCGTGCGGACGCTGACGGTTTGCCCGGATTTCGGTTGTTTTACGATCACGACCAACGGGCGATTGACCATGTTCTGGCCGACCCTGCTGCGGCCAAGATCATTCTGACAAGGCGACCGCTGGACAGTTATGTGTCTCTGAAAATTGCACGTAAAACCGGGCAGTGGTGGCTTGGTGATATGACATCTGCACGCGTGGCAAAGGTACCGTTTGACTCCGAAGAGTATGCCGAGTTTCTGAACACACTGAATGGCTTTCAGGAAAAGTTGCGCCACGGTTTGCAGGTGACAGGTCAGACAGCGTTTCACATTGGATATGACGATTTGTCCGATGACGATATCATAGCGGGCCTTGGTCAGTTCCTCGGGGCCAAAGGGCCGCCTGATCCGTCCAAGGTCAGGGCCAAAGTGCAAAATCCAACGCCGGTCAGCGCGCGCCTTACCAATCTGGCAGTTGCCGAAGAGGCGCTAAAGTCGCTTGATACACCTGATCTGGGCCATTTGCCGAACCATGAGCCAGGACGAGGGCCCGGCTTGAAGTTCTTCCGCGTTTGTCAGTCGGCCCCATTGCTTTATATGCCGATCCGTGGTGCTGGGCATGATCCAGTTCCGGATTGGCTGCGTGAGGTGGACCCAGATGGGGAAATTCAGGGCGGTATGACCCAAAAGGATCTGCGGAAATGGAAGCGCCAGAATCCCGGACACAGGACATTCACAGTGCTGCGGCACCCGTTGGACCGCGCTTACGACGCGTTTTGCCGCTTCATTTTGCCGATGGACGAGGAAAACTATGCTGATGTCCGCAGCGCTCTTGTTTCCCGGTATGATGTGCCACTGCCGGATGACCCGAATGACCCGGGCTACGATCTTTCACAGCATCGGCCCGCGTTTTTGGCGTTTCTAAAGTTCCTGGCGGGCAACCTTGGCGGGCAAACGTCAGTGCGTGTCGATAACAGCTGGGCCACGCAGACCACGTTGCTTTATGCCATCGGCCAGTTGTTAGTGCCGGACCGGATCGTACGCGAAGAGGACCTGAAAGCAGTGCTTCCCCAGATCGCCAGGGAAGTTGGAATTGAGGCGCAGACTGTGGATGCAACATTTGCCGTGCCATCCCAGTTCGCCTTAAGCCAAGTGTACGACACAGACATCGAGGCGGCATGCGAGGCCGCCTATCACCGGGATTACGTCATGTTAGGGTTTCGGGCGTGGCGCGGTCAGGCTGCCTGACTTTTTGGCGCTTCGGTAAGCAATGTGTGCAAGGTCGTCGCATCACCGTTTGCGCGCAGCTTGGTGCAAAGCCCCCCATCGCGCATGGTGCGCGATACCAAGGCAAGGGCTTTGAGATGTTCGACGCCCGCGTCCTCTGGCGCCAGGAGCGCAAAAATAAGGTCTACGGGCTGTTTGTCGACCGCTTCGAACTCCAAAGCATGATCCAGACGAACGAAAAGCCCCAAGACACGGTCCAGACCCTCAAGGCGCGCATGAGGAAGGGCGATTCCCTGGCCCACACCCGTCGGTCCAAGGCTTTCGCGCTCTTGTAACGCAGAGGCCACACCACCGGTTTTCAGGCCATATGCCGTTCCGGCCAAATCTCCAAGTTCCTGAAACAGGCGTTTCTTACTGGAGATCGTTCCAACCGAGCGCACAGCGCTGGTGCCCAAAATTGCTTCTACATCCATAACAACCATTCCCGCCGATAATCCGAATCCAAATCCCCTTACGCAGGATCGATCCAGCCAATGTTCCCGTCATCGCGCCGATAGACGATATTCACACCGGCGTTTTGCTTTTCGTTTCGGAAGACCAAAACAGGCGCACCCGCCAGTTCCATCTGCATAACTGCCTCGCCAACCGTCAACGAAGGTATCTTCGTTTCCATCTCGGCAATGATCATAGGCTGCAGAGAGTCAGGTTCGCTTTCTTCTGAACCTTCCGATGATGCGAGGATATAAGAGGAAGCGGCTGAAAGTTCAACCGGTTGTGCACGGTCGCGGTGATGATCTTTCAGGCGGCGTTTGTAGCGCCTCAGCTGTTTTTCAAGCTTTTCAGAGCACCGGTCAAAAGCTGCATAAATCTCTGGCTCATGGCCTTTTGCCTGCGCTGTCAAGCCGGTTGAGAGATGGACGGTTGCTTCGCAAACGTATTCGTGACCACTTTTTGAGAAAACGATATTGGCGTCTGTCGGCCTGCCTGCATATTTGCCGACAACCTCGTCAACATTGTCGCGAACATGCGTTTGCAGGGCCTCACCGATGTCGATTTGTTTTCCCGTGATCTGATACTGCATTTAGGTCTCCCAATGGGTGCGCATACCAATGGCGCACGCAGGTTCGGTGCGTCAGGCTTGGCTGACAGAGTGATATCGGAGTGATTTAGGCTCGAAGCAGAGCCTTTGCTTAAGGTGCTTCATTACATGCATTTTGGCGACAAAGGGTGGTGGCCGTCAATGAGTCGTTGGTTAATTTTTACCACTACCTGCGAAAGCTTTGGCCAAGATAGACGTTGCGCACCTTTTCATCGCGCACCACTTCGTCGGCCGTTCCGCTCATCAAAACGCCGCCATCATGCAGGATGTATGCGCGATCCACGATTTCGAGGGTTTCGCGCACGTTGTGATCGGTGATCAAAACGCCGATCCCGCGGCTTTTCAGATCCATCACCAGATCACGAATATCGCCAACTGCGATCGGATCAATGCCGGGAAAGGGCTCGTCCAGTAAAAGATACTTGGGATTTGCCGCAAGGCTTCGGGCAATTTCACAACGCCTGCGTTCGCCACCTGACAAGGCAACAGACGGTGTGCGGCGCAGGTGTGAGATTGAAAACTCGTTCAAAAGCTCTTCAAGGCGTTCGCGACGTTTTGTTCTGTCTTTTTCAACAATCTCTAGGATTGCGAGTATATTGTCTTCAACATTGAGGCCCTGGAAAATTGACCGTTCCTGTGGAAGATATCCGATTCCCAGTTGAGCACGCCGATACATTGGCAAGGACGTGACGTCCTTGCCGTCAATCGTCACCTGTCCGCCATCGGGCATGACCAGGCCCGCGATCGAGTAGAAACACGTGGTTTTACCGGAGCCGTTGGGTCCGAGCAGCGCGACAACCTCGCCGCGCGTCAGGTCCAGGCTTACGTCTCGTATGACAAGTCGCTTGCGATAGGATTTGCGCAGGTTGCGCACTCTCAACCCTTGATCCCCTTCCGAAACTGTTAGTTCTGGCGGCATCAGTTGTCACTTGCCGACGGGCTGAAAATTGTACGCACGCGACCTTCCATGCGGCCTTGGCCCGAATTCAGGTCAACAACAAGTCGTTCACCAGATATCGCGTTTTGACCTTGGGTCAGGATCACATCGCCGGAAAGCTGCACTGTGCCTTTCTCAACCGAATAAGACGCCTCGCTTGCCTCGACCGCGTCATTTGCGGTGACAAAGGTCACACCACCTGATGCCTGAAGGCTTGAGATGCCACTGGGAGAGCCACCTTCTTGTGCATAGACCACAGCAACGCGGCCAGCACTCAACCGGACTTCGCCCTGTACCACCAGAACGTTGCCTTCGAAAACGGCCTGCCCGGTCGACTGGTCGACGCTCAATTCATCCGCCGACACCTCCACTTGTTGCGACCGATCAAAGGCTTTGGTTCCCAGGGCAATGTTCGCACCTTGCGCGAGCGCCCAGCTTGCCGCGAAGCCGGATAAGATGAAAACCAATGCCTTCAGCACGGAAGAACTCCATTCAAGGTTGCGGCTGGTATAGCAACCGAACACCATCTTTGAAAACAAGAAGATATCCACCGTCAGCATTTGTTTGCCGGGTGAGTTCCATGCGACCAGCTGTGATACTGCCAGCAGGTCCGGTCGCTGAAATGATACCATCCGTGATGACGCTGGCCTCATCCATACGCGCAACGATGCGGGCAGATTTAACTGTGTACCCGGTAGAGCTTTTCAGCGTCGCTCCACCTTGCAGAGTCGCTTCCCCGCCTGAGACGTCAACGATCCCTTCAGGACTGACGATGTCAATCTGTCCTGCATCGGGCCAGGTTAGATTTGCCGACAACGCCGTTCCGGTCAGTCTGTCGCGCTGCTTTGCTCCGGGGCGGATTGCGTCGGCGGACATCGAGATTGCGATACCGTCTTCTGTTACCGCACCGAAAGCGGGTTTGGTCACACCCTGTTCGCGAAGCAGACGCTCTACATCAACCTCGGCGTAGGGAATGGCAGCGTCCGGGTCCAAAGTTTCTGCGACAAAGAACAATGTCGAGAGAATAGCCAATGCGGCCAGCGGCAAGGCCACTTTCAGCCAGCGCACCATGCGCGAATATGTGTCGGCTGTCGTCATGCCAGACATATAGGGTAAAAGGATCAGTGAGCGAAGATGTCGATCTCGGGCCAACCGGCAAGATCCAGCCGTGCGCGAGTAGGCAAGAAATCGAAGGCGGCTTGTGCGAGGTCCATGCGGCCTTCTCGCTCCAGCCGTTCGTCAAGCTTTTCCTTTAGCTGGTGGAGATACAAGACGTCCGACGCTGCATAGTCGAGCTGAGCGTCAGTCAAAGACGCCGCCCCCCAATCGCTCATCTGTTGCAGCTTGGAAATGTCGATCCCGAGCAATTCATCCAGCAGGTTTTTCAATCCATGCCGGTCGGTATAGGTGCGCACCAGCTTTGAGGCGATTTTGGTGCAATAGACTGGCGCGGTCAGCGCACTAAAGGCATTGAAGAGAGCCGCGATATCAAAGCGCCCAAAGTGGAAAAGTTTTAAAACATCGGGATTTGTCAAAAGCCGCTCCAAGTTCGGAGCGCTTGTCTGACCCTTCTCAATCTGAACCAGATGTGCATTGCCATCGCCACCCGAAAGCTGAACCAGACACAAACGGTCGCGGTGCGGGCTCAGCCCCATTGTCTCGCAGTCGATGGCCACGGACGTCCCTAAATCAAGGTCGTCGGGTAGGTCGCGCTGATACAAATGATTGGCCAAGGTCTTGCTCCGATGTTTTTTGCTTGGTGCCTAGTACACGCTGACAAGTCAACGATCGGTTCACAGCATCTTGCAACCTAAGATTGTATGAATTGACGCTTAATCCTGAATTTGGATAGATTTTCTTACCAATATGTAGACAAACAGAGTCTTCTGTGTAATGTGCGCGCAGAATGCCAACGACCACCGTCTTTGAATTATCGTTGAAAACAGCGGTGAAAAGAGACACTAACGTATGCATAATAACTCTGGGAGGAGTAATCACATGAAAACCAAAATCTTCGCGTGCGCCATTGCGGCGTCGCTTGCCGCCGCTGGCGCACAGGCTCAGGACCTTACCGTAGAAATGACATCGTCATTTTCCAAGTCGCTGCCAATTCTTGGTACGGCAGGTACTGACTTTGTGAATCGCATCAACGCGATCTCTGGCGAAGTCGAGTTCGAGCATTTTGATCCGGGCAAGCTTGTTCCTACGCTTGAAGCGCTGGACGCCGTGTCCAACGGTTCGGTTGACGCAAGCTACGCGACCTCTGGTTACTGGCAGGGCAAGATCACCGCCGCTTCGCTTTTTGCCGCGGTGCCATTTGGCCCCGAAGCCGGCGAATTCATGGGTTGGATCCTCTATGATGACGGTGCCGAACTTTGGCAGCGTATGTATGACGAGAACGGTTATGACGTGAAGGTTTTGCCGTGCGGCGTGATCGCGCCAGAGACGTCAGGTTGGTTTAAAAACGAAATCAATGGACCTGAAGACCTTGAAGGGTTGAACATGCGTTTCTTTGGCCTTGGTGCCGAGGTCATGCAGCGTATCGGCGTTTCAACCTCGCTTCTTGCGGGCGGCGACATTTTCCCGGCGCTTGAGCGTGGCGCCATCGACGCGACCGAGTTCTCGATGCCCCGCATCGATGCGCGTCTGGGCTTCCACAAAATCGCCAAATACAACTACTTCCCCGGTTGGCACCAGCCATCAACATTGTTCGAACTGCTCGTCAACAAGGACGTGTGGGAGGAGATGAGCGAGCGTGCTCAGGCTCAGGTCGAAGCGGCGTGTCTTGCGAACATCACGACCAACTTGGCTGAGGGTGAAGCAACGAACTATGCTGCCATGGTTGATAACTCCGAAAACAACGGTGTGATCATCAAACAGTGGTCGCCAGAGATGCTGGCCCTTTTTGAAGAGAACTGGAACGCGGTTGCAGCCGATCTGGCAGCAGAAGACGCGTTCTTTGCTGAGGTCTGGGCAGACCTGCAAGAATATCGCGAAGGCTACAAAGTGTGGTCAACAAACATCTACCTTCCTCGCAAGTAAGAGATTGGGACGTTTGAAATATTGGCAGCGGCGCCCCAGCGGGTGCCGCTGTTTCGCTTAGCGCGAAGGGCAGGGGATTATTATGGCACAAGACGCATCTGACGCCGTCGAAGAGATTATCAAGATTTCAGATCCGGGCGAAGTTGGACGAGAAGAGCACACAATTCTTGACCGTATTGTCGTCAACGTCAGCAATGTGATCGCCTGGGGCCTTCCGCTTTTGATGGCTGTTATCGTGGCGCAGGTGATCTTGCGGGGAACCGGTAACAACCAAGCGTGGATGGACGATCTCCAATGGTGGATCTACGGCTTTGTCCTGTTGGCGGCCTTTGGATACTCGATCGTCACGGACAGCCATGTGCGTGTCGATGTGCTGCACCAGCATTTTTCAAAAGAAAGAAAGGCGCGCATTGAAGCGACGGCTTTTGGATGGATGCTTTTGCCGTTCATCGTGATGATGGTCGATATCATGTCGCATTACGCCTTCGCATCGATCTCATCGCGTGAAGGCTCTGACAGTCCAAACGGTTTGCACAACCTTTATATCCTGAAATCCGCGATGCCGATCTTGTTCGTGCTGGCAGGTTTGGCTGCATGGGCTGCGTTTCTGCGGAACCTGAAACGGTTTGGTGAAGACACTTGGGCACGTCGGTTGATCTGGGCGTTTCCAACGTTCGTCTTCATTGTTTGGCGTTTGGTTCATTACGTGGCGTATTGGTTTATTTATTTGACCAACTCTGAGATCAATCCGCGCCGCATCACCCGAGAGCCTATATTTGAATGGCTGCTTTACGCTGCCTTCGCTGCCGTTGTCGTCTGGCTTGTTCTGGCCCTTCTTAAGCGCCGTGGAGGCAATGCCTGATGGAACTTCTCTCGCTCATATCCTTCCTGACGCTCAATGAGTGGATGGTGCTGCTGATCTTTCTGGTGTTCATTTACCTGCTCTTCAGTGGCGTGCCCGTGGCCTATGCCTTGGTCGGTGTTTCGCTTGGATTTGCTGTTCTGGCCGCCTTCGTGCTGGACCCGT
>JABDJX010000224.1 GCA_013003245.1 Silicimonas sp. | reverse complement strand
CCGGATCGACACGTTCCTGGACCCGTCAACCGATCCGCTGGGAGCAGGTTACCACATAACTCAATCCAAGATTGCTTTGGGATCGGGCGGCTGGACAGGCAAAGGTTTTATGCAGGGAACGCAGTCGCGGTTAAACTTTTTGCCCGAAAAACATACCGACTTTATCTTCACCACGCTCGCCGAAGAGTTTGGTTTTATCGGCGGCTTTTCCCTTTTGGTGCTCTACGGATTGATCATTTTCTTCTGCGTGATCTCTGCTGTTCAAAACAAGGATCGGTTCGGATCGCTCGTGACCCTTGGCGTGGCTGCAACGCTGTTCCTGTTCTTTGCCGTCAACATGTCGATGGTTATGGGGCTCGCCCCGGTCGTGGGCGTGCCCTTGCCGCTTGTCAGCTACGGCGGCTCTGCCATGCTGGTGCTTTTGGCTGCCTTCGGGTTGGTGCAATCGGCGCATATTCATAGGCCACGAAACCGATGATCACGGCGCTATTCTCGGCCAGCAACAGTAATTGGGACAAGTTCAGCTTAGCGTTGCGCGAAGCCTTCTCGTCGGCTGGGCTTGAGGTTGATCTAACTCGTGAGGCGGACCCAAGCGATGTCGACTACATCATTTACGCGCCCAACAGCACGTTGCAGGATTTTACCCCATTCACCAACCTCAAAGGAGTTTTGAGCCTTTGGGCAGGCGTAGAATCGGCTGTGAATAACCCAACACTTACTGTCCCCTTCACCCGCATGGTGAGTGATGGTCTTTCCGAGGGCATGGTCGAGTGGTGCGTCGGGCATGTGCTACGGCATCATTTGGGTATGGACCGCGACATTTGCCGCGGTGACGCAGTTTGGGATCCGGTGATCCCTCCGCTTGCACGCGACAGGCCGGTGACCATTTTGGGTCTCGGTGCTTTGGGGCAGGCCGTTGCGGAAGCTTTGATTGCTTTGAACTTCCCTGTGACCGGGTGGAGCAGATCGCTCAAAGAGATTGACGGTGTGACGTGTCTCAGCGGCAACGCAGGTCTTGCAGAAGCTCTGAAGGATGCGGAAATTGTCGTTTTGCTTTTGCCGATGACACCGCAAACCGAGAACGTTTTGGATGCTGACCGACTTTCGTTGCTTGCGCGCGGCGCGTTTGTCATCAACCCGGGGCGTGGACCGCTTATTGATGACGAAGCCCTAGTCTCCGCCCTTGACTTAGGCCAGGTTGCACACGCGACACTGGATGTATTTCGCGTTGAACCTTTGCCCGAGGATCATCCGTTTTGGGCGCATCCGCAGGTCACGGTCACGCCTCATATCGCGTCTGATACGCGGGCTGACACGGCGGCTGCCGTTATCGCTGAAAATATTCGTCGCGGTGAGGCGGGCGAGCCGTTCTTGCATTTGGTCGATCGTAAGGCCGGGTATTAGCGCAGCTTCGGCGGTTTGCTTGGGTCCATGCCCGGCGCACTTGGTTGGGTCGGGGAGGCTGGTTGCGGCAAGTCAAACCGCAAACCGACCCGCGCCAAGTGTGCCGTAAGGGGATCGGAGGCCTTTAGAAATGTTACATCCAGAACGCCTGCTTCCAGTCCGGAAAAGACCAAAGCTTCTCGGATTGTGCCCGCCAAGGCGTCTTCAACGCCTGCCTTGGCATCGACGAAGGCAAGGACATGCCCCGGACGACCACCCTTATAGGTGACACCCGCGAGGTAAGCGAACTTCGCCAATCCTTCGGCAGAGGCAAGGCGCGCATCAATCGCCGTGATTAAAACCTCTGGAAGCCCTTTTGGTGCGCTAAACGCCTCTGGTGTGTCTTCTATCGCCTGAGGCGCTTCGGCCAAAACGTCGTTTAGCCAAGCAAGCGTTCCTGCGGGCAACAAAAAGGCTGATGGGTTTTCCCAAAGGTTCAGGCCGACCCCAATTGGTTGACTGGCCAACATCTGCGCCAGCGTCCGGCCAGTTATGGCAGCATAAGGTGCAGGGCCTTGATTGAAGTCGGTCAAGCGCGCTTCGGTATCAAACGCCAGAACAAACGCGCCTTGCTCGGTTTGAAAAAGCTGAGGCTTGATGTTGTCGCCTTCTGGTTCCGCCTCAAGCAAAACGAACAGCTCTGCCGTTGCAAAGCGGTCGTAAAAGGCCAGCCGTGCAGCATCCGTGTCCTGATCCGTCATCGCGGCGTGGGCAATATCGAGAGGGGTCATAACAGAGCCTTTTGCACGCGCAGGCGCAAAACAGGAAGAAGCTCTTTTTCGAACCACGGGTTCTTTTTAAGCCAAGCAGTGTTGCGCCAGGACGGATGGGGCAGGGGGATGGCATAAGGGCCGAAGTCGCGCCAACGCTTCACGATATCGGTCACGCCAGTTTTCTCCTTTAGATGCCATTTCTGCGCATAGCCACCGACCAGAAGCGCTAGTTTCACGTCACCCAGAGTTTCTAAAAGAGGTGCGCGCCATGTCTTCGCGCAAACAGGCGGTGGGGGAAGGTCAGAACCCTTGGCGTCATAGCCCGGAAAGCAAAACGCCATCGGCAGGATCGCAACGCGGGCTTTGTCGTAGAACGTCGCCTCGTCCACGCCCATCCAATCACGCAGTCTGTCGCCAGAGGGGTCGGTGAAGGGTTTGCCTGAGGCGTGCACGCGTAGCCCCGGTGCCTGGCCCGCGATAAGGATACGCGCACCTGTTTCGAACCACACCACAGGCCGTGGGGCGTGTTCGGTTGCTGTGGCTGCAAATCGGTCCTTGCAGATGGTGCAGGCCGAGAGGTCTTGGGCCAGTTTCGTCAAAAGGGTCATGCGCCAAGGGCGTATCCATTGTTTGGACGGAGATCCAGATTGACTCAGCTTATATATTTCGATATTTGTAGAAATATGGAATCATCACCAAACGCGCAACTTGATATCACCCGCGCCGCATCGACCTTTGCAGCACTCGGCTCAGAACAACGCCTAGCGGTTTTGCGCGTGCTTGTCAGGGCTGGGCCTGAAGGTTTGGCCATTGGCGCGCTTGGGAAACGCTCGGGCGTTACAGGATCGACCCTGACCCATCACATGAAAATCCTGGCGGCGGCTGACTTGGTGGAGCAGGTTAAGGACGGGCGCCGAATTATCTGCATCGGTGCGGCTTACGACCGGATGCAGGCGCTGTCAGATTACCTTTTGCAAGAGTGCTGCAAAGATAGTGCGGCACCAGATACGGATCATTCACATGGCTGACATCTCGCACCCGGAAAACCGATTTCAGATTGATCGCGTCTGGGTCTTTGCCGCCATCCTGCCGCTGGTGATTGCGGTGTTCGATTGGGAGCAAGCAGTCGAGACTGTCCGGTTTGCGGTGACTGCACTGGCACATACCGGCGTCTTTATCGCTTTTGCAGTTCTGGCCGTTGGGTATTTGAAGGCGAGCGGGTCTGAGACATTGCTTGCCCGCGCCTTTGAGGGACGTGAACGGCGGATGATCGTGATGGCCGCCATGTTGGGCGGTTTATCACCGTTCTGTTCATGCGAAGTGATCCCATTCATCGCAGCTCTTTTGGCTGTTGGGGCGCCCTTGTCGGCTGTCATGGCGTTTTGGTTGGCCTCTCCTTTGATGGATCCGGCGATGTTTCTGATCACGGCAGGAACCTTGGGCTTCGATTTTGCGGTGGCCAAGACCATCTCGGCGGTTGGCCTTGGGCTTCTTGGCGGCGCCACGGTCTATCTGTTCGCACGTTCTCCGGTGTTTGTTGATCCGTTAAAGGCGCAGCCCGCACGCTCGGGGTGTTGCGGTGTTTCAAAGCCGTTTCAGGGTCACCCGGTTTGGAAATTCTGGAACGAGGCTCCTCGCCGTGAGGTGTTTGGCCGGACAATTCTGGAGAACGCGCTTTTCCTGGGCAAGTGGTTGCTGATCGCCTACATGATCGAGGCCTTGATGTTGGCTTATATCCCGGCCGAGACCATCGCGGGTGTGCTCGGCGGCGAAGGCCTTAAGCCGGTCATTCTTGGGGCGCTTGTGGGCGCACCTGCCTATTTGAACGGGTATGCTGCAGTTCCACTTGTCGATGCGCTTTTAGCGCAAGGCATGGCGCCGGGGGCGGCGATGTCGTTTGTCTTGGCGGGTGGTGTCAGTTGCATCCCGGCAGCCGTGGCGGTTTGGGCGCTGGTAAAGCCGCGCGTATTTGTAGCTTACCTTGGGATCGCAATGGTTGGTTCGCTGATTGCCGGGCTGATCTGGGGTGTTCTCGCCTGACACCTCGTCAATCGAAACAATGTGTGGGGCGATCGGCCATTGCCCGCCGTTGTACCCACTTTGAGCGGCTTAGAGCCGCTGATGGTCAATATTCCGAATGGTTAGGCCTAGAAAAACACATATTTTCTTGGCATGCGGGCACAACGCGTTAAAAATGCGTTAAGACTGGATAGCAATCCGGCATACCAATCAGAGGCAGACCCGACTGGATGATCGAGTTCCGTAACGTCAGCAAGTCCTTTTGGACTGGAGAACAGCGCAAGGTGATCCTTGATCGCGCCTCTTTCCGCGTGGAATTGGGTAAATCTCTGGGTATACTTGCGCCGAACGGCACGGGTAAGACTACGATTGTCAATATGATGGCGGGTATTGAGCAGCCTGACGAGGGTGAAATCGTGCGTCAGGCGAGGATTTCTTTCCCGCTTGGATTCATGGGAGGTATCGTGCCCCGGCTGTCCGCGATGGAGAATTGCCGTTTCATTGCGCGCCTTTACGGCAAGGACCCCGATTATCTTGAGGCGTTTTGCCGGTGGGTCTGTGGGCTGGAAGAATACTTTGAAATGCCTGTGGGAACCTATAGTGCGGGCATGCGCTCTCGTTTCAGTTTTGCGTTGTTGCTCGCCCTTGAATTCGACATCTACCTCATCGACGAGGGCATGCCGTCTACCACTGATGCTGAATTTAACCGCAAAGCAGGACAAATTCTGTTTGAGCGGTTGAAAACGGCGACGGTCGTCATCGTCTCGCATCAGGCGAGCACACTTGAGAAATTCTGCAAGTCAGCAGCCGTTCTGCGTAACGGACAGCTGCTTATGTTTGACACACTTGAAGAGGCCAAAGAGCTCTATGACTACGAAGCCCAAAGCGCCTAAGTTCCGCATCCGTCGGAGTTCTGCACAGACGACGGCTCCTGTTGAGCCGCAGCAACCCGCGTCGCGTTCCACAGATTTGCCGAGCGAAACCGAAGACGGTTTCGGCGATGCGGCTTTTCCGGGGTCAGCCAAAGCGGAGGCGGCAAAGCAAAACGAAGCGGGCATAGCAGAGATAAGGCGTGAAGGCCTGACGGGGCGCCAGTTGCGTATGGCGCGCCGTCTAGCGCAGAAGCACGGGCTCAACCCATCATCAGATTTTGATGCCGTCCGGCAGTTGCGCGGCATGGGGATCGACCCATTTGACCGTGCAAACATGCTTGAGTTGGTGAAAGGGCGCGAAACCCCAGCACCCGAGACAGACCCAGTGCAAGCTAAACCCAAAGACCAGAGCGCGCCTGAACAGCGGATCAAACTACCGCAGACTGTTGAGACAGACAAAAACCTGCCTGGCGCTCCTGCGCCATCCACAGGTCCGGCGCTACACGAAATCGAGCGCATACAGCGCGATATTGCACGCCGTCGGCGTCGCAAGCTGATCTTCCTTGGAGCCCGTCTTGGTTTTTTCGTGCTGTTGCCAACTCTTATTGCATTTTTCTACTTCGCCTTTATCGCCACACCGAGCTACGCGACCAAATCAGAATTCATCGTCCAGCAAGCAGAAGCAGCTGCAGCCCAGCCTGGACTGTTGGGTGGCACCGCGATGGCGACAAGCCAAGATTCGATTCTGGTGCAGGATTTTCTGACCTCACGCGAAGCTTTGCAGCGGCTTGATGCTGATCACGGCTATCGAGAGCACTTTAGTGAACCATCTGTGGACTCTCTTCAGCGCATCCCAGAGGACGCCAGCAACGAAGCTGTTTACAAGCATTTTCAGAATCACGTCAAAATTGGTTACGACCCGACCGAGGGTGTGATCCGCATGGAAGTCTCGGCATTGACCCCAGAGAAGAGCCAGACGTTTTCCGAGGCACTGATCGGCTATGCAGAAGAGCGTGTGGATCAGGTGACCGAACGCAAGCGCGAAGACCAGATGCGAGGGGCGCGTGAGACTTTTTCAGAAGCCGAAACCAAGATGGTGGACGCGCAGCAAAAGGTTCTGGAACTGCAAGAGCAACTGGGCATTCTTGATCCGGTGTCCGAGACAGCTGGCATCATGACACAGGTCAATACGTTCGAAACGCAGCTTGCCGAAAAGCGGCTTCAATTGAACCAACTGTTGGACAATGAGCGGCCCAATGCCGCACGAGTTGCGGGCGTGGAAGGCGATATTGATCGCCTCCAGTCCCTGATAGGTCAATTGCGTTCGCAGATGACCGAAGGTTCGGGCTCCGGGTCGCTGGCCTCTGTTACCGCGCGGCTAAGCATGGCAGAAGTTGATCTTGAGACTCGCACGATGATGATGCAGGAATCTTTGCAGCAGTTGGAAGTGGCGCGCGTTGAAGCCAATCGACAGGTGCGTTTTCTGTCGCTTGGCGTCTCTCCAATTCCACCAGATGTGCCGACTTATCCAAGAGTTTTTGAGAACACGCTGATCGCTTTCCTTATCTTCGGAGCAATATACCTGTTGACCTCGGTTACCGTCGGCATTTTGCGCGAACAGGTGTCTTCCTAAGCCACTGAGAAATTTCCGATCCGGGGACTTGCGTCAGACCACGTGTCTGAGTAAGTAACGCCAGCCTGTTGGGGTGTAGCCAAGTGGTAAGGCAGCTGTTTTTGGTACAGTGTATCGTAGGTTCGAATCCTACCACCCCAGCCAGCACCATAAATATCTGATGTTAATGGATATTTGTGGAATTTCACCCGTACTTTCCGGTTTATATTTGGGTGGTATGATACCGCAGACACCGTTGACCGCGAAATTCTGGTCACAGTCGAAAAAAGTCTGGAATCGACCTTTGCGCGTTAGCAGTTTGGTTGAATGTGATGGTAAGTGCATCTGGCCTGTTGCGGCGATGATGCGGGAACCTTTAGCGGTTGCCTCAGAGAGCTGGCGGGACATTCGCTTATTATGACGCGTAGCGGCTAATATTTTGGCTCAGAGGGCCGCAAAACGTTCGCGCTGATCTAACCAGACCGGTGAGCATGTGTGCCGCATCAGCCAGTCGGATGTCAGGCCGATATTCTGGTTCCCGTTCTCAACAACACTAATCATATCCGGAGCAAAGAATGCCAATTCGATCAACTGCTGAATGCGGTTTTTCGTACTGGCCAGTGTGTCAAGTTATTATGAGAGTATAAGTATCTGAAATTGTAAAGTTTATCCTATTTTGAGTTACGCTCCTCAAAAATTGGTAGACTTGAGGTGCGTACCTCATATAGCCTCAAATCATGCCGCGATTCGACCAAAAACAAAGCGGCGGACAAACGGGAGGATTGGATGTCATATTCGAAACTGGCCACTGCCAGCGCCATTGCAATTGCTGCCACAGGGGTCACGTCAGCGGCACACGCCGAAGACCTGACGCTTTGTTGGGCGGCGTGGGACCCTGCGAACGCACTGGTCGAATTGTCGAAAGATTTTGAGACCCAGTCGGGCCACAATATGAACTTTGAGTTTGTGCCTTGGCCCAACTTTGCCGACCGGATGCTGAACGAGCTGAATTCGGGCGGCAAGCTGTGCGATTTGCTTATCGGAGACAGTCAGTGGATCGGCGGCGGTGCGGAAAACGGACACTATGTGAAACTGAACGATTTCTTCGATAACGCCGGCATTTCGATGGACGATTTCGCGCCTGCAACCGTCTATGCCTATTCGACATGGCCAAAGGGCACGCCGAATTATTACGCATTGCCGGCCATGGGCGATGCCAACGGCTGGTTCTATCGCAAGGACTGGTTTGGGCGCGACGATATCAAGGCGGCCTATAAAGAGGCGACCGGCGAAGATCTGGGCGAGCCGAAATCCCAGAAAGAAATGCTGCAAATTGCTCAGTTCTTCCAGGGGCGCGAGATCGACGGAAAGACCGTCTATGGTGCGGCGATCTTTACCGAGCGTGGCTCGGAAGGCATCACGATGGGGGTCACCTCGGCCCTGTATCCTTGGGGCTTCAAATACGAGAACACGGCAGGTTCCTACGACATGGAAGGCGCTGTGAATTCACCCGAGGCTGTGGAAGCGCTTGAGTTCTATAAGGAATTCTATGAAACGGCGACACCTCCGGGGTACACGAACTCGTACATGGGCGAATCGCTTGATGCCTTCAAGTCAGGTCAGGTCGCCATGGCGATGAACTGGTTCGCCTTCTTCCCCGGGCTTTACGCAGACCCTGCAACGGGTGGCGACAAGATTGATTTCTTTGTGAACCCTCCACAGAATCAGGCTGGTTCGACTTTGGGCGGTCAGGGTATCTCGGTTGTCAGCTATTCCGACAAACAGGACGCAGCGCTTGAGTACATCAAGTGGTTCTCGGACCCTGCCGTTCAGGCGAAATGGTGGGAGCTTGGCGGCTATTCTGCGCATAATTCGGTGCTGAACGATCCTGGTTTTGTCGACAGCCAGCCCTTTGCCGGTGATTTCCTTGAAGCCATGGGTGGCGTTCAGGACTTCTGGCAGGAACCTGCATATGCCGAGCTTCTTCTGGCCATGCAAAAGCGCGTTCACGACTATGTCGTTGCTGACCAAGGCACGGCACAAGAGGCGCTGGACAAGCTGATCGAGGACTGGACCGAGGTCTTCGAAGACGAAGGCAAGCTGTGATCTCCCAAGTCGGTGTGCAATGCGATTTCACACCGACATACACCTTGCGCCGGAGTCACTTGGGTTCCGGTGCAACCTTCAGGTAACAGGGTCAGCACATGTCTGAACGGACAATAGATCGCGTTGCGTCAGCAACGCCCCCCCCGGTTGCGCGAAAAATCAAAGGGCTGTCGGATCGGGCCATCGCCTGGATCTTTGTGGCCCCGACGATTTTCCTTCTGCTTGCGATCAACATCTTTCCGCTGATCTGGACGATCCGGCTAAGCTTTACCAACTACAAGGCCAACCGCATAAACCGCGAACCGGAATGGATCGGCCTTCGCAATTATGAACGCATTCTGACGGACAGCGACATCTGGCTGAACATGCAGGCCACTGCGCATTTCCTGTTCTGGACCATCTTCTTTCAGGTGCTGATCGGGTTCACGCTGGCTTGGCTGATCAACAAGAAATTCAGGGGCAATGATCTTTGGACGACGATTATCGTGTTGCCAATGATGTTGTCCCCCGCCGTAGTGGGGAACTTCTGGAAGTTCCTCTATCAACCGCAGATCGGGCTGTTTAATTACATCATCGCGTTTTTCACCGGCAAAGAACCGTCAAGCTTCGAGATGCTGGGCAGCGTTGATTTGGCACCGTGGTCGATTGTCATCGTCGACACTTGGATGTGGACGCCGTTCGTGATGCTCATATGTCTGGCCGGGCTTCGAAGCATTCCGGATTACATCTATGAGGCTGCCGAAATCGACCGGGCGTCGAAACTGCGTCAGTTCTTCACGATAACGGTGCCGATGGTTTTGCCATTCCTGATGCTGGCGGTGCTTTTCCGCGGGATTGAGAACTTCAAGATGTTCGACCTTGTGGTGCAGCTGACGGGTGGCGGTCCGGGCTCTACGACGGAACTGACCTCGATTAACCTTAAGCGTGAAGCTTTCGAGAAATGGCGGACGGGATACGCTTCGGCCTATGCGATCATTTTGTTTGTGACCGTCTTTGGCCTTGCAAGCATCTATGTCAAAGCCCTGAACAAGGTGAAAGAGAGATGAGCAGCTTCTCTGTCAACGAACCCTCGAACCGCATCAAATGGTTCGCCGGCTCGCTGGTCATCATTTACGCGGTGATCACCATGATCCCGTTGGTCTGGATTGCCTTGACCGGCTTCAAAAGCCCGTCCGACGCCATCAGCTATCCGCCAAAATACCTGATCGGTTCGGACAGTGACGCGGGCTTCAGCCCTACGCTGGAAGGCTATGTGAACCTCTTCACGACACGCACGCGTCAGACCGACGAATTCCTGGCCAACAACCCACCGGAAAACTGGGCCGACGAGATTGTGCGCAAATATGACATGGTCATTGTCGGCCCGTCGAAGTTTGGCGAGCGTTTCCTGAATTCGGTCATCATCGGCTTCGGCTCGACCTTCCTCAGCGTGTTTCTTGGAACGCTGGCGGCCTATGCCTTCAGCCGGTTCAAGATACCGTTGGCGGATGATCTGTTGTTCTTCATTCTTTCCACAAGGATGATGCCGCCCATCGCCGTCGCGATCCCAATTTTCCTGATGTACCGGAACCTTGGGCTATCGGACACGCATCTGGGGATGATACTGCTTTATACCGGCGTGAACATCTCGCTTGCGGTCTGGCTTCTGAAAAGTTTCATCGACGGTATCCCGACCGAATACGAAGAAGCAGCCCTGATCGACGGCTATACCCGGTTTCAGGCGTTCTACAAAGTTGTGCTACCGCAGGCCGCGACGGGCATCGCCTCGACCGCGATCTTCTGCTTGATCTTTGCCTGGAATGAATATGCCTTCGCGGTTCTTCTGACGACCGCCAATGCCCAGACGGCCCCGCCGTTCATCCCGACCATCATCGGTATTGGCGGGCTTGATTGGCCTGCCATTGCCGCTGGCGTCACGATCTTCCTGTTGCCGGTCATGATCTTCACCATCCTGCTTCGCAAGCACCTGTTGCGCGGCATCACTTTTGGAGCGGTACGCAAATGAGTAACTTCATTAATGGCCTTCTCAGCCTGCGTCGTGGTCCCTGGGAGGCGGTCGCAACCGTTATCATCGCGGTGGGCGTGTTCATGCTGATGCAGCCCTTCGTGATCTGGGCCTTCACATATTCTTTCGTAACAACCTTGGTTGGCACGGTGATGTTCATCATCGTCAGCCACTTTCCGGAGTAAGCATGGCGCAAATCGTCATCAAAGACCTCAAGAAGCAGTTCGGGGATTTCACAGCGGTCCGCGAAAGTTCGTTCACCATCGAAGATGGGGAATTCTTCATGCTTCTTGGCCCTTCGGGGTGCGGAAAGACTACGACTTTGCGCATGATCGCGGGGCTAGAGCTGCCGACATCGGGTGAGATATTCCTTGACGGCGAAGAGATTTCACAGCGCCCGCCGTCTCAACGTGATATCGCCTTCGTCTTCCAGATGTTCGCGCTTTATCCACATATGAATGTGCGCAAGAATATCAGCTATCCGCTTGTCAGTCAGGGCATGCAGCGCGGCGCCGTCAAGGCCAAGGTCGCCGAAGTCGCAAAGATCCTCGGGATAGAGGACATCCTGGACCGCCCCGTGGGCGGCCTTTCCGGCGGCGACCGCCAGCGCGTGGCCTTGGGCCGGGCGATCGTGCGAGAACCCAAGGCCTTTATGATGGACGAACCACTTGGCGCGCTTGATGCTGAATTCCGCGAACATATGGCTGAAGAATTGCGCGCGCTGCATGATCGCATGGGGGCGACCACAGTTTATGTCACCCACGATCAGCTGGAAGCCATGCAGATGGGCGACAAGATCGTGGTCATGAACAACGCGGTGGTCGAGCAATTCGGCACACCGCAGGAAATTTACGACAAGCCCGCCACCATGTTCGTGGCCGACTTTATCGGGTCGCCCTCAATGAATTTTCTGAAGTTCCACGGCAAGTTCGGAAACGGTGCCAACGACGTCACAATGCACAACAGCACGTTCGCCGTGCCCCAAACCCGCGAGCCGTTCGAGGGCGACATGGCTTTTGGCGTGCGCCCAGAACATATTCAGCTTTCCGACACCGCCTCATATCGCGCGGAAGTTTTGGCAACCGAGTACCTGGGCACCACGCAGATCGTCACGCTGGACACCACCGGGGGCGAGGTCAAAGCCCGCGTCTCGGCGCAGCAGACGGCCAAGGTCGGTGAAACGGTTGGTCTTGAGTTTGATCCCTCCACAATAACACTTTTTGACCGTCAATCCGGCAGAGCGCTGAAATCCGAACTCAACGAGGGCGTCCTCCATGGCTGAAGTTTCGCTCAAGAATATCTCCAAGGTCTTTGGTAAAACGCAAGCGGTAGACGGCATCTCATTGACCATCGAAGATGGCGCGTTCGTTGTTCTTCTGGGCCCGACCGGGGCTGGCAAGACGACGACATTGCGTCTGATCTCAGGGCTTGAGAAACTCGACAGTGGCAGCATTCATATCGGCGGTCGCGACGTAGGTAACGAAACGCCAGCACAGCGCGACGTGGCCATGGTATTCCAGCAATATTCGCTTTATCCGCATCTGACCGTGCGCGACAATCTTGCGTTTCCGCTACGGTCTCCGATCCTGAGGACACCCGAAGATGTCATCGCCAAAAAGGTTCGGTCGCTTGCCGATGTTTTGCAGATCCCGCACAAGCTGGACAACAAGGCAACCGAGCTTTCTGGCGGCGAGATGCAGCGTGTGGCCATCGGCCGGGCCCTTGTCCGGGACCCTGCAATTTACTTGATGGACGAACCGCTTAGCTCACTCGATGCCAAGCTGCGCGCCGATCTTCGGATCGAACTCAAACGTATCCACGCCGATCTTGGCTCGACGTTGCTTTACGTAACCCATGACCAGATCGAAGCCATGACGATGGCCACACATATAGGCGTGCTGGAAGAAGGGCGGCTTGTTCAATACGGGACGCCGAAACAGATTTATGAGGACCCAACCAGCGTCTATGTTGCCAGCCGATTGGGATTGCCGCGGATCAACATCCTGCCAGCGTCGCTCTTTCCCGGAAGCCACAAGGGTGCGCAAATCGGGCTGCGCCCCGAAAATATCCGGCAAGGTGACGGGGTCGAGGCAACTGTTTTGCGTGCCGAACATCTAGGCGACCAAACCCGCCTGCATCTCGAAGTGAAGGGGCACCCGATAACGACGCTGACCGATCCTCATCAGGAATATGTTGCCAACACGACAATAAAAATCAGCCCTCAGGATCCACTGTATTTCGACGCATCAGGCACGCGTGTAAATTAAGAAAGGACGACCATGGCTCAGTTTATCAATGCGAAAGAAAATCTGGTCACCGAGGCCATCGACGGGCTGCTTGCAGCCTCAGGCGGCGCCCTTTCCCGATTGGACGGATACCCGCACATCAAGGTCGTTTTCCGCAGCGATTGGGACAAGTCCAAGGTCGCGCTTGTCTCGGGCGGGGGATCGGGTCATGAACCGGCCCATGCTGGCTTTGTGGGCAAGGGCATGTTGACAGCAGCCGTTTGCGGAGAGGTGTTTGCGTCGCCGTCCGTCGAAGCGGTTCTGGCGGGAATTCTTGCCGTGACAGGCGACGCTGGATGTCTTTTGATCGTCAAGAATTACACCGGCGACCGTTTGAACTTTGGACTTGCCGCCGAGCGCGCTCGCGCCCTTGGGCGCAAGGTAGAAATGGTGGTCGTTGACGATGACATCGCGTTGCCTGATTTGCCTCAGCCCCGCGGCGTGGCGGGCACATTGTTTGTCCACAAGATCGCCGGCGCAATGGCAGAAGACGGTGCCGATCTGCAGGCCGTGACAGGCGCCGCGCGAACCGTCATTGCCAAGGTGGCGTCCATTGGCATGAGCCTTGACACCTGCACCATTCCCGGATCAAGCAAGGAAAACCGCATAGGTGCCGGCAAGGCCGAACTGGGTCTTGGCATCCACGGTGAACCGGGTGTCGAGCAAGTTGATTTTTCCGACGCAATGACTGCGATGACAGCGGTTGTGGAAAAGCTTCGCGGTCAATCCGGTGGCGACATGGTCGCCATCTTGAACAACCTCGGCTCGACTACACCCTTGGAAATGTCGGTTCTGACCCATGGGCTGACAGCGTCTGGTTTGGTCAAACATATCATCGGACCCGCACCGTTGATGACCTCGCTGGATATGCACGGCTTCTCGGTGTCGATCATGGACGCGACGGCGACCGAACATGCTGCGCTGGCTGCACCGGTTGCGATGGCGGCATGGCCCGGTATGGCCCAAGTTGTTGATCCACCGGTTGTCGGATTGCCTGACGGACTGACACCGATCGAGCCGATTGCATCCAAGAACGAAAAGACGCGGGCGATTATCGAGAATGTGGCCGAGCTTCTGATTTCCGCCGAAAGCCAGTTGAATGCGCTTGATGCGAAATCGGGCGACGGCGACACCGGCAGCACGCTTGCGACCGCGGCGCGCGCGCTCAAGTCCAGCCTTGACCGTTTGCCACTTGCCGATCTGACGCAGCTTTTTCCGGCACTGGGAAATGAACTTAGCCAGACCATGGGCGGGTCCTCGGGCGTGATCCTGGCGATCTATTTCAACGCCGCAGGCGACGCCTGCGCCAACGGCGCGTCGGTGCAAAAGGCTTTGGTCGATGGCCTGAACCGCGTAAGCCAGGTCGGCGGTGCCTCTGTAGGGGATCGGACGATGGTTGACGCGCTGTCCCCGGCGCTGGACGCCTTGCCGAACGGTATTGACGCCGCCGCAGCCGCCGCGCGGGCTGGGGCTGACAGCACGGCGTCCATTCACCGCGCCAAAGCGGGACGCGCGGCTTACGTTCCCGAAGAAAACCTGAAAGGGCATAACGACCCTGGTGCTGAAGCCGTGGCACTTCTGTTTGGGGCCCTCGCAAAGGAAATGGTGGACTAAACTGAGCAACTCCAGCCTCAAAGCCATCGCGAAACCAACGGTCAATGATATTGCCCGTGTGGCTGGGGTCAGCCTTGCAACCGTTGACCGGGTGCTTAATGAACGACCAGGTGTTCGATCGGTGACAATCGGCAAAGTGCACGCTGCGATCGCCGAACTGGGATATATCCGCGATACCGCAGCAGCCAATCTGGCACGCAGGCGTGTCTACAAACTCCTGTTCATTTTGCCTGATTCCGAAAACGAATTTGTAGCAGCACTAAGG
>JABDJX010000197.1 GCA_013003245.1 Silicimonas sp. | reverse complement strand
GGCATTGGTCTGTGGCTGCTGGGCCTTCTCCTGGCCAATCGTTGGCTGGGTCACTCCAAACGGTTTGAGCCCAGGGTCCGTCGTTCGGCCGCCTTTGCGCCGGATCGTCAGGGCCCAACCTCCGGGGGCGATAAGGTGTTTCGACTGCTGTATCGCCAGCTGACCCTGGACCCGACGCGATCGGCGCTGACCGCGTTCGCCCTGGCCGCCGTGGTGGCGGTGATTCTGGTGCTCGAGGGCTTCAACGAGGGCCTAGTGGCGCAGCTGGGGGATGCGGTGATCGATCGCAAAGCCGATCTGATCGTCACACAGGCCGGCGTTTCCAACATGACCGCGGCCCGTTCGGTGTTGCCGCAGTTCACGCGGGGCGAGGTGGAGTCGGTCCCCGGTGTGGCCACCGCCCACCCGCTTACCGGAATTCCCGTGATCTACGCCCAGGGCGAGCGTCGGACCCCGATCTTTCTGATGGTGTACGACACTTCCGGCGGACCGGCTCTCCTGACCGCCGGCGTGATGCCCACGGCACCGCGGGACATCGTCATCGACCGCTCGCTGGCCGAGAAGTACGCGCTGGTGCCGGGTGATCCGTTGATGATTTCTGAATTTGAATTCACGGTCTCCGGTATTGCCGATGGCGCCGCGGCGTTCTTCACGCCGTTCGCATTTACTCGGTACGACGACCTGATCGATTTTTACTTCGATTCGGACGTCGCGGCCGACATCAGCACCTTTCCGCTGCTGAGTTTTCTGCTGGTCGAGCTTGCGCCGGGTGCCAATCGGGACGAAGTCGCCCGAGCCATTGAGCGGGACGTGCCACAAGGTGACGTGTTCTTGCCCGAGGATCTGGCGGCGCACGATGAAAACCTGGGCCGCGTCCTGTTCGGCCCGATCTTGCGACTCATGATCGGCGTGGGCTACGCAATCGGTGTGCTGGTGACCGGCATCATCCTGTTCGCCGCGATCAACGCTCGCCGAGGCGAGTTTGGCGTGCTCAAGGCCCTGGGATTCGACCACCAATACTTGAGCACACTGGTCTTGCTCGAAGCGCTGGTCCTGGCGCTGATCGCCATTCCCGTCGGTACCGCGCTCGCGGCGATCATCGGCCACCTCATCGAGGGTGCGCTGCCGCTGTACCGGATACTGGCCACAGAGCCTGTGCCTGTGCTGCGTACGGCCATTGCGTGCCTGGCGTTCGCCGCGCTCGGCGCCCTGATTCCGGTTCGGCTCATTCGCCGTCTGGACCCGGCGCTGGTATTTCGGAGCTGACCGATGTGGCGCTGGACACTCAAGAGCTTGATTAGCGAGCCGGCGGCGTTGGTGGTAAGCGTCGCCGCCGCTGGTTGCGCGTTCCTCCTGGTCATGTTCTTCGAGGCCGTGTACGAGGGCGAATCGGACCAGGTGGTGGCGTACGTGGCTAACGCGGATGCCGATGTGTGGGTCATGCAGCGCGGCGTGGCCAACATGCACATGGCCACCTCGTACCTCACCGACTGGAAGCTCGAACAGATTGAGCGCTTGCCCGGCGTCGATGCCGTGGAGGGCATCTTGTACCTCAACACGGTGATCACCGGCGCCGACCAGCAGTGGTTTGCCTACATCGTCGGCCTCGAAAGGGCCAGTCGGCAGGGGGGACCCTGGGCGATGGCGACGGGGCGGGCGCAGCCGGAATCGGGCGAGGCTGTCGTGCCGGCGGTTTTTGGCCAGATGTCGGACCTGAACCTGGGGGACACGATCCGGATCACCGACCGGGATTTCACCGTCGTCGGCTTCTCCGAAGGCACCTTTTCCATCGCCAACTCCATCGTTTTTGTGACCAAGCGGGACCTTGAGGACATCATGAAGGCGCTCGATATCGTCAGCTACGGGTTGGTCAAGCTCGAGCCCGGCGCTAACCCAGTGCGCGCCGCCGCACAGATCGAGCAAGCCGTCGACAAGGTCCAGGCGCTGCCCGCCGATCAATTCGTTCGCAACGACCGAAAAATGGCCATGCAGATGGGTGTGGAGACCCTCGCACTCATGACCCTCATCGGTGGCGCCCTGGCGGCCCTGTTGATCGCGTTTGCGATCTACTCGCAGGTCGCACGCCAGCGGCGCGAGCTGGCCGTGGCCAAGGCGCTCGGCGCAACCCACCGAGCGCTGTACGTCAGCGTCGCACTGCAGGCGGTCCTGATCACTGTGGCAAGCGTGACCGTGGCCACGGGTCTTGCGCTAATCGTAATGCCTGTTGCCACCGCGGTCATCCCGTCGGTCACGTTGAAGCTCACCGCCGCGGCGGTGTTGCGTGTCGCGATCGTTGGGTTGGTCGTCGCACTGCTGGCCGCATTGGTACCGGCGCGCCAAGTGGCCCGTGTCGATCCGCTGTCGGCGTTTCAGGCATGACCGAGGAGAGAGCCCCGATGACAGATCCCGTTCTGATTGGCGAGCACCTGGTTAAGGCCTTTGGCAGTGGGCACACCGAAGTGCGTGCTGTGGACGACGTGTCGATCGCCATTAATGCGGGTGAAATGGTGCTGATCATGGGCCCCTCCGGATCAGGCAAGACCACGCTGGTGTCCATGCTCGGTGGACTCCTCAAACCCACCGCCGGCCGTGTCCAGATCGACGGCACCGACATCACGTCCTTGAGCGAAGCGCAGCTGCCAAGGGTGCGTGCCCACAAGATCGGCTTTGTCTTTCAGGCCTTCAATCTGCTCGAGGCCCTCACTGTCGAGGAGAACATCCTGTTTCCGGCGCGCCTGATCAAAGGGGGTCTGGCGGCGGCAAAACCCCGGGCCGACGCGCTCATCGATCGGCTGGGCCTTGGCAAGCGGCGCGCCGCGTTGCCAAGGACCTTGTCCGGTGGGGAAAAGCAGCGCGTGGCGATCGCCCGTTCCCTCATCAATGCGCCGCCGGTCATTCTCGCCGATGAGCCCACAGGCAACCTGGACTCGGCCAATGGCCAGGAAGTGATGATGATCCTCCACGACGTGGCTCGGGACGAGGGCAGGGCAGTCATCCTCGTGACGCACGATCCGCGCGTCGAGGACATTGCCGATCGCATTTTGTGGCTCGAAGACGGGGAGTTTCGTGACCGCAAGGCCGAAGAACACAGCTGGGTGCACGATCCGGTGTGCGGCATGCGCGTGGATGCCTGGACGGCCGAGGTATCCACGGAGCTGGACAACGAGCGCTACGTGTTTTGCTCGCAGCGCTGCCGGGATCGGTTCCTGGCCGAACCGGCGCGTTACCGGCGCGCCGGCGCTGCAACCGGCCAGGGGCCGACGAGCCGACCATGAGAGTGGGAACGTTCATAGGACTCATGGCGAGATCCCTGTGATGGGTCTGGCCACCTGGCGCGCACGCAAGAGACGTCGGCCGTTGCATGTGGAACAACGGGGCGACGGCGAGCACACCGTGGTCTTTCTGGCCGGCCTGGGCGGCACCACCCGCTACTGGGCGCCACGGCTGGGGTCGTTCCCGTCGCGCCACCGGATTGTCCTGGTCGACTTGCTCGGGTTCGGGGAGTCGCCCAAGCCCTGGACTGCTTACACGGTTGAGCACCACGTGGCAAAGCTGCGCGAGGTTCTGGCGCCGCTTGGGCCTGTTTCACTGGTTGGCCACTCCCTGGGCGCACTCGTGGCCGTGGCCTATGCGGCGCGTCATCCCGGCCAGGTGCAGGCGCTCACCCTGATCGGCATGCCGCTGTTCGGCTCCCAGGAACGGGCCTATCGCTATTTGCGTCGAGGCCCGGTCCGAGGGGGTCTGGTCTACACCAACGTCGTGCTGACTATGATTGCCTGCCTGATTACGCGGCGCCTCCTGGGTCGGCTGCTGCCGCACGTGATCCGCAGCGTGCCGCGCGAAGTTGCCGAAGATCTAGTCAAGCACACTTGGCGGTCTTCGACCTCCTCGTTGTGGGAAGTGGTCTACCGCTACGACGCAGCCACCGATCTGGCACGCCTGCCGCCGTCGACGGCGGTGTTGTTGATCCACGGCGATGAGGATCGGATGGCACCGCTTGAGCCGATTGAGCAGCTGGTCGCTCGCCATCCCACTTGGCGACTATGGATTGCCAAGGGCGCGGACCATCATCCGTTTCTACGCCAGCCCCAAGCGTGCCTTGGCGAGATTGACCGGCAGGTCGCACAGCGTTTGCAGGAAGGTCTACGCGCAGCGTCATCGACGGCGTCGCCCAACGAACGCGCGAAGGAGGCCGCATGCGACTGAAAACACATTTTTGCACGACCGCGTTGATCGCGCTGAGCGCATCGCTTTTGGCTTGTCAGGAACCCGCTGAACCGGAGGCTCCCGTGCCCGGGCGTTGGTATACCGCAACGCAGGCATCAAGCGGCGAAGGCCTGTTTCAAGCCCATTGCGCGAGCTGTCACGGCGACCGAGCCCAGGGGCTTGCGGAAGACTGGCGAAAGACTGACGCCGACGGCAACTATCCGCCCCCGCCGCTCAACGGCAGCGCCCACGCCTGGCACCACCCGATGGCGGTACTTCAGCGCACGATCGTCAACGGCGGCGCGCCGGTGAGCGGTGTCATGCCCGGCTTTGGCGAGACGTTGAGCGAGGCAGAGGTACGCGCCGTGATCGCCTACTTCCAGAGCCTGTGGGCTGATGAGACCTACGCGCGCTGGCAGGAGATCAACGCGCGCTAGGACAGAACCCGCGATGGCGATTCGCGGCGCGCCCCACGACACACATGGCTAACGAGAGGACAACATCATGAGCAAACACAAACCTAGGCGCACATCACGCAAGACAGCCCCCTGGCTGTGGGTCGGCCTGGTGGGGGTACTGGCTGCAGTCGGTGCCACGGCCTACTGGCTGTCGCCACGCAACCAAGTTATCGACGCGGACGCCGAAGTGGTGGTGTACAAGACACCCAGCTGCGGTTGCTGCATCAAGTGGGTCGATCACCTGGAAGACCACGGCATGTCGGTCAGCGTCGTCAACGTCCAGACCACACGCGGGGCACAGTCCAAGCTCGGCGTGCCGCCCGAGTTCGCTTCCTGCCACACGGCCAAGGTCGGTGACTACTGGGTGGAGGGCCATGTGCCGGCGGATCTGATCAAGCAGTTGATGGCTGAAAAGCCGGCCGACGTTGTGGGCTTGACGGTACCGGGTATGCCCATCGGTTCGCCCGGCATGGAGGGACCCAATCCTCAAGAATACGAGATCCTGGCTGTAGCAGCCGATGGCAGTACGCGGGTCTATGATTCGCGTCAGGGGCACAGCAAGCCGCAGCCACCCGGCGAGGACGTCGATGACTAGATCGATGCGCACTTGGAATCCGAGATCATAACGGCACGCACCCAGCAGGACAAGGCAGGTTTGCTGCCTACATCAAAAACAAGCAACAGGGCGTTCGATGAAAAGTGAGTATGAAGCCGGCAGCTTGAGCCTGGCGGCCACCGTAGCCATGGGCACCGGCGTGATGATCGCGTTCCTGATCATCAAGGGTGCAGCCGATCCCACCATCGTCGCGATCGGCGTTGTGGCGATCGCCGGGATTTTCGCGTTTGAGCGCTACTACCTCGCTCACCGGAGACGTAGTGATGACGACGTGACACCCGTGGCGCATGACCAGGCCGGCTGAGCCCGACGAGCCGACCGGGCAGTAGTGCTTTTTGGTCGGTTTTCCACTCCCACATCGGCTAGGAGTGCGGCTTGACCTGGAGTTGACTCCAGGTTGTATGATATCGCGATGACGACACACATCGATGAGAAGCGCCTTACCGTGCTGAGTTTGTTTGCGTCCCTCGGGACGTTGATATGTTGCGCGTTGCCGATAGCGCTGGTGACGCTCGGACTCGGTGCCACGGTGGCGGCTATATCGGGCAATTTCCCGTTTCTCATCACCTTGAGCTTGCACAAGGGCTGGGTCTTCGCGGCATCCGGGGCGCTGCTTGCGATTTCCGCCTGGTTGACGTTTCGACCGGGGCGTTCGTGCCCGGCGGACCCGGAGTTGGCAGCGCTGTGCGAACGGACCTGGGTCTGGAATCGCCGCCTGTTCTGGGCGTCCGCCGCGGTATGGGGTGTCGGGTTTTTCGCTGCCTACCTCGCATTGCCCGTTCGCACCTGGTTGGACAGTTGACGGTAAGCGAGCAGAACCGCGTCAACGTTTTCGATAGGAGCGCACGATGAAATCCGTTGTCCTTGTTTTAATTGGGCTGTTGTGGCTTCCATTGACTGCGAATGCCGCCGATCACAAAGTTGTCGAGATCTCCGTCAGTGGGCTCGCCTGTCCTTTTTGTGCGTATGGGCTTGAAAAGAATTTGACCAAACTGGCGGCGGTGGAGAGCGCGACGGTTGACCTGGCGGCAAACTCGGCACGCGTTACGCTCAACCCAGGTCAGACAGCGGACCTTGACGCCATCAAAGAAGCGATTGTAAAGGCCGGCTTCACACCGGGGGAGGCAGACGTATTGGTGATGCAGGACTAATGCGAGTTTCGCGCTCAGGCGTCGTATTTGCCGCATGCCTGACAATCAGCAGCCCTGTATTGGGTGCACCGGTTACGTTCAATACGGCACTGCCCATCGGCGGCGATCAATTCGTCGCGCGCGCAGTTGTTGTGAGCAGCCGGTCCGGCGCCGATCCGGGCACCACCGATCGGGATTTGAGCGCCACTGCCCTGATCTCCGTATTGGGCTACGGTGTGACGCCAAGGCTCGCCATGTTCGGTGTACTCCCTTACGCAGACAAAGACCTTGATGTGATCGTTGGCGCCAGCCGCCTGAGCCGAAGTGCCAGCGGTATTGGCGACGTTTCCCTATTCGGACGATTCACGCTCCTTCAGCGCGATCAGCCTGGCCGCACGTTTCGGGTTGCACCATTTATCGGTATCAAAGCGCCGACCGGAGACAACGACGAACGAGACGGCCTCGGCCGACTGCCAGTCGCGGTGCAATCGGGGACCGGCGCGTGGAATGCGTTCTGCGGAGTTGTCGCTACGTATCAGATATTGTCGCTCCAGGTCGATGGACAAGTCAGCTACCGCGTCAATAACGAGGCGGATGGATTCGATCCTGGCGATGAGGTCCGGCTCGACGGCTCCTTGCAATACCGGTTGTGGCCTCGGACGCTCGGCTCTGGTGTCCCCGACTTCCTCTATGGCGTGCTCGAAATGAACCTAGTGCACCGCGACAAGCATGAAATCAACGGCGCCACGGATGACAACTCCGGTGGTACGACACTGTATTTCGCGCCTGGCTTGCAATACGTCACCAAGCGGTGGATTGTGGAGGGCGTGGTACAACTTCCGGTGGTTGAAAACCTCAGCGGCAGCGCCCTCGAGACCGACTTTGTCGTACGTGCCGGGGTGCGGTTCAACTTTTGACGCATGACGATCAAGGTAGAGCTGTTCACAGCCCCCGGATGCGATCGGTGCACAAAAGCGCGCCAGGCGGTGCAGGGTATGGTCAATGCCCTGGGTGCGGATCGGATGGATTGGCGGGCCGTCGACGTGCTGGATGAGATCGATTACGCGGTGTCGCTCGGTATCCTGTCTACACCAGCAATTGCCATCGATGGCAACCTGGTTTTCACCTCGCTGCCGAGTCTCAAAATGCTGCGGCGGGAACTGCAGGAGCGGTTACAGAGTGAGACGGATCGTGGCCCTTGAGTACGCAGACAAACAATGAGCACCTACCGGATCGGTGAATTGTCGGAACGTCTGGGACTGAGTGCCGATACGCTGCGCTACTACGAGAAGATTCGATTGTTACCGCGCGTGGCACGCAACAGTGCCGGCCAGAGACTCTATGGCAACAGAGACATCTCTCGCTTGCAGTTCATCCAACGCGCTCAACGCATGAACTTTACCTTGTCCGAAATCGGTCAGCTGCTGGAGATGCGCGAAAACCCGCAGAAGGCTCGCGCAGAAGCACGAAAACTCACACAAAGAAAACTCGCCGAAATCGGGCAACACCTGGACGACCTGACGACGCTGCGTAACGAGTTGCAGCTTCTCGTTAATCTTTGTCGGGGAGCTGAGGCGGGCTGTCCGATTATTGAATGTATAGATGGCGAACCCGATGCGAGGAGTTAGGCAATCCTCGAAGCACACGGTTCACTGAACTCAGGTAGCATGGCGTCGGTCTTGGCCGTATATGGCCGGCGTCGTAATCGATCGACAATAGCCGCTGGTGACAGCCTCCTTCTCACGGGCCAGATCAAGGTCAGCCCGACTCGTCGCCCATAGCGATCGCCGGCGCAGGCGCGGGCAGCGGCTCTTGGCTAAGTGCCAGTGGCGGCTGATGTGACAGGCTTGGCGGGCAGTGAAACGATAAACCGCGTCAGGCCCCCGTCGGATTGCACCACAATCTCACCTCGATGCGCGGTGATTATCGACCTGACGATGGCAAGTCCCAAGCCCACGCCCTGGTCGCCTTGCTGACGAGATTCGTCAACGCGGTAAAAGCGATCGAACAGCCGCAGCAAGTGTTCTGGCGGGATGTTCTCGCCGGGGTTATCCACGTCGATGCGCACGGTGGACCGATCAGGGCGGCTCAGCCGAACCGTCACGATGCCGCCCTTTGGCGTATGTTTGATCGCGTTGGAGGTCAGGTTACTCAGCGCGCGCTGCATCATCAGCCGATCGGCGTTCACGGTGGCTTCCCCTTCCTGCGTCAGGGTCACCCCGCGTTCCTCCGCCCAGCCCTCGTAGAATTCGAACAACGCGGTGATTTCCTTGCCCAGATCCACCGGCGTCAAGGTCTGTGGCCTGGGCTCGGCGTCGGCCTTCGCCAGGTACAGCATGTCGCCGACCATCTGCGCCAGGCGCTCGTATTCCTCCATGTTGGAGTAGAGGATTTCCCGGTACTCGTCGGCCGTACGCGCCCGGGACAGGCCAACTTGTGTCTGGGTCATGAGATTGGTGATGGGCGTGCGCAACTCGTGCGCAATGTCGGCATTGAACTCCGATAACCGTTGAAAGGCACCGCTGACGCGTTCCAACATGTCGTTGAAAGACTCCACCAGCTCGGTGAGTTCCCCAGGCACCGCATCCGGATCCAGGCGGGTCGTGAGCCGATCGCCGCTGATTCGGCCCATGCGCGCCACGATATCGCGCAGCGGCGCGTGACCCTGACGCACGGCGATCCAGCCCAGCAAGCTCATCAGCGCTATGCTGCCCACCACCATCAACGTCAGACTACGGCGAAACTCAGCCAGAAAACGAAGGTGATGATCGATGGGTACCGCGACGGTTAGCCGGTACGTGCCGTCGGCACCGGGTACGGTGAGATCGCGGTTGAGCACCCGAAAGTGTTGGTCATCGTTCTGCCATTCGTGCACAGCTGAGGCGGGGTCGTCAGCGAACCGCATGACTGCTGCCTCAGAAAGGTCGGGGCCGGGACTGGCGTACACCAACGTGCCGCCTGGTCTGGTCAACTGCAGCGCGGCATCATGGTGACCGACGAGAATGTCCGCAAACCGCTGGTCGAGACCACGAGTATCCTCCATCGCCGGATTGGTCTTGAGTAGATCGTGCACCGCGTCGGCCACCACGACCAGCTCATCGGTGTCTTCGACGACAAAGTGGTGTTCCGTGGAGCGGATGACCAGCCAGCCAAACACGGTAAACACGATCGCGGTGGCCACCCCAAACAGTAGCGTCAGGCGAAGTGCTAGAGACAGGGGACGTCGGATCATGGGCATTCAGCCACTGCCCGGCGTCTCGAGCATGTAGCCCATGCCGCGCACCGTCTGTATGAGCTTGGGCTCGTAGTCATCGTCGATCTTGGCCCGCAGCCGCCGGATAGCAACGTCGATCACGTTGCTGTCGCTGTCGAAATTCATGTCCCAGACTTGGGAGGCGATCAGGGATCGGGGCAGGACCTCGTCGCGGTGGCGTATCAGCAACTCGAGCAACGCAAATTCCTTGGCCGTCAGGGTGATTTTCCGGCCGCTGCGCTTGACCCGCCGACGCATAAGGTCGAGCTCCAGGTCGGCCACGGTGAGCGTGGTCTCCAGTGGGGCCGATTGGCCGCGCCTGAGCAGCGTTCGAACTCGCGCGAGCAGCTCGGCGAAGGCAAAGGGCTTGACCAGGTAGTCGTCGGCACCCAGTTCCAGGCCTTTAACGCGATCGTCGACGCTGTCTCTGGCCGTCAGAAACAAAACCGGGACAGTTGTCCCCGCGTCACGCAGCGACTGGAGAATTCGCCAACCGTCGATGTCGGGCAGCATCACGTCCAGGATGATCAAATCAAAGGACTCGGTCATCGCTTTATGGTGACCGTCCAGGCCATTGCGCGCCAGATCGACCATAAATCCTGCTTCGCTCAGACCCTGGCGCAGATACTCGCTGATCTTGGCTTCGTCCTCGACGATCAGGATTTTCATTGATGGGACATCCGTTGGGTTTCGTCCAGTTTCCGGGCGGTCAGCGCGGAACCGTCCTCTCATCGAACGTTACCGGCCCGCCGCCTGCGGTGACATGACAAGAAGATTACAAAAACGTAATGGGCGCGTCACGCCCGGGTCAGGCGCTGGCCGTTACCTTTGTTGTCAGGATCAGTGTACCCGGCGGGCGGCCGAGATAGCTGTCGGCGCTCTCAAGGGTCCCGTCTCGACTACGAAGGGAGGTGCCCGTGCTCGATCACAACAGCCAATCCAAGCCTATCAGCGGCCTGCATGTTGCAGAGTTGGCGCATTTGGCAGGTGTGACCCCTGCCACGGTTCGCTACTACTCACGAATAGGCCTGCTCAGTCCGCAGCGCGACGCCGAGAACGGCTACCGGTGTTTTTCCCTGGCCGATCAGCACCGCGTGAGCTTCATTCGCCGTGCGCAGTCGCTGGGACTGACCATCGGTGATATCAAGACGATTTTTCAGTCCATCGACCAGGGGGATGTCCCTTGTCATCAGGTGCGCGAGCTGGTGGAAAGACGGCTGAAGTCCGTCAAGAGGCAGCTCGAGGAACTGAAAGCCACCAGGGCACGCATCACCCACGCCCTGTCGACCTGGGAAGACATGGCGGACGAAACGCCGGCCCACGGCGAGCTGTGTCCATTGATCGACCGCGTCGACACCGATGACGTCGTCACACAGTCCAGGGCCGAGAAACGCGCAACGCGCAAGCGTCGCCGACCCTCGGACCGAGGGGGCGCCGCGGGTCTGGCGGTCGCGCATTGCTGAGTCGGTCCAGCCAGTCCTGGCTGCCCCCGCGGTACTTGTTCGTGCCGTTGCGAGCGTTGCGCTGCATGCCGTGCAATCAACCCCGCATGCATCCGTAGTTCCCCCATGAGAACGCTGCTCACATTGATCGTTGCCGCGGTCATTGTCGCCGCCGGTGCGGTGGCGTTCGTCTATTCCGGCCTATACGACGTCAGTGCCCGCGTGCCGCACAGTGGTCCGGTTCAGTGGCTGCTGTCGAAGACCTCAGATGCGGCGGTTGCGCGTCGCGCGTCCGCGATCGACGTGCCGGATCTTGCGGCCGATGCTCTGGCTCTGGCCGGGATCAACGACTACCAGGCCATGTGCGCCGGATGCCACGGTATTCCGGGCCAGGCGGCGTCGCCACTGGCCCGCGGGCTGAACCCGCCAGCGCCCGATCTGTCCGTGTCGGCGCAGTCGATGAGTCCAGCGGAGCTGTTCTGGGTGACCAAGCACGGCATAAAGATGACCGGTATGCCGGCGTGGGGTGCCAGTCACGACGATGCGTCGCTGTGGCCGGTGGTCGCATTCATGACCCGGCTCCCAGTGTTGGATGCCGATGCATACCAAGCGCTCTTGGCATCGGCGACTGGGAGCGGGCACCACAGCGAGGCATCGGACCAAGGCGCAACTGATCACGGTGAGCCAGATGCGAGCCATGGCAGCCATGATCACACAATGACAAGCCATGGCGAAGACTCGCAGGGTGACGCAATGGCTAAGAAGAATTCCGAATCGGATCGTCACCACGACGGACATGATCATGAACACTAGTGGCGGCGCTTGATTTCGCCCCTGTGCTACAACAAGGGGCTCCACCTAGACAAACGCCGAGCCGCTAGCCCAGGACTCGGAACCAATCCGCCCTTGCCATCGTGTCAAGCGGTCCTATGGGAAGCGCTAGCGAACCGCTGTAACCTGATGTGGACTGCACGTGCATGAGACTGCTGCATCCCCTGCAGCATCTTGCCCATTGGATTACGCATCGCTATTCGCACGGCGGATCCAAGACCCGCCTGGAGCATCTTGACGGTTGGCGAGGCATCGCCATATCTATCGTTCTTTTGTCGCATTTCGGCCCCGTTACTCAACTGCTGCCGTTTGACCGAGTACTTCTGGGGCGCCTTGGCGTCGACTTTTTCTTTGTGCTCTCCGGGTTTTTGATGGCCAACATCTTGTTCGTCAAGCGCACGCCATTGTCGATATTCTACAAACGTCGGGTCAGCCGCATATTCCCTGTGTTCCTATTTTACGTCGTTGCGATCTATGGGTATGGATGGCTGTTTACTGATGCTGAAGAAACCAAGAACTTCTTATCTACGTTGACGTTCATGCGTGGCTATTTTCCTCTCGAGCAGGATATCTGGCGGGTTGACCTTCCAGTCAGCAATTTGTGGTCCCTCAATGTCGAAGAGCATAGCTACGTCTTGTTGTCTTTACTGACGCTGATTGCCGCTTTTCACAAGCGCGAGTATCTACCGCTATTGGCTCTTGGATTTGCGGCAATCACCATTCACTACCTCTATATTCGATATCCGCACATTGCGATAGGGCGCTACTCGGTCCGCACCGAAACGGCAATGAGTCATCTGATGATATCTGCCGGCTATTTCATGTTGTGCCGAAAGATCAGCATTAGACCGCCAGGCTGGGTCGTGTTGGCGGTATTGATAGGAGGTGTCTGGAGCTATACCAGGCACGCACCTTGGTTTGCATCGTGGTTGCTGGCGCCGTTTCTACTGTCATTTGCGGTCAATCACGCGCACCGGCTCCCGCGTCCTATACTTGGCCTGTTACGCTTCGGTCCACTGCGCCTACTGGGGATTTGGTCGTATTCCATTTATTTGTGGCAACAACCCTATTACATCTGGCACAAGCACGGCGGATGGTCCTTTTCGGGAAGTGCAATGCTGCTATTCTTACTTGCCCTGTTCACTGGTGTCGTATCGTTCAACATTCTCGAAAACCCGGTACGCCGTTGGCTCAATCGGCATTGGTGAGCCGGAAAAACACTCAACGGCCACCCCACTCGCGTGTGACAACGTCTGGAAACGGAAGACCACCACGACGGACACGACCACAAGCACTAGCGCATCCAACGCGCAGCGTCTCGCTCAGGCGACATCGTCCACGACAAACACCCGCCTATTAATCCCGTGCGCGAACAGCGCCGAGGGCGCGAAGCCGAACATGCCCCGAAAGCTGTGACTCATGTGTGCCGCGTCGGAAAACCCGGCGGCCACCGCTGCCTGGGTGAGGTTGGCGCCGGCCAGCGCATGCCGGACCGCCTGACGTACGCGGCTCCAGACGATGAAGCGTCGAAGGGCAACGCCAACTTGTGCTGAGAATAGGTGGCTCAGTCGGCTGGGTGACAGATGGACAGCAGTGGCCAGCGACCCCAATGTGTGCGGCTGCTCCGAGGATTGCCGGATGCGTTCGAGTACGACGGCCACACGCGGATCGATGGCCTCCGGTGCACGATACGTCTGAAGCCCGAGCGCTGACACACAGCGCGTCCACACGTCGGACGGATCGGCCGGCGCGTCACCGATCGACGCCAACACCGACACCGCCTCCGTGCTCAGAGGAAACGTCCGCAACGACGCTCCGAGCTCCTTGAACGGATAGTCGTCGCTCTCGGGCTCCCAATAGATGGTGAAGATGGCGCCGGTGCCGGCGTCTACTTCGTGGGGGCGATCCGGCGGCACCAGGACGGCACGCGTTTGCAACCACTCAGTGTTGGTTGCCTCGCGAACCCGTAGCGGCGCTTCGAGTCCGACACACAACTGCGCGGCGTGGTGTTTGTGCAGGTCGTTCTCCGGACTCGCTCCAAGGTACACAGCCCGGTGGGACCACAAGTAGAGCAGAAAACTCGCTTGGTCCGTCATGACGTCGTTTCGGAACACGACTGTGGTAGCGGCCGCACCGCACAGGTCGTCAGTGTTTTGGGTGGCGCATACGGGCAGTCTGGCACGCGGCTAGCGAATGGCCTGGATGGAAACGGTGGCGGTTCGAACCTGGCTCGTTTCGCCCGTTGTGTCCGTCCAGGCAAACACCAGCTCTTCACCCAGACGGATCATCTGTGGGAACCCCGAGGCGCGAGACGTTGCGATCGGGGCGACCTGCCGCTTTGGACCCATCGCACCGTCACGCCCGATGACGCGCAACGCTATTTGATCGTGGCCCTGTGTACCTCCGGCAATCCAACTAACCACGGCGGTTGTCTTATCGAGCATCTCGATGTCCACCCGCCCGGTGGGCCGCTCGCTATCGATGTCCACGGCAGCGGCGAAGGTGGCGCCGCCATCGTCGGAGAAGGCCGCGCGTACACGGGGCTGATCGTTGGCCGCTGTGAACCAGGCAACGGCAACGTCATTGTCTTGCGCCACAACCGCCGGACCATTGACCGGACAGCCGTTGATTTCCCAGCCGTCGTCGGCCACCGGCGTACCGGGTTGCCAGTGTCCGTCCACGGTGCGCGCCAGATAGATGTCACGAATCTCCTCCGGTGTTCGATTTCGGTACACCGCCACGGGCCCATCCCCGGCGATGGCCACATCGGTCTGGCAGCAATCGCACACAAGATCATCCACCCGCCGTGCATCGCTGATCTGCCCGCGTGCGCCCAGCCGGGCACTGCGCAAGGTCATGCCGCCTTCGCCTCCGTGGCCCGACGCATGATCGGCGGTCATCTGTCGCCCATCCAGCCACAACACACCAACGTCGTCGTCCCAGGGGAACAGGCTCACAAAGCCGTGTTCGGTTGGCGTGCCGTCGGTGTGCGGCACGATGGGCGCGCTCCAGCTGCTTCCGGCGTCGTCGGACAGGGCCACTGCGACATCGTAGGCGTAGGTGCCGCCGGGGCGTTTGGCCAGCCAGTGTGCCGCCCACCGAGTCTTGTCGATCGGCGACACCGACGGAAAGTCGGCCCAGTTCACGAACCAGTTGTCGCCACTGGCCACCGTCCGCGGCGGCCCCCACACCGTATCGGCCAGTGTTGCGTAGCGCAGCGCCACCGAATCCCCGGCAGGCTCGAGCCAACTCAATACCACGTGACCGGCATCGGTCTTGTCCAGGTGCGGTTCGGCGCTGCCGGCACCGGCCGGCGAGGTCAAGGTGTCAACCGCCAGAGTCGTCGTGCGATCGCAGCCGGGTAGGGCGCCGGCGGTAATCAGCATCACGACATAAACCGCGCCACGCCGAATGAGCGCAGAAGGGAAAATGGCACGGCCGGTCAAGTGATTCATCCCCGAGATTGTAATCGCCACCGTCACGCAGAACCAGCAAACGCACCACACGCTTCGGCATTACAACTTGTACGTTGCATACAGGTTTGCGGTCTGAAAACCGCTGCGATCGCACATTGCGTCCGTACACCCATGTCGCCACCCATCGACGGGTTGGCAGTCGGTACGCAACGACTCGCTGTGCGACTCAGTCAAAGAAATCTGCGTTATCCCGCCTTGATGGCCCGCAACAGGGTCAAAGTGCCAAACACGGTGGAGTACTCGGCGAGCGACTCGACCCTGTCCGCACCGGCCTGGGTGATCAACTCGGGCAGGCGGCCGCGCACGTGATCGGCCGTGTTGGGCAGCCCGTCGAGCAGTCGCACTGGAAAGAACAAAGCGCGCATCAACAAATTCGACGGTCGCCCCCAGTCGGCCACGTACAGCTCGCCGCCGGGCGCCAGGACGCGCATGGTCTCGGCCAGGGCCTGACGCTTCTGTTTGGGGTACAGGTGATGGAAGAAGAGGCTGGACACGACACGATCCGCCAGCCCATCGTCCAGTGGTAGGTGGGTTGCATCGGCCTTGATCAGTTCAACAGATAGGTCAACATTTTCGGTCTTGCGTTGCGCGTAGCCCAGCATTTGCTCGTCGAGATCGACGCCGATAACACGGGCCTTCGGGAACTGGCGCTTGATGGCCACCGTCAGTGTCCCGCTACCGCAGCCGATATCGACGACAGTGCGTACGTCCCTCGTGATCGCCGCATCGATGAGGGCCTGCTTGACGGTTGCCTCGCGGGTCGTCAAGCGCACGATGACGTCATAGAGCGGCGCCAGGGCCTTGAAGCGCAGCGCGGGAATGTAGGTCTCCGACACGAATCCTATCTCCAGGTTGTCTGGTAACACCCAGAGTGTCTCGCGATCGTCGTCCATTGGCTTGTAGTTTTCGGCTGTCCTGGGTGGGATTGCCGCATTTGAGCGATCGAAGTTGCCTGTCGCGTCTTTGATCGCGTTGGGGCGATCGCTATAGTGGTGGGCCACGGTGGCCGCATGTGCACAACGTGCGTTTGTCAGGCAGCGACGAAGACGCTGTGGCGTGGCGGCCGCCCGGCCAGGAGAGGAGGACCGAATGCACACTCACGATCTGTCGGACTGGCAGCACGATCACGTTTTTCGGCAGGACGAACGCCAGCCGGGCGAGCGGCGAACGCTCCTGGTCGTGGTCCTCACCGCGATCATGATGGTCGTAGAGATCGCCACCGGCCTGGTGACCGGTTCCATGGCGCTTTTGGCCGACGGCTTGCACATGGCCTCACACACGACGGCGCTGGGCATCGCGTTGTTCGCCTACGTGTTGGCGCGAAGGCTGGCCGCCGACACGCGATTTGCTTTCGGTGTCGGAAAGATCAACAGCCTGGCCGGGTTTGCCAGTGCCGTGCTACTGCTGGCGTTCGCCGGCCTCATGGTGACAGAGAGCATTGGCCGCTTGATCGCGCCGCGCGCCATCGCCTTCGATCAAGCGTTGATCGTCGCAACCGTCGGGCTGGTCGTGAACGGTTTGAGTGCCTGGCTTTTGATGTCCACACCGACGGGCCATGCGCACAGTCACGAGCAGAGTCATGGAGACGGCCACCACCACGATCACAATCTGCGGGCGGCGTATTTGCACGTCCTGGCGGACGCCTTGACCTCCGTCTTGGCGATCGTGGCGTTGTTGGCCGGCAAATACGTGGGTGCGAACTGGTTGGATCCGGCCATGGGCATTGTTGGCGCCGTGCTGGTGGCACGCTGGTCGCTCGGATTGATCCGTGAGTCGTCGCAGGTGCTTCTGGACCGGCAAGCCGATCAAGACCGGCTAAGGGCCGTTCGCGCTGCGGTGGAAGCGGACTCAACGGATCGGGTGTGTGATCTGCACGTCTGGCGCATCGGTCACGGCATCTATTCGGCGGCCCTGGCGGTGGTCACTGACAATCCCAAGTCACCTCAGCACTACAAGACCTTGATGCCGGCGTCGCTGAACGTGGTTCATGCCACCGTGGAAGTCCACCGGTGCACATCTCATCATCGCTGTTCGACGCCTCAACATGTGGCCAGCGGCTAACCGTTTCGTCGTCCGAGCGAGGGGAGGGATCCGATGAAGGACCGAGGCGACGTGGTGTTCATCACCGCCGCACTGGTGCTGGTGGCGGGGGTGCCGGTGGCGCTGTATTCAGTGTACTACTTCGCCGAAAGCGTTCAGCTGCTGGCGACCGCGGTGCTGGTACTGCTCATCTTGGTGACCCTGACTGGACTGATCATTGTCCGCAACTGGGACCGCATCATCGCCAGCGTGTTTCGAAAGCCAGTCCAATTGTCGCGAAGCATTAGCGAGCCGCTGTCTAAGTCCTTGTCCTTGTTTGCACAGGGCGAAACCCAGGCCGCCGAAGGCGAACTGAAGCGGTCCATCGAGCACACGGTTGCCCACTACACCTGGGTGCAAACACGCCGCTGGATTGTTGGTGCGAGTGCGGCGCTGCTGTTGGGGTTTGCGGGTTTGGTCGGATCGGCGTTGCTCAAACAGCAAAACGATCTGATCGTGCGCCAAAATGCGTATTTCCGAGAGCAAATCGATCAGCAACAACAACAGCTCGAGCTCCAGCAGGCAGTCGCCAACCAGTCCATCCGAAGCGAGGCCTTTCGACGGATCTACGGACCGGAATACGCTGACAATCCACGCGTTAAGGCCGAGTCCGTGCGCTCACTAATCAGTGTGGAGCGTGCACGAATCGCTGCCGACGAGAACACGCTGCCCACGGACTTTATCAATCTGCATGATGCGCAGTTGCCGTCGACCTGGCTCGACAGCGCCGACCTTCGCCGTACCAGCTTTCGTGGCTCGGACATCCAGAAGGCGAACTTCAATTCCGCCGATTTGTCGGGTAGCCGGCTTCGATTCACCCAGTTTGGTCGCGCCACGTTCATCAAGGCGAGCTTGCGCGAGGCGGTGATCATGTTCTCCGACGGCAAGGCGTCGGTATTCTCCGATGCGAATTTGACCAACGCCGTCCTGTCCAAGGTCGACCTTGCCGGTGCACTCCTGGATGATGCCGATCTGTCGGGCGTATCGTTGGAGAACTCAAATCTGGAGGGTGCGGATCTGCGCGACATTCAGAACTGGCGTCAAATGGCGAGTATCCAGGGCAGCAATATTCATGGCGTTCGCAACCCGCCGGAAGGGTTTTTGCCCTGGGCTCTTGAGAACGGTGCGATCAGCCAGGCCGGCGCTTTGAGCGACCTGTGGGAGCAGGCGCAGGCCTTTCGCCGCAAGGAAGAGGGCGCCCAGTGAATGGTCCAGGCAAAACAGCTCGATTGCTCACGTAGCCACCCGAAATCGGGGGTCCAGTAGCGCGTCGATAATCGGGCATTCCGGGACGTTGCCACCGGTGCATCGCGATGCGATCTGCCGGAGCGTTTTCTCGAGGCGTCGAAGATCCCGAATCTTTTTCTTAACCGAATCGGCGTGATCCAAAGTCAGGGCACGCACATCGCCACAGGTGTACCGGTGATCATCCAGCAAGCCCAACAAATCCCGGATGTCTGTCATGGAGAACCCTAATTCCCGGCATCGGCGTATGAATCGAAGTCGACGCTCGTGGTCCTGGCCATAGAGGCGATACCCGGCGGCTGATCGTGACGGGCTCGGCATAACGCCGCTTTTCTCATAGTAGCGGATGGTCTCGATCTTCACGCCCGTTCGTCGGGCGAGTTCTCCGATCTTAAAGGGCTCTGGGGATGAACTCATCGCGTGCTTGACTCTGTAGTGACTACAGCCTTTATAGTCTCTCCGATCCGAGATTTGTACAAGGCGCGGCATGGGCACGCTCAGCAAGCAACGCAATGGTTCAAAGACGCTGCTCGCCGCCGGTGGGTTGATCGGGGCCGTGCTGGCGTCGTCTTGCTGCATTGCACCCCTGGTGCTCATCACCCTGGGAGTAAGCGGTGCCTGGCTGAGTCATCTGACCGCACTGGCGCCATACCAGGGTTATTTCATGGTGGCGACGGTGGGCTTTCTGGGCCTTGGGTATTGGCATGTGCATGCCGGTCGCGCATCGACATGCACGGAGAGGGCGGCTTGCACCAAGCCGCGGTCGATTCTCATCTCCAAGATCATGCTTTGGGTGGCGTCGGCCCTTCTGGCGTTGGCGTTTGGAATCAATGTTGTTTCACCGTATTTTCTGTAGGAGTTCAGCCATGAAGTGTCGAATCGCGGTTGCCACCTTGCTGGGCGCGTTGGTCATCGCCGCTCCCGCGCTCGCCGATGAGCTCACCGCGACCTTTGTTGTTGAGAAGATGAACTGCGCGCTGTGCCCGGTGACGGTGCGAAAAGCCATTCTGAACGTAGAGGGCGTCATTGAGGCGGCGGTCGACTACCAAAGCAAGATTGCCACGGTAACCTATGACGACACACGAACCGACCTGACGCAGATCGCCAAGGCGTCGACGAACATCGGTTACCCCGCCAGGCCCCAGGCAAAAATGCATGAGTGATTCATCGAACGAAGCGTCAGGCGATAGCGCCGGCGTTCAGCCGCTCTCAACGCTGACATGCCCGCAATGCGGGTACGCCGAACTTCATCAAATGCCGACCGACGCGTGTCAGTACTTCCATGACTGCGCAGGGTGCGGCGCACTGCTCAAACCACTGGCCGGTGACTGCTGCGTATTTTGCTCCTATGGGGACGTCCCGTGTCCTCCAATCCAGTGTCAGAGTGGCGCGAGCCAGGCGTCAACGTTGACCTAAGCGTCTGCCTTCCAGCGTTATTGCGAACACACCCTACGCTGCCACGACGTTGATGCGCATCGGCGAGTCGTTGTCTTGCGGGCCAGCGTCGCTCAGCGGCAAAGATGGGTAAATCATCGACGGGAATTAGCGTCGTCAACACACACAGCCAGTGGTCCAAGGTCTTGGTGCAGCCGACAAGTCGCCAAATCCCGATTCTGATGATTTAGAAAAGAAAAATAACAAGAAGAACCCCGACCCTTTAGCGAGGCGCGAATTCGTTGCCGATGGGGATTGACGAAGCCGTTGCTTCCTGTCAACATATGAACACCTATTGCTATGTATGCGATGAAATCCAAGCCAAAAGCCTCTCAATCCCCGACCAGCGACGACACAGTTGTCCAACTGGCCGATCTGTTCCGCTTGATGGGCGATCCGACCCGGCTACGGATCATACTGGTGTGCCTGGGCGAGCCCATAAGCGTCGGCGACATAGCAACGCGGCTCGATTTATCTCCATCGCTGGTCAGCCACCATCTGCGTCTTCTCAAGGCCGCCCGGGTTTTGCGGGCCGAGCGCCGCGGCAAACAGATCTTTTATTCGGCGCTGGATGAACACATTCGTTGTGTAATCGATGACATGGTGGCGCATGTCGGTGAGCCGCTGGACATTGAGGGGATCGGTTGATGCCGGGCTGTACCGACTGCGGTTCCCAAGCGAACGCCGCTGATGCATCGAACCCCGCGTTCCGCCGCGTCCTGTGGCTCGCGCTGGTGGCCAACTTCATCATGTTCATTGTTGAACTTGTGGCCAGCCAGCTCGGCGATTCCATGTCACTGCAAGCCGACGCGCTGGATTTCTTCGGCGACTCGGCCAATTACGCGATCAGCTTGTTCGTGGTTGGCATGGCGCTCAGTGCGCGCGCTCGCGCGTCGTTGTTCAAGGGGGCCACCATGGCGCTGTTTGGCACCTGGATCATCGGCGCGGCCGCTTATCGGGCCCTGGTCGGCAGCGCGCCCGAACCCATGACCATGAGTGCCGTCGCCTTGCTCGCATTGCTCGTGAACGTCGCCGTGGCCATCCTTTTATTTCGATTCCGAAACGGCGACAGCAATCGCCAGTCGATATGGCTGTGCAGTCGTAACGACGCGATCGGCAATGTTGCCGTCATGGTCGCGGCGGCGGGGGTGTTTGCCAGCGGCTCCCGCTGGCCCGATTTGCTCGTTGCTGCCCTGATCGCCGGGCTCAATATTGGCGCGGCGTTGAAGGTCGTGCGGCTGGCGCGCCACGAACTCAGTCAACCCGAAGGCGAGTGTGAACTCGGTTCGTCTGCGCAGCCAACTATTGAGGTAAGATAGGCACGCTATGAGGACCTTCCTGTGCATACTCCTGACTGTCTCCATGCTCTTCGCGGGCCTGGAGGCGTCCGCTGATCTTGTGATCGACGGTATGCCGCACGGCGATGAAACCAGTCATCAAGCCGAATTCGGTCATTCGCTCGACGAACACGACGGTGAGCAGTCCGACACCGAGCTCGACGGCGAGCACTGCGGACATTGCTGCCACGGTCATTGTGCCAGTATGCTGGGGATCCTTTCTTCGCCCACTATATTGCCGCGGTCCGCCGGGCTTCGGGCCAGTCGGTCCGCTGACGTACTGAACTTCGCCCAAGCGCCACCAACACCCCCTCCCAACGCCTGAATCATTTTCCTCCCTAAGACCGTGCACACCGGCAGCGCTGGGTGCGCACGCCAATGGAACCTGTCTGGAAGATGATCAATGCAACCACTACGCTGTGGGTTCTCCCTTATTCTGGGAGCCCTGTTACTTAGTCCGTGGGTCGCGCGTGCGGCCGACACCGATACGCCCGCGATCGCACCGGCCGATCCGGCCTTAACCCGGTTTGTCCAATCGGCGGTCGATGCGAACCCGCGTGTGCAGGCCGCACGCTTGGCCCTTGATGCCAGCGGCGCGTTTCGCGATGCCGCGTCGCGCCCCCTGTACAACCCGGAACTCAGTCTGGACGCCGAGAACGGCGACGTTCGCCGGCGTGCACTGGGCATCAGCCAGACCCTCGACCTGGGCGGCAAGCGCGAGGCGAGGACGGCGGTGGCCGACTTCGATCGTCTTGTCGTCCAGGCGCAATATTCATCTACGCGATGGGAAGTCACGGTTGAGCTGCTGAACGGCCTGGCGCAGCATCAGACCGGCGTGGACAGCGCTGCGCTCGCAAACGCCCGTCGTCGTCTGATGGACGATTTTGCTGCCCTGGCCGAGCGGCGCTTCGAGGCCGGTGATCTGACCCAGGTCGAGCTGGATCTGGCGCGGCTGTCGACTACCAACGCGCGCATCCAGGCGGCGACCGCCGAGGCCGCGCTGGCGGAGGCGCGCCAGGTGGTGCGTAGTGTCGTCCCAGGGCGCGGCGGCTATGCAGATCCCGGGGGTGCCTACGGCGCGCCCTGGCCAGAGCTCCCGGACGCAGCACCGAACCTGCCGACGCAGACCGATCCCCAGGCGATGATCGCTGCGCTGCCCGAGATCGTGGCCGCGCGTCAGCGCGTGGCCATGGCCGACGCGGTAGTCGACTTGCGCCAACGCGAGCGGCGGCCGGATCCGACTTTGAGCCTGGCCGGCGGCAAAGAGGGCGGCGAGACCATGATCGGCGTGAACGTTACGGTGCCCTTGTTCGTACGCAACCGCTTCAGCGCGCAAGTCGCTGCCGCCAGCGCCGAGCGCAACCAGGCCGAGCAAAGCACCAACGATGTGCAGCAACGTGCCCACGCACGACTCGTCAGCGCCACAGAACGCTACGCGTTGTCGCGCGGTGCCTGGCAAATGTGGCAGGGCACCGGAGAAGCCAGCCTGCAGCGCCAGACCGAGCAGCTACAAAAGCTCTGGAGCGCGGGCGAGCTGAGCACCACCGAGTACCTGGTACAGCTGACCGCGACGCTCGATGTACAGCAAAGTGCCCTCGAGCTGCGCGAGGCGCTGTGGCGCGCCTGGTTTGAGTGGCTGCGGGCGTCCGGACAGATCGACGTCTGGCTTGGCCAGGGTGAACGCCCATGAACACCGCAACCCGCGAACCCCGTTTGGAGAACCCTATGATGACCTACCTCAAGCTCGGTGCGGTGTGCCTGTGTCTGGCCCTGGCGGCCCCGATCCATGCCGAAGAAGACGGGCACGATGAGCACGCCGAAGAGGCCGGCGGCGCCATTGAACTCAGCCCCGATGAGCGTTCAACAGCCGGAATTGTGGTCGACACCGTCGCCCGGCGCGCGCTCAATGAGACGCTTCGGGTGCCCGGCGAGGTCGTGATCAACGCCTACCGCTCGTCTCGCGTCACGCCCCGGATCACCGGCCAGGTGGTCGCCCGGCACGTCACGCTGGGCGATGACGTCAAGACCGGGGATCGCTTGGTGACCTTGTCGAGCGTTGAGATGGCCGAGGCGCAAGGCGCATTGATTGTGGCGGACCGCGACTGGCGACGCGTTAAATCGCTTGGCCGAGACACGGTATCCGCCCGGCGCTACACCGAAGCGCAGGTCGCGCAGCAGCAAGCGTTGGCCAGAGTATTGGCCTACGGCATGACGCCGTCGCAAGCCAATGCCTTGATGCGATCGGGCGATGCAGGCAAAGCCACGGGCGAATTCGATCTGCTGGCCCCCCAGGCCGGCACGGTGCTACGAGACAGTTTCATCGTCGGCGAGCTGATCGAGCCCGGCCGCGTGCTCTTCGACATCAGCGACGAATCTGTCATGTGGGTTGAGGCGCAAACGGTGCCGAGCGGGCTGCCCGAGATTGGCGATGGCGCCACGGCCCGGGTGAGCCTCGATGGCCTGACCTGGCTCGAGGGCACCGTAGTGGCGCGCCATCACCGGCTGGATGAGACCACGCGCACACAAGGTGTTCGCATCGAGGTGGACAACGCCGACGATCGTTTGCACCCAGGTCAGTTCGTCGAGGTCGAAATTGTGACCGGTACCGGTGCGCTTGTGCTCGCGATACCGAGTGCGGCGGTCACCCTGATCGAGGGCGCAGCCACCGTGTTCAAGCTCGAAGACGGCGATGAGTTGCACGCCGAGGCCATCGATGTGGGTCCCACCGTAGGCTCATGGACGGTGGTCAAAGCCGGGCTGACCGAAGGGGACACGGTGGCCGTCGCCGGTGTGTTTCATCTCAAATCACTTCTGCTTAAGTCTTCGCTCGGCGAAGGCCACGCACACTAGGGGCGACTGATGCTTGAAAAACTCGTTGACGCCTCGCTGCGGTACAAATTTCTTGTGCTCATCATCTTTGGGGTGGTGGCGTTCCTTGGCTGGCGCGCTGTCGTCACCGTCCCCATAGACGCCTTTCCGGACGTCACCCCGGCGCAAGTCAATATCTACACCGAGTCCCCGGGCCTTGCCGCGGAGGATGTGGAGCAGCTGCTCACCTTTCCCATTGAATCGGGCATGGCGGGTTTGCCGAAAGTTCAGGAGATCCGGTCGGTGAGCCTGTTCGGTTTGTCCTATGTCGCGGTCTATTTCGACGACGACATGGATATTTACTTTGCCCGCCGGTTAGTCATGGAGCGTCTGCAGGAAGTGGCCGATCGGATTCCGGACGGCTACGGTACACCGGAAATGGGTCCTAACTCGTCGGGACTTGGTCAGGTCTTCTGGTACACACTCGAACGGGCCGACGAGCAGCTCAATGCGGCGATCACCGACATGGATCTGCGCACGCTGCACGACTGGACCGTGCGCCTGATCCTTCGCACCGCGCCCGGCGTGGACGACGTGATGTCCTGGGGCGGCCAGGAGCGCCAGTTCCAGGTGATTCTTAAGCCGCTTAGCCTGCTCAAATACGACCTGACATTCACCGACGTGATGGAAGTGATTCAGGCCAACAACCGCCAGGTGGGCGGTCAATACGTGAACTTGGGGGCCGAACAGTACCTCGTACGCGGGCTCGGTCTTGTCGCGGACGAGCAGGACATCGGCGCCATGGTCGTCAAGGTCGACGATGGCACGCCGGTGTATCTGCGGGATATCGCGACGATCGAGCAGGGCGGGGCCTTGCGCTTTGGTGCGGTGACCCGCGACGGAAAAGAAGTTGTGCTCGGCATGGCCTTGTCCCGCATGGGCGAGAACGCCGCCAAAGTTGTGGAGGCGGTCAAGGACAAGGTGGCCATCGTCGAGAGCGCGTTACCCGACGGCGTGGTCCTGCGGCCTGTGTACGATCGCACCGACCTGGTGGACAAGGCCGTCGGCACGGCCGTAACCGCTCTGGTCGAAGGGTCCATCCTGGTTGCGATCGTGTTGTTCTTGTTTCTCGGCGAGGTGCGCTCGGCGATCGTTGTTATTGCCGCGTTGCCGCTGGCCATGCTGATCGCCTTTATCTTCATGAACGAAGCGGGCTTGTCCGCCAACCTGATGTCCCTTGCAGGGCTGGCGGTCGGTATCGGCATGATGGTGGACGGGGCGGTGGTCATGGTGGAGAACGCGTTTCGCATCATGGCCGAGCGGCGCGAATCCGGAGAACCGGTCGATCGCACCGCCGCGGTCCTGGCGGCGGCGCGCGAGGTCGCCAATCCCATTGCGTTTGCAATCCTGATCATCATCGTGGTGTTTTTGCCGCTGTTCGCGCTGCAGGGTTTGGAGGGCAAGCTGTTCAAGCCGATGGCCTTCAACATCAGCTTCGCCATGGCCGGATCGCTGGTCCTGACGCTGACGCTGATTCCGGTACTCGCCGCACTGATCCTCAAGCCCAAGGAAGAACGCGACACCTGGCTCGTACGGATCATCAAAACGGGCTACCTGCCGTTACTGTCCTGGTCGCTGGCCCACAAGAAAACTGTGGTGACCGGCGCTGTCGCGCTGCTTGTTGCCAGCCTGGCGCTTTTTCCGCTACTCGGCAAAGAGTTCATGCCGCAGCTGCAGGAGGGCTCGATCATGTGGCGGGTGACCTCCATTCCGTCCGCTTCCCTCGATCAGTCGATCAAAATCTCCAAAGACATTGAGAATGCCTTGTCGACGTTTCCCGAAGTCGAGACCACCGTGGCCATGATCGGACGGGCGGAGAAGGGCGAGACGGCCGATGTGAATTACATGGAGATATACACCGAGCTCAAGCCCGAGAGCGAGTGGTCCGGTGATCGCGATATTGAGGCGCTGGCCGAAGCCATGCGCGAAGAGTTAGAAG
>JABDJX010000182.1 GCA_013003245.1 Silicimonas sp. | reverse complement strand
ATAAAGCTCAAACGCACGCTTCCATGCGGCGTTGTTGATCTTTGGCGCCATCGTTTCAGGATCAAAGTAGATGCCTTCGCTTGTGCCTTTTGACTGCACCATGCTGGCGGCAACCGACTGGATCACGAAGTAAGACTGCGCATTCCGCTTTTTGAAGATGCACGATCCATAGTCAGGCTCGCCATCGCCGTTCATGTCCTGCCCGTGAATTTTCGACGCAATGTCGAGGTATTCTTCCCAGGTGTTCGGCGGCTCAAGTCCGTTCGCTTCAAGCACGTCAGTGCGATAATACATCATCTGGAAATCGCCATCGAGCGTGATGAAATACGTCGACCCGGCGACCTTCTGGTTAAAGTCGCGGAAGTAGGGCGCGATGTCGTCGATATCGATCTTGTCGTCGGCGGCGATGTAGGGATCAAGGTTTTCGACCAGATCACCGTTCACCAGTTCCACGCCCCAACCAGAGGCAAAGACACCCACGTCAATCGACTTTGTGCCAGTGGCCCAGTCGGTCAGGATCTTCTGGAAAAGCTCTGCAAAAGGCACTTCGGCGACGCGAATCTCGGCTCCCGTCATTGCTTTGAATTCTTCGGCACGATCGACCATGCGACCCGCGATCACCGGCCCGGGACGGGTCAGGATATTCACAACCACGCCGTCATAGTGCCCCTCTGCCATAGCGGTCGGTGCCGCCATAAGGGCTGCGGCCGCGATGGCCGTTCCTCCCAATATCTTACGCAACATTAATTTCTCCTCCATGTTGATTTCATTATATTTTATTGGTCTTTGGAGCGTTAAATCGTTCACAGCCCATGTCGATTTTCTTTAATGAAAATGGGTCGACTTAGTCTCAAACGCCCCCCGCGTTCGTGCTTGGCACCTTGACTGGATACTCCCGTTAACTAACATGTTAGTTATGCGGGGCTGATTATGTCAACACTTACTGCCGATGCCAAAAAGCTTCAGAACCTTGACGCGTTCAGCGGTCTTTTGTCGGATCGCGTTTACGAGGCGATGAAAGCCGCGATCCTGTCACTGGATTTCGCGCCCGGCTCGGTCTTGCGCAAAGGGCCGATTTGCGAGGCGCTGGGGGTGTCGCGCACGCCGGTGGCCGACGCGATTCTGAAGCTAGAGGCGGACGGGTTGGTCGAGGTCATTCCGCAGTCGGCGACGCGGGTTTCCAAGATGTCGATGAAGGAAATCCGGGAGGATGCCTTTTTGCGCGAGGCACTTGAGGTCTCGGCGGTTGAGTATGCCGCCTTGTACCGCGATGATGCGCTTTTGGAGCGTTTGACCCAAAGCCTACGATTGCAGTCCGAGCAGTTGGAAATGGGCGACTTTGAGGCGTTCTTCAAAACTGATCAGGCATTCCACAAGCTTATACTTGATTGCTGCAAGGTGGACCGTTTGCACGACACGATCAGGTTTGTCTCAAACCACATGGACCGCGCCCGCCTGATGCTTTTGCCTGCACCGGGGCGGTCGGCGGATACGGTCGAAGAACACCGCCAGATCGTCGCCGCCATTGCCAACTCAGACCCGGATGCCGCGCGCGTAGCTATGCAAACGCACCTGCGACAACTTATCAAGCGCCTTGAGCCGCTGGAAAAAGAGCGACCCGACCTTTTCGCACCCTAATCTCAGACAGGTACACAAAGCCATGAAAGCAAACGACAAAACTCTCCTCAACAATCGCACGACTATCCCCGTCCCCCTGACCCGTATGGGCTTTGGCGGCGCGCCCTTGGGCAACCTTTACCGCAAGATCTCTGAAGAAGACGCGCAGGCAGCCCTCCAAGCCGCCTATGACGCGGGCATCCGGTATTTCGACACGGCACCGCAATATGGGCTTGGCCGATCCGAAGGGCGATTTGGCAAGGCTCTCGCGCGGTTCAATGATGACGAGGTGAAGCTTTCAACCAAGATCGGGCGGCTTCTTGTCGATTGCGAACCCGATGAGGTGACGCCAGAGGCGTTTGTTGATGTGCCGCAAAAGCGGATCGTGTTTGACTATTCATACGACGGTGTCATGCGCTCATTCGAGGCCAGCAAAAAGCGGCTTGAGCGAGACGATATTGATATCCTGCTGGTTCACGACGTTGATGTGTTCAGCCACGGCAGCCAGGAAGTGAGCGACGCCAAGGTGCGCGAGTTGTTCGACGAAGGCGGCTATCGCGCGCTCCACGACCTGCGCGACGCAGGCGAGATTGCGGCCATTGGGGCAGGCGTCAACGAATGGGAGGTCTGTGAAAAGCTGCTGGGTCTGGGCGACTTTGACGGGTTCCTGCTGGCCGGGCGCTATACGCTGCTCGAACAAGAGGCGCTGACGTCCTTCCTGCCGCTGTGCATCGAACGCGACGTTGGCATCATTTTGGGCGGACCCTACAACTCAGGCATCCTCGCCACCGGACCAGTTGCGGGGGCCAAGTATAACTACGAAGACGCGCCACAAGACATTCTGGACCGGGTCGCGAAAATTCAGGCGGTGTGTGCGGCGCATGACACCAAGCTGATCGCTGCGGCCCTGCAATTTGTCTTTGGGCACCCGGCGGTAAAAACGGTCATTCCCGGTGCCGTCAACGCCGCCGAAGTAGCAGCAAACGTCGCGGTGCTGGAAACACCCATCCCGACCGGTCTATGGTCCGATTTGCGCGGTGAGGGACTAATCCGGACAGACGCGCCACTGCCATCGGAGGCTTCATAATGCTGCGCAACATCAATCCTATTCTTTCGCCTGATATAATTCACGCGTTGGCCGCCATGGGGCACGGCGACGAGATTGTCATCGCCGACGCCAATTTTCCGGGCGAAAGCAGCGGTCCGCGTTGCCTGCATGCCGAAGGTTCAAACGCCAGCGACATGTTGCACGCGGTGCTCAGCCTGATGCCGCTGGATACTTTTGTGCCTGACCCGGCGATCACGATGCAGGTGGTGGATGATCCGGACGCGATCCCTGATGCGGTGAAGGATTTCCAAAGCGTCATTGATAAGGCTGCGGATGCGCCAGCCAAGATCACCAACTTAGAACGGTTTGCCTTTTATGACCGCGCCGCCACCGCCTCTGCCGTCATTCAAACTGGCGAACGGCGGCTTTACGGCAACATCATCCTGAAAAAAGGCGTCATCGCCTGATGCGGATTGATGCGCATCAGCATTTCTGGGTCGTGGAACGCGGCGATTATTGCTGGCTGACGCCAGAACTGACGGCGCTCTATCGCGATTTTCTGCCCGCTGATCTGGCCCCCATGCTGGAGCGCAACGGGATAGACGGTACGGTCTTGGTACAGGCAGCACCTACTGTCGCGGAAACTGAATTCATGCTGAAGTTGGCTGCGGAAAATGCCTTTGTCAAAGGCGTCGTTGGCTGGGTGGACTTTGAAGCAGCCGATGCGCGCGACACCATCATGCGGCTTGCGCAAGACCCGAAGTTGGTCGGCCTGCGCCCGATGATCCACGAAATCGAAGACGTGGACTGGATGCTGAAGCCCGCTCTGGCGTCCGCATTTGAGACATTGATCGCACAAGACCTGACGTTTGATGCGCTGACCTTCCCGTGCCACCTGCCAAACCTGATACAGCTTTTGCAGCGATACCCTGACATGCGCGTGGTGATCGACCATGGCTCCAAACCGGATATTCGCGGGCAGGTGATGGCGGGTTGGGCTGAAGATATGGCGCGCCTTGCACAGGAAACGACATGCTTTTGCAAGGTTTCTGGCCTTGTCACCGAGGCGGCGCCCGACTGGACGGTTGCGGATTTGAAGCCTTACGTCGATCACCTGCTTGCCAGTTTCGGCCCGGAGCGGCTGATCTGGGGCAGCGATTGGCCGGTGTGCACGCTGGCTGCAACCTATGATCAATGGACCAAAGCGACAGATCAGCTTTTTGAGGGGCTGCATTCCGATCAGATCGCGGCGATAAGGGGCGGGAATGCAGAACGAGCCTACAACTTGATGGACCTTTGAATGTCGCTGAACCCTATTATTGCCATTGGTGGCGAAAACCTGATCGACCGCGTGCAAACCGGCGTCGCCGATGGCGCGCCGGTTTTTGCCAACAATCCCGGTGGATCGCCCTTTAACGTGGCCGTCGCACTTTCCCGGCAAGGGGGTGACACGCATTACCTGACGCCAATCTCGACCGATGACATGGGAGACTTGCTGGCAGATCGGCTGGAAGCGTCGGGAGTAACGCTTTCGTCGCCACGCCGGCCTGAGGCGACGTCGTTGGCCATCGTGACGCTGAACGAGGGCATCCCAAGTTACGAGTTTAAACGCGATGGCACCGCCGAGCGCTGCGTGACGCTCGACAGTCTGAAAGCCGTCATGCCCGAAGGGGCCGCGGCGTTTCACATTGGCTCGCTGGCCTTGGCGGGCGGCGAAGACGCGCAGCATTGGGAGGCGTTTTTTCACGCGGCCAAGAACGACGGCATATTCGTCAGCCTTGATCCAAACGTGCGCACGTCGCTGATCGATGATGCGGGGGCCTATCGCGAGCGGCTTTTCAGGTTGTTCAAATCGGCCAATCTGATCAAGCTGAGCGATGAAGATCTTGAATGGATCTATCCCGATATGGACTTGGCAACGGCGTTTCAAACACTGCGCGCGGCGACAGACGCGGGCCTTGTTGTTTTGACAAAGGGGCCAGATGGCGCCGAGGCGATGAGCGCGCAGCATCACGTGCAAATTGAGGCACCGAAAGTGAATGATCTGCAGGACACAATCGGGGCAGGCGACACTTTCATGGGCACGTTGCTGGCCACGCTTGCGGCGCAGGGTGCGTTGAATGCGGATGCCGGTGCAATGGATCGCGGCGCAATCGCAACGCTGATCCGGCGGGCGGCAAAGGCAGCCGCGCTTAATTGCGAGCAAAAGGGATGTAACCCGCCAACCCTGGCCGAGCTTGATGCCGCGATGGCGCAATGAGGCTGTACCTTGATACGGCGGATACGCAGGCGTGGGATGCGTTGATGCCCACCGGTATGTTCCATGGGATCACCACCAATCCGCTTTTGGCGGCGCGCGCAGGGTATGCCTATGGCGACATCAATTGGCACGATCTGGCGGGTAAGGCGCGTGAACTTGGCGCGCAGGAATTGCATGCGCAGGTTGCGGGGCCTGTTGACGGCTATGTTGACTGGGCGGGCGCGCTCTATCAGGCAGGCAAAGCGCATGGCATTGAAACGGTGGTGAAAATCCCGCTGATCGAAGCGTCAGTGCGCGCCACACCGGCGATCAAGTGCTTGGGCGGGCGCATCTTGATGACGGCCTGTTATGACGCCAAGCAGATGTTTGTCGCCCAAGGATTGGGGGCCGATTATATCGCACCCTACTTCGGGCGGATGGTCGAGGCGGGGATTGATGCGGTGACACACCTTGCGGCGATGAAAGACATCCAGACCAAAGGCGAGGGCGGCTGCCGGATTGTCGTCGCCTCCCTGCGCAGCCCGGATCAGATGATTGAGCTTGCTGCACATGGTCTCGATA
>JABDJX010000168.1 GCA_013003245.1 Silicimonas sp. | reverse complement strand
GAGCCATATCGGATGTTTACATCGCGAGCAGAATTTCGACTTTCGTTGCGTGCCGATAACGCTGATCAGCGGCTAACTCCTATGGGCTTGGATATTGGATGTGTGTCTGAGGGTCGTAAGAAGATGTTTTCCGACAAGATGGAAAAGATTGAATCTGGGCGCGAGGCCTTGGGCAATATCCAGATCTCGGCCAATGAAGCGTCAAAAGCTGGTATCAAAATTTCTGCGGATGGCGCTAAGCGTGATGGGATGGCGCTCTTGGCGTTCGCTGATGTCGCGTTCGCAGACATCGTGGGCCTGCGGCCTGAATTGGGTGTGATTGATCCAAGTATTCAGCTTCAGCTTAAGCGTGATGCCCTTTATGCGCAGTATATCGCCCGCCAAGCCAAGGACGTTGAAAGCTTACGGCGAGACGAGGCTCATGCGATACCGCTAGATTTTGAGTATTCTGCGTTGAAGGGATTGTCGTCCGAGCTGCAGCAAAAGCTTTCCAGAGTGCGGCCTGAGACTTTGGGCCAAGCCGGTCGCATTGAGGGCATGACGCCCGCGGCACTGACCCTTATCCTCGCCAAGCTTCGACAGAACGAACGAAAGCAAGCATGAGTTCTGATCGAGACGTGTTTCTATCTCAAACGGATGTTTCACGTGAAACAATCGAGCGGTTTGATATTTATGCAGCCCTTTTAAAGCAGTGGACCAAGCGTATAAATCTTGTCGCCCCCAATACAATGCCGACGCTGTGGCGGCGTCACTTTTTGGATTCTGCCCAGCTTGAACGGTTTATGTCCAGCAGTGTTTGGGTAGACCTTGGAAGCGGAGGTGGCTTCCCCGGAGCGGTTTTGGCAATTCTTTCGCCAGAAACACCGGTTGCACTTGTTGAATCGGATCAACGAAAGGCAGCCTTCTTACGAACGGTCGCTCGCGAAACTGGTGTCGGATTTCGTGTGTATCCGGAAAGGGCTGAAATCCTGGAGCCTTTGAATGCAGGCCGTCTATCTTGTCGCGCCCTGGCTTCGCTCAATGATCTTTTGGGGTATGCGGAACGGCACCTTGCCCCTGATGGCAGGGCGATCTTTATGAAAGGCGCTTCTGCTCAAGCAGAGATTGATCAAGCGCTTGAACACTGGCGCTTTGACTGCGAAACATACCCAAGCCAGACGAACCCCGAGGCTGTCATTCTTAATATCGGAGACATCAAGCGTGTCTGACCCGACAAGACCACCGCTGCCACGGATAATTTCCATCGTGAATCAGAAGGGTGGGGTGGGAAAAACCACAACCTCAATAAATTTGGGCGCCGCCTTAGCGGACCAAGGATATAATGTTCTTCTGGTAGATTTGGATCCTCAGGGAAACGCGTCAACAGGATTAGGCATCGAAGCGGATGACCGCACAACGACCACCTACGAGTTGTTGTTGGAGGACGTGCCACTAAAAGATGTTGTGCGCACGACTAATGTTGAAGGCCTGCTAATCGCGGCGTCAACGACAGATCTAAGCTCGGCAGATATCGAGATGATGTCGATCGAAAAGCGCAGTTTTCTTTTGCATGATGCGTTGCATCAGCCTGCCATAGATGATTACGAACTAGATTTTGTTCTTATCGACTGCCCGCCGTCGCTAAGCCTTTTGACCGTGAACGCAATGGTGGCTTCTGACTCGGTTCTTATTCCGCTGCAAAGTGAATTCTTCGCGCTAGAGGGCCTGTCCCAGCTCATGCTGACTGTTCGGGAGGTACGACAAACCGCCAACCCGAACTTGCGGATCGAAGGCGTCGTTTTGACGATGTACGATGGCCGAAACAAACTGAGCCAACAGGTTGAATTTGACGCACGCGAGACACTGGGTGAACTTGTTTTTAAGACAGTCGTGCCAAGAAATGTTCGGGTTTCCGAGGCTCCGTCCTATTCGATGCCAGTTTTGTCTTATGATCCAATGTCAAAAGGGGCACTTGCCTATCGCGCTTTGGCACTAGAAATGGTAGCAAAGATTTCAAATTCTACATCATAGGGTAGTTGAACATGGTACAAGCAAAATCAGAACGTCGCGGCTTGGGCCGCGGTTTGTCGGCGTTGATGAGCGATGTGGATGCCGCCCCTGCCTCTACACCCGCAACGACACCGCGCAAGGCAGAAGCGTTGGTCGACATCGCTTTGATCACAGCCAACCCGGATCAGCCACGCCGCACATTCACCGAAGATGCACTGAAAGAACTGACCGACTCGATCCGCAAGAAAGGGATCATTCAGCCGTTGATCCTGCGCCGCAACCCGCGTGATCCAAACGGGTATGAGATCGTTGCCGGTGAGCGCCGTTGGCGGGCCGCGCAGAGGGCGCAACTTCACCAGATACCGGCCATTGTACGAGAGCTTGATGACACCGAGGTTCTGGAAATTGCGATCATCGAGAACATCCAGCGCGCTGACCTAAACGCCGTAGAAGAAGCGGCGGGATACAAGCAGTTGATGGACCGGTTTGGGCATACGCAGGAAAAGCTGTCAGAAGCTCTTGGCAAAAGTCGTAGCCACATCGCCAACCTGATGCGGCTTTTGAATTTGCCCGAGCCCGTTTTGGAGATGGTTCGCTCTGGAGACCTTTCTGCTGGCCACGCGAGAGCCTTGATCACGGCGACCGATCCGATTGGACTGGCACGAGATGTGGTCAAGCACGGACTGTCCGTACGCCAGGTTGAGAAGTTGGCGAAGTCCGGAAATGTGAAGAAAGCGCCCTCCAACGATAATGCCACGCCTGCAAAGGATGCGGACACACGCGCCTTGGAAAAGGATCTTGCGGCGGCTTTGGGTATGCGCTTGTCCATTGACCACACACCCGGCAAGGAAAGCGGTAAGCTGACTGTTAATTACAGGTCGCTTGAAGAACTGGATGAGCTGTGCCGCAGGCTTTCTGTGACAAGTGGCGCAGGCAAGGTCTAGGCCAGTATTTGCCTAAGAATGGCGTTTAAGAGAGGGCGGCCCTTCTGCGTAGTTCGTATGGATTCATCTGTTCTTTCGATAAGCCCTAATTCAATCAAATCATTGATATTATTAGTATATTTTGAAAATGTGCTGTATGGTAGTCCGTTTGCAAGCCTTAGTCCCATCATGATGGTCTCAACTTCACGATCCTCAGGGGACAGTATTGATTGCAGGCTTTCTCCGTTCCCTTCCGTCTCGACAGCTTTCAGCCAAACCAAAGGTGCCAGGTGCGTTTCGGTGGCTATTCGACTATTGTCGAGATTAAGCCTTCCGTGCGCACCCGGGCCAATTCCAGCCCATTGGCCAGACTTCCAATAGATCAAGTTATGCCGAGATTCAGCTCCGGGTCTTGCGTGATTTGAAATCTCGTAAGCGAAGAATCCGGCCCGCTCGGTCAATTCCTGGGTCACTTCAAACATATCGGCGCCGGCATCATCGTTTGGTAAGCCAGCCAACGTGCCGCGTGATGCGCGATCACCAAAAGCCGTGCCGTCTTCGATCGTGAGCTGATAAAGCGAGAGGTGGTCAGCGGCCATCGAAAGCGCCTCGGTCAATTCGGCTTTCCACTGCGTAAGTGTTTGGTGTTGGCGCGCATAAATCAGATCGAAGGACACGCGGTCAAACGTGCGTCGAGCGATATCAAAGGCGTTGCGCGCCTCTTTCACCGAATGCAGCCGACCCAGTGCCTTGAGGTCGGGATCATTCAGCGCCTGGACACCAACAGAAACACGGTTGACGCCCGCGTCTGAATAGGCCCGAAAGCGTGATGCCTCCACGGACGTCGGATTGGCCTCGAGCGTGATCTCCATGTCATTCGCGGGTTGCCAAGCCCCGCGTGCGGCTGAGATGATTGCATCAACTGTCTTGGGCTCCATAAGACTTGGTGTGCCGCCGCCAAAGAAAATCGTATTCAGGACACGGGCCCCGGTCCTTGCAGAAACACGTTTAATTTCAGAGAGGTACGCACTTTTCCAGCGGCTTTGGTCGATGTCTTGAACAACATGACTGTTAAAGTCGCAGTAGGGGCATTTTGCCTGACAGAAGGGCCAATGAACATAAAGGCCAAAGCCCGCCTTATCCATTCGACAGAGCGGCTTTCAGCTTGTGAAACGCATCCGCGCGGTGGCTGATCTTATTTTTAAGATCAGGGTCCATCTCGCCAAAGGTGTTATCATGCTCAAGCGGTTGAAAAATTGGATCATAACCGTGACCGTTTGTGCCGCGCATAGGCCAAACGAAATGTCCTTCGGCCTTGCCAGCAAAAACCTCGTCATGCCCATCCGGCCAAGCCAACACAAACGTGCAGCAAAACCGGGCTGTCCAAGGTTGTGGAGCGCCCACGTTCAATAACCGTCTGTGGGTTTTTTCCATCGCCAAGGTGAAGTCTCGACCATCTGGCGTCTCTGCCCAATCGGCGGTGTAGACGCCCGGTGTTCGATCAATTGCATCCACCTCGATGCCAGAATCGTCTGAAAGAGCGGGCAGCCCAGTTGCTTTTGAAGCTGCATGTGCTTTTGTGCGCGCGTTCTCCACAAAGGTGATTCCGTCTTCTTCGGGTTCAGGCAGACCCTTTTCAGCGGCACCAATGACCGAAATACCAAGATCACCAAGCAGATCGGCAATTTCTTTCAGTTTACCGGCGTTATGCGTGGCTACCAAAAGCGTATCGCCTTCAAATTTGCGCATCAGGCGGTTGCTGCATTTTGGGCGGCCACAAGGTCTGCCACGCCCTTTTCGGCCAAGTCCAAAAGGTTGTTCATTTGGTCGCGTGAATAGGTTGAGCCCTCTGCTGACATTTGCACCTCGATTAATTTGCCTGCGCCGGTTTGAACAAAATTTGCGTCAACACCTGCTTCGCTGTCTTCGGGATAATCTAGGTCCAACACAGGTTGCCCTGCATAAATGCCGCAAGACACTGCCGCTACATTGTCTGTAAGCGGGTCCGACGTGATCATCCCAGCCTTCATGAGCGTATTCACTGCCAACCGCAGGGCTACAAATCCACCTGTAATAGACGCGCACCGTGTGCCGCCATCGGCCTGGATCACGTCGCAATCGATCAAGATTTGCCGCTCTCCAAGAGCAGGGCGGTCAACGCAGGCGCGCAACGAGCGACCAATCAGGCGCTGGATTTCCTGCGTGCGACCGGACTGTCCATTCTTGGCCTCGCGCCGCATCCGCGTATGGGTTGCGCGCGGCAGCATGCCATATTCGGCAGTAACCCACCCAAGGCCCGAATTCTTCATCCATGGGGGCACACGCTCGTCAATCGTTGCGGTGCAAAGCACATGGGTGTCACCACATTTGATCAGGCAAGACCCTTCGGCATGCCGTGTAACACCGGTTTCAATGGAAATCGGACGCATTTCGTTCAATTCGCGGCCAGAGGGGCGCATGGGCATTACCTTTCGTTGATCCTTGCGTGATAGTCGCGGCACTTCGCGCCATCAACCCTGATTGACCTTTGCGCCGTCTTCCATTTAATTGCATGGCCCCATCGGAGTGAGCCACCTCAAATATGTCAGACACAGGAAAGCTTTTGGAAGACATGAACGACCGCTCGCGGGAAGTATTTCGCCGTGTGGTCGAGGGGTATTTGCAAACGGGTGATCCCGTCGGGTCGCGTACCTTGACACGGGAGTTGTCCGAAAAGGTCAGCGCTGCGACTGTGCGAAATGTGATGCAAGACCTTGAATATCTCGGGCTTTTGGACTCACCGCACATCTCAGCGGGCCGTGTGCCCACTCAGCTTGGCCTGCGGATGTTTGTAGACGGTTTGCTTGAAGTTGCGGACCTGACAGATCAGGATCGCGATGCAATTGAGAGCAATCTGGTTTCCGAAAGCCGTGACGTGAGTTCAATATTGGATCAGGTTGGGTCCGCTCTGTCAGGCGTGACGCACGGTGCAAGCCTTGTCCTGACCCCAAAACATGAAGCGCCGATCAAACATATAGAATTTGTCAGCCTCGCTCATGACCGCGCCTTGGTGGTGCTTGTGTTCTCTGATGGCCACGTTGAAAATCGCGTTTTCAGGCCACCTGCCGGGCAGACACCAAGCTCGATGCGAGAGGCGGCCAATTTTCTGAACTCGATCGTTGAAGGCCATACGCTGTCAGAATTGGGCGATGTGATTAGTGCAGAGGTTGCCAAGCATCGCCAGAAACTAGATGTCTTGGCACGCGAGCTGGTCGAAAGCGGCGCTGCATTTTGGGAGCACGAAGGCACCACCTATGAGCGATTGATCGTGCGTGGCCGCGCGAATCTGCTTGAGGGTAGCGCTGAGGAAGAAGAGCTGGAACGGATCAGGTCGCTTTTTGACGACCTCGAGCGCAAGCGTGACATCGCCGAATTTCTTGAATTGGCTGATACAGGCGAAGGTGTGCGCATTTTTATTGGCTCTGAGAACAAACTTTTTTCACTTTCAGGTTCCTCTTTGGTGGTCAGTCCTTATATGAACGCTGATCGAAAGATTATTGGCGCGGTCGGGGTTATTGGACCGACACGGCTCAACTATGGGCGGATCGTGCCAATTGTGGATTATACGGCCCAACTTGTGGGTCGCCTGATTACAGACCGAGGGCAATGATGAGCAGCGAAGCGGAAGCCAAGAAACCGATGTCGGAAGAAGAGTTGATCGACATCTCATCTGAGGACGCGTTGGAAGCGCCGGATATGGACGAGGCGTATCAGGCTCTTTTGGTGGAACGGGACGAGCTGAAAGACAAGTTCATGCGCGCTTTGGCGGATGCCGAGAACTCACGCAAGCGGTCTGAGCGTGATCGCCGCGAAGCCGAGCAGTATGGCGGGTCACGTCTGTCACGTGATCTATTGCCTGTATTCGACAATATGAAGCGCGCTGTCGAAATGATCCCTGAAGAGGCGCGCGAGGCGAACAGGGCAGTGATCGAAGGTGTTCAGCTGACGATGCGTGAAATGATCAATGTGTTCAAAAAGCACGGCATCGTGCCAATCTCACCTGAAGTCGGTGATCGTTTTGATCCGCAATTGCACGAAGCCATGTTCGAAGCGCCGCTGCCCGGCACAAAAGCGGGTGACATCATTCAGGTCGAGGCAGATGGTTTTCTTCTCCATGATCGCCTTCTCCGCCCCGCCAAGGTAGGTGTCAGTTCCATGCCTGCAAACTAACTCTTTCATTGGTCTTTAAAATATGGCGGGGGTCTGGGGGCAGAGCCCCCAGTTGGTCGACGCCGGCAGGCGGCGAAATCAAGACTTCAATAGTGACTTTAGCTCGTAAAGCGCGTTCAAAGCATCTTTTGGCGTCATCTCGTCCGGGAGCAGTTCAGCCAACCTGTCCTCAATGACAGTGTCTTTTGTCATTGTTGGCGCCGCGGGGGCAGGGGAGGCAGCAAAAAGCGGAAGATCGTCAATCAGTGCCTTTTGACGCGTGCCGCCCTCGCGCTCGCCTTTCTCCAACGCTTCCAAAACCACCCGCGCACGTTCGACAACAGACGCCGGCAGCCCAGCAAGTTTCGCAACTTGCACGCCATAACTGCGATCCGCCGCGCCTTTGCGTACCTCGTGTAGAAAGATTACCTCACCTTCCCATTCCTTGACGGCGACGGTGGCGTTTGCCACGCCCGAAAGCTTGTCGGAAAGCTGTGTCATCTCGTGGTAGTGCGTCGCAAAAAGCGTCCGGCACCGGTTGACGTCGTGCAGATGCTCCAGCGTGGCCCAGGCAATGGATAGCCCGTCATACGTGGCTGTTCCGCGTCCGATTTCATCAAGAATGACCAAGGCGCGATCATCGGCCTGGTTTAGAATTGCAGCAGTCTCCACCATCTCGACCATGAAGGTTGATCGCCCGCGCGCCAGATCGTCGGAGGCACCAACCCGGCTGAAGATTTGGCTCACCAGCCCAAGCTTCGCTGATCTCGCCGGCACAAAGCTACCCGCCTGCGCAAGAAGCGCAATCAGCGCATTTTGCCGAAGATAGGTCGATTTACCGGCCATGTTTGGGCCAGTCAAAAGCCAAATCGCCTCGCCGCTCAGGTGGCAGTCGTTCGCAATGAAGGGTGTACCGCCATCGGCTCGCAACGCCTTTTCAACCACCGGGTGCCGACCGGCTTCAACTTCGAACGCGCGGCTGTCGGTCATCTCGGGCCTGCACCAATTCCCTTCGCGGGCGAGGGCTGCAAAAGCGGTGGTCAAATCAAGCTCCGCCAGTGCGCGGGCGGTGTCGCCGATCTTTGGAGCCTCGTCAAGAATTGCGCCCTTTAGCCTGTCATAGAGACGCTTTTCAATTTTAAGAGCCCGTCCACCTGCGTTCAAAATTCGTGTCTCAAGCTCGGAAAGCTCAACCGTCGTAAAGCGTACAGCGTTGGCCGTTGTTTGCCGGTGAATGAAGCGGTCCGATAGCGGGGGCGCCAACATTTTTTCAGCATGCGTCGCGGTGGTTTCGATGAAATACCCGAGCACATTGTTGTGCTTGATCTTAAGCGCTGAAATCCCTGTCTCGGATGCGTAGTCCGATTGCATGCCTGCAATCACGCTTCGGCCTTCGTCGCGAAGCTTGCGGGCTTCGTCCAGCTCTTCATCAAAGCCTTCGGCAACAAACCCACCATCACGTGCGAGCAGCGGCGGCTCGGCGACAAGCCCCTGCTCCAAAAGCACAAAAAGCGTGTCAAATCCCTTGAGGCGGTCGATCAACCCAGCAATCAACGCATTCGATCCGTCAAATGCAATACGTCCGGCGTTCTGCAGCCCGTTTCGGATAGCCGCCAGATCACGTGGACCACCGCGGTCAAGGCCAAGCCTCGACAGCGCGCGCTCCATGTCCGGTATCGCCTTCAGCGCATTGCGGATGTCTTCGGTCGCGCCTGTGTCATTCAAACAGGCTTCGATCGCAGCGTGACGATCCAAAATCGTTTCAAGGTTTCGCGACGGCGATGACAGGCGACGCCCCAACAGTCTTCCACCGCCCGCCGTCACCGTTCGGTCAATCGCCTGGATCAAAGATCCGTCGCGCCCACCGGAAAGCGCATGGGTGATTTCAAGATTACGGCGCGTGGCTGCATCAATTTGGACCGTTCCGCTTGTCGCTTCGCGAACCGGGGTGCGCAGCAAAGGCAGGTTGCCCTTTTGCGTCAGATCCAGATAGTCGACCAGCGCCCCCATCGCTGAGATTTCAGCACGGCTAAAGGCGCCAAAGGCGTCAAGGCTGCTGACCTTCCACAGTGACTTTAGCCGCAACTCTCCTGATTGACTGTCAAAGCTGCCCGGTGCAATTGGCGTGACGGAAGCCCCGGAATCAGTGACTAAATCGGCGAAATCCGCCTCTTTGGTGTCTGAAATGATGACCTCGCGCGGAGCCAGTCGCGCAAGTTCGGGCCCAAACCGAGTGACGGTTGTGGGCATAACGCGAAGTTCGCCAGTTGAAATATCGGCCCAGGCAATCGCCGCATCGCCGCGCACTTCGGATAGTGTGACCAGAAAGTTGTGACGCCGTGCTTCCAGAAGGCTTTCTTCGGTAAGCGTTCCGGGAGTCACCAGGCGCACAACCCCCCGTTTCACCACGGACTTCGACCCGCGTTTTTTCGCCTCTGAAGGGTCTTCCAGTTGTTCGCAGACAGCGACGCGAAACCCCTTACGAATCAACGTCAGCAAATATCCTTCCGCCGAATGTACCGGTACGCCGCACATCGGAATGTCCTCGCCCAGATGCTTGCCGCGTTTGGTCAGTGCAATGTCCAAGGCTGCGGCGGCGGCAACAGCATCATCGAAGAACAATTCGTAAAAATCGCCCATGCGATAGAACAACAACGCATCGGCGTGATCGGCTTTGATCTCAAGAAACTGCGCCATCATCGGCGTGACGGCAGCATTGGTAACAGACATCGACACCCCCAGTGTGATTGAGGCCGAATCTACTTGGCGTCTTCTCTGGGCGAAAGTCGAAATCACGTTGCGCCGCCCGCTACAGACGGTCAGGATCGTGCTCAGGGAGAAAATCATGGCCAATACAAAGTTTACGCGCGAAGACGCATTGTCATTCCACTTGCATCCGTCGCCGGGAAAGTTCGAAATACAGGCGACCGTGCCTATGACAACGCAGCGCGATCTTTCTTTGGCGTACTCCCCCGGCGTTGCGGTGCCCTGCGAAGAAATCGCCGAAAACCCAGAGACGGCGTACGATTACACCAACAAGGGCAATTTGGTTGCGGTCATTTCAAATGGTACAGCCGTTCTTGGTCTCGGTAATCTGGGCGCGCTGGGCTCTAAGCCGGTGATGGAAGGCAAGGCTGTACTATTCAAACGTTTTGCCGACGTGAACTCCATCGATATCGAGCTTGATACCGAGGATGTGGATGCCTTCTGTCAGGCGGTAAAATTGATGGGTCCGACCTTTGGCGGGGTAAACCTTGAGGACATCAAAGCACCAGAGTGCTTTATCATTGAGCAACGCCTGAAAGAAGAAATGGACATCCCCGTCTTTCATGACGACCAGCATGGTACCGCGGTCATCTGTGCGGCGGGCCTGCTGAATGCGCTGCATATCTCGGGCAAGAAGATCGAAGACTGTCGGATCGTACTGAACGGGGCAGGAGCTGCCGGCATTGCTTGCGTCGAGTTGATCAAGCGCATGGGCGCAAAGCATGAGAACTGCATCGCCTGTGATACCAAAGGCGTGATCTACCAGGGTCGCACAGAGGGCATGAATCAGTGGAAATCGGCGCATGCCGTCAAGACGGATGCGCGCACATTGGAAGACGCGATGAAAGGCGCTGATGTTTTTCTTGGCGTCAGCGTCAAGGGTGCTGTGACCCCTGCAATGGTCGCCAGCATGGCGGACAACCCAGTGATATTCGCCATGGCAAACCCCGATCCTGAAATTACACCTGAAGAGGCGCAAGAAGTGCGCGAAGATGCCATCGTTGCGACGGGTCGGTCTGATTATCCAAACCAGGTCAATAACGTGCTTGGGTTTCCGTACTTGTTTCGCGGCGCTTTGGATATCCATGCGCGTGCAATCAATGATGAGATGAAAATCGCTTGTGCCGAGGCTTTGGCAGAGTTGGCGCGCGAAGATGTGCCAGACGAGGTTGCGATGGCTTACGGTCGCAAGCTGACCTTTGGGCGCGATTACATTATTCCCACACCGTTTGATCCACGGCTTATTCACCGGATACCACCTGCGGTTGCCAAGGCGGGCATGGAAACCAGTGTGGCCCGCAGGCCCATCGTCGATATGGAAGCCTATGAGCTTCAGTTAAAATCGCGGATGGACCCGACGGCAAGCATTCTGCGCGGGATCAATGCACGTGCGCGTGCGGCACAGTCGCGGATGATCTTTGCCGAAGGCGACGACAGCCGTGTGCTGCGCGCTGCCGTTGCTTACCAACGCAGTGGATATGGGCAAGCAATTGTAGTGGGTCGCGAGGCGGAAGTGGCCGAGCAACTGGCAGCCGACGGGCTAGGTGAGGCGGCGTCGGAAATTCAGGTTGTGAACGCGGCGAACACTACACATCTGGACCTCTATAAATCGTTCTTGTACGAGCGCCTTCAGCGCAAGGGTTTCGACAGCGCCGATATCCACCGTCTTGCTGCGCGCGACAGGCATGTCTTTGGGTCATTGATGCTGGCGCATGACCATGGCGATGCGCTTGTCACCGGGGCCACAAGAAAATCAGCCCATGTCCTTAGCTTAATCAACCACGTGTTTGATGCGCGTGCCGAGGACGGTGCGGTTGCTGTCACGGCTTTGCTGCATCGCGGTCGGATCGTTTTGATCGCGGACACACTGGTGCACGAGTGGCCCGATGATCACGATCTTGCACACATCGCTGTGCAGGGCGCCAAGGTGGCGCGATCTCTTGGTCTTGATCCACGCGTAGCTTTCGTCAGCTTTTCTACGTTTGGCTACCCGGTCAGTGAGCGCGCTGAAAAAATGCACAAGGCACCCAAGGTTCTCGATGGCATGGATGTCGATTTTGAGTATGAAGGCGAGATGACCGTCGATGTCGCGCTGAACCTTCAGGCGCAAGAGGCCTATCCATTTTCGCGCCTGACAGGTCCAGCCAATGTACTGGTGGTGCCCGCACGGCATTCTGCCTCGATTTCGGTGAAGTTGATGCAGGAAATGGCAGGGGCGACCGTGATTGGTCCAATTTTGACGGGTGTCGACAAGCCCATCCAGATTTTGCCAACTGTTGCTTCGGTCAACGACATCCTGAACATGGCGGTTCTGGCGGCCTGCAAAGTGGGCTGACCGCCAGAGAAATTCAGCCGATGAAAGCGTCGTTGCCCCAAAGTTGCTTGACCCGCTTATCGCGGCCGCAGGCGTTGCGATAGAATTTGTACGCGTTCGCCTTTGACTTTGGTCCACGACGGGTCAGCACCACGTCAGAGCTTTTGTAGTAGTCCTGATGATAGGCTTCGGCGTTGTAAAAGCGGCTGGCGTTCAAAATCGGTGTGACGATTTTTTGGCCAAGATCCTTTTCAGCACGCGCCTTGGCTTTCTCGGCGGCGGCCTTCTCAGCAGCATTTGTGACGAAAATGGCCGTGCGATAGCTGTTGCCCCGGTCGCAGAACTGGCCCCCGGCATCGGTCGGGTCGACCGAGCGGAAAAACTTATACAGCAGTTCATCGTAGCTGACCTGCCCGGCGTTATAACGGATCTCGACCGCCTCATAGTGGCCAGTGCCGCCTTTGGTCACTTGCTTGTAGGTTGGGTTTTTCGTTTTGCCGCCGGTATAGCCCGAGACAACTTCGCTCACGCCCTTGATGCTCTCGAAATCAGATTCGATGCACCAGAAGCATCCACCGGCGAAGTAGGCCTTCTTCGATTGTGCTTCGGCCGCGTTGAATTGCAGGGTAAGGCCAACAAGCATTGCCATGGCCAGAAGCGGTAGTTTCACGAATTTGGTCATCGTCATGAGATCACTATCCTTTCGATTTGCGCGCACCATGCGGCAAAGTAGGCCTCACCGTCTATTCACTGAGCCGTGATATCGCGGGGCTGTGACAGTTGTTTCATCCACGATCACTGGCTAGCGTGGCGCGAAGGTCTGTAATTTTGGGAAAGTCATGAAAATCGCAATGTGGAGCGGCCCACGCAATCTGTCGACGGCGATGATGTATTCCTTTGGAAATCGCCCTGATTTTGAGGCCTGGGACGAACCCTTTTATGCGGCCTATCTGAAGGCAACAGGCATTGATCACCCGATGCGTGATGATGTTCTGAAGGCACATGAAACCGACCCAGAAGCCGTTGCCAACAAGATTAAGTCCGCTTCTGGCAACCTCTACATGAAACACATGGGGTTTCAGATGGAGCCTGATTTTCCCATGGACTGGGCCAAGGATTGCGTAAATATTCACCTGATCCGCCATCCGTCGCGCGTTGTGGCAAGCTACGCCGCGAAACGCGAAAACCCCACACTGCGCGACATCGGATTTGAACAGCAGGTAGAGGTGTACGAGCGCTTTCCCGGGCCGGTCATCGACAGCGCAGACGTGCGCCGCGACCCTGAAGGTATGTTGCGCAAGCTGTGCGCCGAGATTGGTCTTGGCTTTGATCCGGCCATGCTCAGCTGGCCAGCCGGACCAAAGGACTTTGACGGAGCATGGGCGCCGCATTGGTATAACGCCGTTCACAGATCGACAGGATTCGCCGGGGCCGAAGGGCCATTGCCAGATTGCACGAATGACCTTGTTGCAAAGGCGATGCCTTACTACCGGACGTTAGAGACGCATCGCCTTTCGCTCTAGTTGCTCCGCAGAAACTCTTCGATCGCTTCAATTCGCGCGCCAGATGCTGGATGCGTTGAACCCCAACCACTTTCGGACTGGTCGGCATCCGGAAGGGTTTCAAAAAAAGTGATCAGCGCCGATGGATCATAGCCTGCCTGATCTGAAAGCCGCAGGCCAAATTGATCTGCCGAAGTTTCGTGCGCGCGCGAGAAGGAAAACGACATGATCACACCGCCTTCCAGTAGAATGTCTTCCAGGATCGGCCCGGTGTCGCCCGCGATCAGTGCAACAAGAACATATATTCCCAATGAGCGGTAAAGCTGTGTTAACCCGTGATCCTCAACAACGTGCCCAAGCTCGTGACCCAGAACGGCCGCTATTACATCGTTGTCTGTAAAGTCAGTCACCAGCGCATCCGTGATCACCATTGCGCCACCGGGCAATGCCAGCGCATTTGGCCCCAGCCCGGGCATATCGCGGAAGTGAAGTGAAAAGTCTCGGTTTTTTTCCTCTGGCAGCAACGTCGTCAGCGATTGGAAAATGTCCTTAACCTCGGATTGCCGCATGGCGCTTAACTGTGTTGGTTCGGACAGTGTCGCATCAAGAAATCGCAAACTGGTTGCATCAATTGTGTCGCGCAAAGCTTCGGGCGTAAGGGCGACGGCAAGCCAGACAAGCGCGGGCAAAGCGAATTTCCAAATTGCGAACACACCGGCGACAGAGGCAACAATCACCCAGGCCAGTCGTGGGCCAAATGTTTCTGCGTTGCTCAGCGCCCCGCCAAGGTCATCGTCCTGGACCAAGGCTACGGCAACACGGTCAGATGTTTCAAACAACGTGCCGTCCGGCAGCGTGGCGCGGCGATCCGCAGATCCAAGAGGCAGATCAAATTTCAGATCGGACCTGGCAAATTCCAGCCGCGTTTCGCCATCAGCATCCAAAAGTGCCGCCGTACGGTCGCCGACAAGCAGCGCTCCGTCAATCAGTCGCGAAGATCGGGCAAGAAATGCCCGACCCTTTATCTCGACCACCCCAACCATGCAGTTAGATCGGCAGCCCGATATCTATGCCCTCGATGTCGGAATACGCGTCGCCAATTGCGCCGGCTTGCTGATCCATCTCGCCAACAAAGTCATCAAGCGATCCGTTGACGTCAACATGGGTGTGTAGCGTCAGGTACTTGTGCATCCGCACATGCGCCCAGGGCAAAAGCAGACCAAGAGTGCATAGGACGGCGACTGCATTTGTGATGGCGATGAAAACCAAAGAGCCGGGGATCACGTCAGAGTGAAACTGATGCCCGCGTTCCAATGTCAGGTTGCCGATTGTCACATTTCGCACCATCGCGCTGTAGATCGTGGCGGCAGGGAAAAAGCCAAGAAATATCCAAACGTAGATAAAGATCACGAACTGCGGCGAAGGTTCTTCGGTTGCGGCCATTGCCTGAAGCCCGGGCCACGCAATGATACCGACAGCAACAGAGACAAATACAATCCAACCCAATGCAAATATCATCGCCTTGTAAAAACCGCCAATGGGCGCATCGAATTCAAACCGACTTTTGCCAAGCCAATGATTGTTCATGGTAAAGCGTTTTCGGGCTCGATCAAAGAATGGGAAGGTCGTGTACAGGGTCAGTGCCGTCAGAACTGGGTATAACAAGTAGACAATAGCTGCTTTGCCAACCGACCCGGTAAACCGAAATCGCACGTTGGACCAGCTGGACATCTGGGCGTTGAACTTGAGCGAACGGACCAAAAGCCAGGGTATTATAGCAAACAAGGCAAGGACTGCGACAAGGCCGACAACCGGTATCGCGCTTAGAACACTATACGCAACAAAGCCTATTACAACGATGATCCGGCCGATCAAAATCTGCATTCCAGTCGCGTGATAATCAAAATTTCGATCGGCAACATAGGTGTTTTGATAGAAATACTTTTTTGCTCGCACCTTGGCCCAGGCGGAATAAATGCCAAGCGTGACGATGCTCAGCAGCAAATTCACAATCCAGATGCCAAACCACTCGCGGGCGTTACCTTTAAAAACAAATTGTTCCGTGCTCGGACCAAGTGTCATGATAAAATCCTTTTTCTCTCAAAACTCACGCTACATGCGTAATCGTGGCGAAAAAAGGATGGGAACGTGGCGGTTTTACAGATCCGGACGTTGCTGCATGAAATCTACATCAACAACTCACTGCCTATTTCAGACGTCGCTCGCGTGCCGCCAATAGCTTTAATCGCAGCGCATTCAGCTGAATAAAGCCCTGCGCGTCGGCCTGATCATAGGCACCTGCGTCCTCTTCAAATGTCACATGCGCCTCGGAATAAAGCGAATGCTCTGACCAGCGCGCAACAGTACGGACCGAGCCTTTGTAGAGCTTCAGCCGAACGGTACCAGTGACGTGTTCCTGGCTGCGGTCGATTAGGGCCTGTAGCATTTCGCGTTCAGGCGAGAACCAAAAACCGTTGTAGATCAGTTCGGCATATTTCGGCATCAGCTCATCTTTCAAATGCGCCTCGCCTCGGTCCAGCGTGATCTGCTCGATGCCGCGGTGTGCTTCCAACAGGATCGTGCCTCCGGGAGTTTCATAGATGCCGCGAGATTTCATGCCCACGAACCGCCCTTCGACCAGATCAAGACGGCCAACGCCGTGCGCTCCGCCAAGTTCGTTTAGCTTGGTCAGGATGGTGGCGGGTGACATGGCTTTACCGTCGATCGACACCGCATCGCCTTTTTCAAAGCCAATCTCGATGAACTGAGGTCTCTCGGGCGCGTCTTCAGGATGCACGGTGCGCTGATAGACATAATCAGGAGCTTCATCCGCCGGGTTTTCCAGAACTTTTCCCTCGGAAGAGGTGTGTAGCAGGTTCGCGTCAACGCTGAACGGTGCCTCGCCACGCTTATCCTTGGCGATCGGAATCTGGTTCTTCTCGGCAAAATCCAGAAGCTTTGTGCGGCTGGACAGATCCCACAACCGCCAAGGCGCGATCACCTTTATGTCGGGATTCAGCGCGTAGGCCGAAAGCTCGAACCGGACCTGATCATTGCCTTTACCGGTCGCCCCGTGGCTGACAGCATCCGCGCCCGTTTCGGCAGCAATCTCGACCAAACGTTTCGAAATAAGTGGCCGCGCGATGGATGTGCCCAACAGGTAGAGCCCTTCGTAAAGCGCGTTGGCGCGGAACATCGGGAAGACGAAATCGCGCACGAACTCTTCGCGCAAATCCTCGATGAATATTTCGGAGACGCCAAGCATTTCTGCCTTTTGGCGCGCCGGTTCCAACTCTTCGCCCTGACCCAGATCGGCGGTAAAGGTAACAACTTCGCAGCCGTACTCGGTTTGTAGCCACTTGAGAATGATCGAAGTATCTAGCCCGCCGGAATAGGCCAGGACAACTTTCTTTGGCGACAACATGATCGGGACCCTGCAATTAAGAAGTTCGGGGCGTTTAAGCCTATTTCGCGCAGGGGAACAAGAGAGCGCAAAAGGAAAGGGCGGCCCGAAGACCGCCCGTTCGCCTTGTCGTCTTGGCGTGCTCTATTCGACGACTGCGGCAATTTCGTCCTCGGGCGCACAGCTTTCGTCTCCGTCGTCACATTGCGCCACGTCTTCACCGTCGCTTTCTTCGTCCATCACATCAGGCTCGTCAGTGCCGACGGCGGCCTTTATCGCCTCTTCTTCCGCCGCAAGGCGCTCGTTCAGCTTATCGAGCAGGGCCTGCTCTTCTTCGGTAATTTCTGGATCGGCATCCTCGTTCTTGTTCCAGTAATCCAGAATGGCGATCTCGGCGTCGGTTTGCGCTGCGATATCATCTTCGGCGCCGGCCACAGCCTCGTCACTCGGTTCCTCCTCGGTGATATCTGTACGTGCTTCGACATCGCCACCAAGAGCGCCAATGGCATCACTGACCTCGGCAATCTCCTCGATGCCTTCTACGCCTTCACGGTCCACTTCATAGTCGGCCAGCGCAGTGTCCCCTTCGTAACCGTTATCTGAAAGAGCCATGTCGAGTTCATCTTGTGCAACAACAGGGTCCATCAAATTGCTGATAGCACTGTCAACGGCAGGGATCGGGTCTGCTCCGCCCGCGACAGCATCAAGATAGTCTTCCTCGGTGGCATAGGGGCTGTCTGCCAAGGCAGCGTCCAATGCGTCTTGAGAGGCGACCGCGTCATCCAAAGCAGCGATCTTATTGTCGATGTCTTCGATAACTATGGGCTCAACACCATCAAGCGCTTCGTAGTATTCGGCCACAGTTTCATACGGTGTGCCGTCGAGCGCCTCCTGCAAATCAACGAAATCTTCTTTCAGATCAATAATCTCTTGCGCGCCCTCGGCATTTACGTTCGCCACTGCCAGAGCCGCAAGATGCCCGACCGGCCCATTTGTATTGCCGTTTTTGATGTGCGCCAGAACCGCATTCACGTTGGCGTTCAGGGCGCCGTTCATGTTTCCAAGGTTGCTTGGGTGCATTGGCCCTTTTTCCGGGCGCGACGCTGGTTTTTGGGATTTCGCCACGACAGTGCTGCGTTTTGCCGCCACTTTACGCGTTGTGGTTTTCGTCCGCACCATCTTCGCCTTGTCGCGTCCTAGAAGGCGGTCGACCATCTTTCCGACGGGGTCACTACCGTTTGAGCGGGCGGTGTCGCTTTTGCCTTTGGCAACCGAGCCAGAAGACGTGGTCGCGCTTGTTTTGCCACCAGCGTTGGCGGATTTGCCTGAATTTGACTTACCTGAGTTGCCCCCGCCATTTCCCTTTCCGCCAGCATTGTCAGACTTCGCATGTGCTGCATCGGCAGTAGCCATGAAGGTTATCGTAGTCGCAGGAACGACAGCGACCGACCATAAAAGGACAGCTGTCAGCGATACTTTAAGAGGTTTGTTCATCTGGTATTTTCTCCGTTGTGCAGCAGCGCATATTTCATCTGAATGCGACGCTATGGACGATTTGTGGCAAGATTCTGTCAACGTTTGTCAGCTCTGAAAACCCGGCGAAATTCTGCACAAATGAATCGGTAGCTGGAATTGACCACACTTAATCATTTGTATTTACGCGCATATTTCAATTTCCCATCACAGAGCCATAAATCTCGATCAAGCTGACCAGCAAATTGTTGCCAAACAATTACCGCTCGTTTGTCATTCAATTGTGTCCAATCATATCGCCAGCGCTCAACTGGTGCGCATGCTGTGATAATGCGCAAACAATAACACTTTTAGCGATTCGCTGTTGCCGGATGATTTCCAATCAGAACAGGCCTTCAAGCTCTGACTTGGAGGTCGCATAGTATTTCTGAATGCAGGCAATATCGGGTTTGGCGTCAGGGTCTTCCTTCAACTTTGTCTCTTCACGCAGGCAAAGCGTGCTGACTGAGTCAAAACCGATATTTAGCGCACTTCCTTTCAGGAAATGCAGATGCCCCGGTATATCCGCGACAGACGCATTGGCCAAGATGGCTAAAACCTCTTCTACTTCCTCGCAAAATAGCGCGATGACCTCTGCAAGATCGTCTTCGCCCACTTCTTCGCGCAATTCAGAAATTCTGTCCCAATTCACCATGACGCTCGTTTAGCAAGAGGCAGTTAACGAGAGGTTGGTCCATGTGCATCTTCACTAAGACTTAAACGTGATCGGTCAGAGTGGCGCCATGACTGAAGCCTTTTCAGATGTTGAAAGTTCGGCGCAGACTGCGCGACCTGTGCTGGTTGTCGATGACAGCCGTGCGCATCGCAGACTCTTGTCGCGATCGTTGCAAAAGTGGGGCTATGAAACAATTGACGCTGAAAGCGGTGAGGCGGCGCTTGAAATTTGCAAAGCCGGATCAATCGAACTGGTTGTCAGCGATTGGATCATGCCGGGAATGTCGGGCATTGAGTTCTGTCGTGCTTTTCGAGAGATGATGAATGGGCAGCCTGCGTATTTCATTTTGCTGACCGCCCAGACCGAGCGGGAGGTTCTTGCTGAAGGTTTGGAAAGCGGTGCGGACGATTTCCTGTCAAAGCCATTCAGCAGCATCGAACTGCGTGCACGGTTAAGGGCTGGCGAACGGGTGATCGAGGCGCAGCGCGCTCTGGAAAGTAAGAATGCCGCGCTGTCTACAACTCTAACCAAGCTTTCAGACGCCTATGATGCAATTGATCGGGATTTGAACGAGGCGCGAAAATTTCAGGAAGGGCTTGTTCCCGACCGCGAACTTACTTTTGGCGATTTCGATATCTCGATGCTGTTTCAGCCAAGCGGGCACATCGGTGGCGACCTTGTCGGCTGGTTTCGCGTGAATGAACTCTGCCTCGGCGTCTATTCTGTCGATGTCTCCGGACACGGCGTCGCTTCGGCGCTGATGACCGCGCGTATTGCCAGCTATCTGAGTGACGCGGCACCCGATAGGAACATCGCACTCAGAAAAGAGGATGGGCGATACATGATGCGCCCCCTTACAGAAGTGTGCGAAAAGTTGAATGAACTCCTGCAGCGTGACAGCGAGTCGGATCAGTATTTGACCATGACATTGGGTAAGCTTTGCCTTCGAACAGGGACATTTGAATTATGTCAGGCGGGTCATCCTTTCCCTGTCGTGCAGCGTGCAGATGGCGCAATTGAGTTTCTGCAGATGCATGGAACACCGATTGGCCTGATTGATGATGCCGAGTTTTCGACGGGATCAGTCACATTGAATGTCGGGGATCGTGTGATGCTATACTCTGATGGTATTACAGAGTGTGCTGATCCACACGGTAACCTGCTGGATGAGGATGGCCTAAAGAGAATTCTTGAATCGCATGAAGCGGACAAGGGAACTTGTCTCGTTGGCAATATTGTCTCCGAGCTTGAGGTGTTTAGTGCCTCAAACGAATTTGCGGATGATCTTTCCGCAGTCTTGATTGAGCGCCGCTAAAGCGTCTTGGAAAGGAAAAGCCGGTCGCCCTCCGAAGCGACAAGGTTCACCGCCGCGTCGGGGCTGGTCCATATTTCAGAATGTCCCTCTTCTGTTGGTTGCCCCAGCTTGAGGACAGGTCTGCCAAGAAAGATATGGCACACCTTTTCGGCCCACAGATCATAGTCGGGCATGTAGGTGTACCGCCGATAGACCCCCAGCTTGCGCAGATTTGATATCCGCCAGCCCGTCTCCTCCATCACTTCGCGATGCAGCGCTGGGAGCGGGTTTTCACCCGGATCAATGCCGCCTCCGGGCAACTGAAACTCGGGCTCTGGTTCGGCTTGGTGGGTCAACAACACCTGATGTTTACGCACTAAAATGGCATAAACGCCCGGCCGTCTTTTGTAGGAAATCTGTGGTTTTACGGGTTCGCCGACGCGTCGTGACATAGCTTGGGCTTGGTCCTGCAGTTGCTGCCCCTATATAGACGCGGTATGGCGTTAAGCCACAGATTTCAGGAAAATCTCATGAATATCGGATCAAAAATCGCCTGGGACGATACCGTCCTGCCGTTTCAGTTGGATCGCACCGATACACGCGGTCGCGTTGCGCGTCTTGATGGCCTGTTGCAACAGGTTCTGGCGCAACATGATTATCCGTCGTCGGTCGAGGCTTTGGTAGCCGAAGCCGTGCTTTTGACGGCGCTGATTGGCCAGACGATCAAGTTAAGGTGGAAGCTTTCGCTGCAAGTGCGCGGCGACGGTCCTGTTAGGATGATTGCAACCGACTACTACGGTCCGTCCAAGGATGGTGCACCTGCGCGCATCCGTGCCTATGCCAGCTATGATGCTGACCGGCTTGAGGACCACGTCGAGCCTTTCACCATGATTGGAAAGGGCTATTTCGCGATACTGATCGATCAGGGTGAGGGCACTGTGCCCTATCGCGGCATAACGCCCATCGCCGGTGGGTCGCTTGCGTCTTGCGCCGAAACCTATTTCGCGCAGTCCGTGCAGTTGCCAACGCGGTTCGCGCTAAGCTTTGGTCGCTCGCAGATGCCCGGTGAAACGGTGCATTGGCGCGCCGGGGGCGTGATGCTGCAGCAGATGCCACAATCAAGCTTTGAAGTGGACGGTACTGAGGGGTCGGGAGAGGACGGATTGCTGGCCGCTGCTGACATCCTCGACAAGGACGGTGCCGAAGACTGGAACCATGTGAATGTGTTGCTTGATAGCGCGGACGAGCTTGAGCTGATCGGCCCAAGCGTTCAGCCGACAGACCTTTTGGTGCGCTTATTCCATGCCGATGGACCGCGTGTTTTTGATGCGCAACCTGTTGAGTTTGGGTGTACCTGTTCGCCTGATCGGGTGCGGCAAACCCTGTCGATTTATTCGGCCAAAGACATCGCACATATGACCACGGACGAAGGCATTGTGACCGCTGATTGCCAGTTTTGTAGCGCTCACTACGAATTTGATCCCAAAACCCTTGGGTTCGAGGCGTCGGATGACAGCTGATCTGCGTTTACAATTGGCGCATGCTTTGACGGGCAAGGGGAAGCCTTCGTCCGATTATGATTTGAATCCCGATGTGGTTTTGCCCGAAGGCCGTGCGCTGCGTCCCGCTGGCGTTTTGGTGCCAGTGACAGAAGGGCCAACGCCCCACGTTATTTTGACAAAGCGCTCGTCGGCGTTAAAACACCATCCCGGTCAGGTCGCGTTTCCCGGCGGAAAAGTTGAAGATACAGATGCCGATGAGAGCCGCGCAGCGCTGCGTGAGGCGCATGAAGAAATTGGGCTTTTGCCTGATTTAGTCACTGTTCTGGGCACTTTGCCGCCGCATGAAACCGTGACTGGCTTCCGCGTAACACCAGTGGTCTCTGTTGTTCCTGATAGCTTCATAGCAAAGCCAGACGCCAATGAGGTGGCAGAGGTTTTCTCGGTACCTCTCGCGCATTTGTTGCGGCCTGAAAACTACAGTGTGC
>JABDJX010000162.1 GCA_013003245.1 Silicimonas sp. | reverse complement strand
ACCGACGGCACCGTCGGGCAGGACACGCCATCGGTCGAGATATCGGTGACTTCTTGGGTGTGCGAGTTCGAAAAGTCAGCGATGCGCGCCAGAAGCCGGTCGCCGTCGCGGAACATCCACCAGCAGTCCTTGGTGCGGTCAAGCTCTTCGTAATAGAAGCAGACCTGCGAATTCTCCACAGTGATTATGCCATAGACGCAGCGTCCCTCACTAGTGCGCCAGACCGACAGCCTGCGGCTGATGAATTCTTCGATCCCGACCAGTGCGCCGCCGCCTATGATTGAGAACGTCAATGTTTTGCCTTCGGCAAAATCCAAAAATGCATCCGGTGACACACGTTCGATTGCATTGGCAGGCACTGCAAAGAGCAAAAGCCAGACAGGCAAAGCAAACCGCATCACCAGTTCTCCCGAAACCATTTGACCGCACGCTTCAATGAGCGGGGTGCGGCCAAATCCGCAGGCATCTCAAAATCCCACCATTCGTCCTGCGGGTGCGCTGCGAAAAGGCTCAGGCCGACAGCACTGGCAAAGGCCGCCCCCGTTGCAGCCTGTGGCAGGCCATGAACGCGCAGGGGCCGCCCGACCCTGACCTGTTGACCAAGGATTTTCGGTGCCAAAGTGTCCAACCCCGGCATCTGACTTGCACCACCGGTAAGGACAATCTGCTGACTTGGCAGATGCTCAAAGCCAGCCGCATCCAGACGTTCGCGCACTTCTTCCAGTATCTCTTCAACCCGTGGCCGGATGATCCCGATCAATTCGGCCCGGCTGACCGTGCGCCGATCATGCTCCCAATCACCCGTCTCTCCGCCCACTTCGATCATTTCGCGGTCGTCCATGCCCGTGGCCACAACGCCGCCGTGGAATGTCTTGATCCGTTCGGCCACGGTCATCGAAACTTGCAGTCCCTTTGAGATATCTTGGGTGACGTGATCACCGCCCAACCGCACAGTGTCGGAATAGATCATGTGTTTTTTGATAAAAATCGACATGCCGGTGGTCCCGCCACCCATATCAATACAGGCCGCTCCCAATTCCTGTTCGTCTTCAACCAGACCAGAGATGCCCGAAACATATGATGACGACGCCAGACCGGCGAGTTCCAGATCGCAGCGTTTCAGACAATAGATCAGGTTCTGCACCACAGCCGTATCCACGGTCAGCATGTGCATGTCACAGGCCAATCGCTGGCCAATCTGATTGCGCGGATCGATCAGGCCCGAGCGCTGATCCAGCGCAAAGTTCACCGGCTGCGCGTGCAGCACGTCGCGCTCGTGCCCATAGTCGGGTATGTCACAAGCGGCGAGAACGCGCGCGACGTCAGTTTCCGAGACCACATCGCCTTCGACATTCACAATGCCCGCAAGCCCGTAAGAGCGCGGCTGTCCACCCGACAAACACGCAATCACATGATCCACGCGCGCGTTTGCCATCTTTTGCGCAGCCTGCACCGCCGTGCGAATGGCGCGCTCGGTTTCCTGCATCGCCACGGTTTCACCCAAAGCGACCCCGCGAGACCGCGTCGTCGCCGCGCCAATCACACGAAACTGCGTTTGCCCGGCCATCGAGCCGATGCCTTCGCCTTCCGGCACACGTTCGCGGCCATCAAAGCGCAGGATCAGACAGGCAATTTTCGAGGTACCCACGTCCAGAATGGCAATCACACCGCGTTGAATGGCCGCGCGTCGCATCGCGCGCATGGCACGTTGGGTCTCGTAGAGGTCGGTCATTCGTCCACCTTCAACTCTGTGTCATAAAGAAATTCGCTTGCCGCTGGCGTTAGCCGGATCACTGGGCGGCGCAGGTTGCGGAAATCGACTGCCGCGATATCGCGTTCCAAAAGATCCTGTGCGGCATCCAGCGCAATGGCCTTTTCTAAGGCAATCACCGGATTGTCTTCGGGCAGCATGATGCGCTGATCGCGGTCCAGGATCACGTCCCACCGCCGCTCACCCACGCGCAACAGGCCCCGCACGCGCACAAAGATCGGGCCGGTTGCCTTCACCACCTCCAAGGCCTCTGGCACCGCATCGCCCGCCCCTTGCCCAACGATCAACGGCAGATCGGGCCGGTCGATCCGCGCGGCCAGAGCCGTCACGCGGTGCCCTTCGGCGTCGAGCAGCACCAGACCTTCGCCCGAGCGCCAGATCACCGCCGGTTCGCGCTCGACCACTTCAATCGCCAGAACACCACCAGAGCGGATGCGCACCGATGCGTCGGCGACCGCGTCAAGCGTCTGCACCGTCGCGCGCAGCCCGTCCAAATCCAGATCGAAGGACGACACCGGAAAATCCATCGGCAAAAGCGTACGAATGTCTGCCGCCACAGAAGGCGACGCCTCTTCCACCGCCATCATGTGGACCATGAATTCGGGGCGTTCTTCCACCTGCCGGCGCACTTCGGCCACACGGTCCCACGCGTCCTGCCGCCGCACTTCGTCGGACGCCCAAATCACACCCACCGCCAACAGCAACAAAAGCGGCAGACCAAAACGCAGGAACTTCTTCATTCCGCGCCGCAGCAGCAAGCGGTTCAGCCGGTAAGCGAGGCGCGAGGGGGCGGGATCCTTCATCGGTCGCATGAGGCGTCCTTTACGATCCAGTCGCAAAAGTCGGGGAAACTGATGCCGACATGGGCGGCCTGCTCCGGCGAGAGCGAGGTCGGCGTCATGCCCGGCTGCGTGTTGGTCTCAAGCGCGATCAGCCCATCCAAACCGCGCGTATCATCCCAGCGGAAATCCGACCGGCTGACACCACGGCAGCCCAAGGCGCGATGCGCGGCGATCGAGTGATCAAGGCAGGCCTGCGTGATCTCTTGGGGCACATCAGCGGGCAGAACGTGGCGCGAGCCACCCGGCTTATATTTCGCGTCGTAGTCATACCAGCCGTCCGAGATGATCTCGGTCACACAAAGCGCGCGGTCGCCCATTACTGTTGTGGTCAACTCGCGTCCCGGAACATAGGCTTCAACCATCAGCACATCCGGCATGTCATCAGCGATCTGCGGCGGGCCGTTCGATCCGCCCGGCACTATATAAACACCGACGGAAGAGCCTTCGTTGTTGGGCTTAACCACGTAAGGCGGCTCCATCACGTGGCCCGCCATGATCTGTGCTTTCGAGAACAGTCCGCTTTTCACAACTGGAATGGCGTTAGCGTCGAACACAGCCTTGGAGCGTGTCTTGTCCATCGCCAACGCCGAGGCAAGAACGCCCGAATGCGTGTAAGGGATGCGCAGCCATTCCAGAATGCCCTGAACGCAGCCATCTTCGCCCCAGCGACCGTGCAGCGCGTTGAACACAACATCGGGCGCAAGCGCGACAAGACGCGCAGCGACATCATCGCCCGCGTCCAGTTCTTGAACTTCGTACCCTGCCGCCCGCAGTGCGTTCGCGCATTCGCGCCCAGAGGACAGTGAGACCTCGCGTTCAGCCGAGGGTCCGCCCAATAGGACCGCAACTTTCGGGGGTGTCCTGCTCGACATACCCGTCATTTACCTGTGTGGGGCTGGCTTCAGCCCGGTTTCTTGTTGTCTGCCTCAGGGGTGCCAAGCTCTTGTGGCTCGCCTACCCGCATAATTTCCCATTCTAATCTGATTCCCGACGCCGCGAACACCCCTTCCCGCACAGCTTCGCCCAATCCTTCCAGATCGGCGGCTGTGGCGTCTCCGGTGTTGACCAGAAAGTTCGAATGCATGGGCGACATTTGCGCCCCACCTTGGCGCGCCCCGCGAAAGCCAGCGTCATCGATCACCTTCCAGGCTTTGAGGTCGTGCACGTCATCTGCCTTGCCGGTTGAACTGAATCCAGCCGGATTGCGAAAGGTCGAGCCTGCGCTCAGCGCCTTGGTGGGCTGGGTTGCGTCGCGCTTGGCGAGTTGGTCCTCCATGCGCGCCTTCAAGATGTCGGGATCACCCTCGCTTGCGCGAAGTTTTGCCGAAACGATTACCGCGCCATCGGGCAAATAGCTCTGGCGGTAGCGAAAGTTCATCTCTTGCGCGCCAAGCGTCGCGCGCGTGCCATCGCGCAAGACCACGTTGGCGGACACGAAATGGTCGGCAACGTAAGAGCCATAACACCCGGCGTTCATCCGCACCGCACCGCCGATGGCACCGGGGATTGTGCGCAAAAACGTCAGATCGCGGCCAGCCTCTGCCGCCGCTTTTGCCACCTGAGCGTCCAGTGCTGCGGCCCCTGCGGTGACGATCTCGCCCTCGACAGATACCGTTGCAAAAGCGCGTGGCAGTCGGATCACAACAGACCGCAGACCGCCATCACGCACGATAAGGTTGGAGCCCACGCCCATCGGGAAGACAGGCACATCAGCAGGCAGTTGTCGCAAGAAAGCTTCCAGATCATCTGCATCGGCCGGCATGAACACCCAGTCAGCCGGGCCGCCCACACGCAGCCACGTGAGCCTGGACAGATCATAGTCCGGCGTCAGCCGCCCGCGTACATCAATGTCAGAAACCACCATGCCATCCCGCTAGCATCCCGGCTGATGGATGAAAAGATCAGGCTTTTGATTCAGAGCGCGCGAGCACTGTCGCCTTTATCCAGCGGATAAAAAACCGGACGGGCCAGCGCAGGATTGAGGCAGCAGCTGCAAAGACCAAAAGCCCGATCCAGATACCGTTCTCCCAAAAGACAAATCCCAGCAAAGGTAGCCCGAACGTGATCAACACATAAGCCGCAGGCCAGTGCTTTTTCTTCGACGGAAACATCGCGATGACATTGGCCAGCACCAGCCACAAGCACGCAAGGATCAGGGAAAGATTCATTGCGGCACCTCAGGGATTTGGCCACGCGCGCGCCGCCAGAAATAGATCAGCGGATTGCGGAACATCGAGACAAAGGCAAGGAAACCGGCCCCGGCATAGCCCAAACCGTGATCAGCGGCGATCCAGACCAAACCGAAGGGCACGAGGATCAACAGCAAGACGCCGGGCGGATACTGCAGGCGCATCGGCAACATCGCCACCACGGCGGCTATCAAAACCCACAGGCATAGGGCGATCAAAGACAGGCTCATCCCTTTCAGCTATCTAAGGAATCCGGCAAGAATTTGGCGCAACCTTCAGAAAAGCGATAGCTGATCACTCTTTCGAGCAGGGCACTTAAAGAGGTCTTTGCGCAAAGGAGGCAATTCATAGGCCAGCCCTAAACGCTTTGTGGCAATGGCAAACCGCTGGGTGATCAACTGCGCAAAGGGACCCTCGCCTGTCAGGCGCTTGCCCCATTCCGGGTCATAGTCCTGCCCGCCGTGCAGGTCGCGCACGCGGCCCATGATCCGCGCGGCCCGGTCGGGAAAATGCG
>JABDJX010000128.1 GCA_013003245.1 Silicimonas sp. | reverse complement strand
ATCCCGCCCTTGCCCTAAACCGAAACACCCTTGGCCCCTTCAATCTTGGCGTCTTCGTCCTGATGCACTTGCACCGCGCCTTCGCCATCTAGCCCGTTCAGGCTTGGTGGTGTTCTATCAAGTGCCATGTTTTCGTTCCTCCAAGGCCTATTCGGCCGCAATTCCCTCAAGCCGATCTTCTAACGCGTCGGCTGCATTTCTTAGTCCCTCAAGGGTCTCCCCATCAGGCGTCCAATAGTCCCTGTCGCTGGCTTCCAGCAGGCGGTTGGCCATGCGCGCGCTGGCCTGCGGGTTTAGTTTTGCAAGGCGCTCGCGCATCTCTGCGTCCAGCACAAATGTCTCGCTAAGACGTTGATAAACCCAAGGTTCCACCTGACCTGTGGTCGCAGACCAGCCCATCGTGTTCGTGATATGCGCCTCGATCTGGCGCACACCTTCGTGGCCATGCTTCAACAGCGGCTCAAAGAATTTCGGGTTCAGGCTGCGTGAGCGTGTCTCAAGTGCGACCTGCTGCTGCAGCGTGCGCACCTTGCCTTCGCCACGGGTCTGATCGCCGATATAAACGGCTGTCTCGGCACCATCCTTGGCACGGCGCACCGCACGGGCAATGCCGCCCAGCGTGTCAAAGTAATGGTCCACCGTCGTGACACCAAGCTCGACGCTTTCAAGATTCTGATAGGCCAGATCGACGTCTTTCAACGCCGCTTGCAACAACTCGGCATTCGCGGCGGACTTGCCATCGATCCCATAGGCAAAGCTCTTGCGCGCCTCGTAAGCATCGGCCAATTCATCGTCGTCACCAAAGGCCGAGCTGTCGACAAGCTGGTTCACGTTAGAGCCATAGGCGCCTTCGGCATTCGAGAAGACACGGAGCGCGGCTGTCTGCAAATCCACGTTCATTTTCTTGGCATAGTCCAGCGCATGAGCGCGGATAAAGTTCTGTTCCAGCGGCTCATCAGCGCTGGCACATTTCCAGGCAGCTTCAGCAAGAAGTTTGGTTTGCAAAGGCAACAGATCACGGAAGATGCCCGACAGCGTCATCACCACATCGATGCGCGGACGCCCAAGTTCTTCCAGTGACATCAGATCAGCACCACACAGCCGACCATAGCTGTCAAACCGCGGCTTGGCCCCCATCAGCGCCAGCGCCTGACCAATCGGCCCACCGTCAGATTTGATATTGTCCGACCCCCACAAAACCAGCGCAACGGAACGTGGCAATTCAGGGTGCGTGTCGAGCAGCAACTGCGCCTGCTGCGCGCCGCTTTGCAGTGCGAAGGCGGTGGGCATGCGGAACGGGTCAAAGGCGTGAATGTTACGGCCCGAGGGCAGGATATCCGGGTTGCGGATCAGATCGCCACCGGGCACCGGTTGAATAAAGCGGCCGGAGAGCGCGTCCATAAGCCCGGTCAACTCGTGATCTTCAGCCAACAAAGCATCAATGCGTTCCGCGTCTACATCACCGTCCATCTGCGCGATGAACCCTGCGCGGGTTTCAGCGTCCATCGGCTGGCCAACCACATGCAGCCCGTCGGTGATCAGCGCGTCTTCGGTTTCCAAAAGCGTGAGCCAAAGCGTCTCAGGGTTGGTGCCATCCAAATCTACAGCCGCTGCCTGATCAATGATCAACTGCGCCAATTCATTGCGCGCGCCATCCTCAGGCGACATCTCGCGCCAACGGGTAAGACTGTCCTTCACCTCAGCCAGCCCTTTGTACAGACCGGCGGTCGCCAAAGGTGGCGTCAGATAAGTCACCGTCACTGCGTTAGACCGCCGCTTGGCCAAAGTCGCCTCTGACGGGTTGTTCGCCGCGTAAAGATAGACGTTCGGCATGTTCCCGATCAGCCGCTCGGGCCAATCTGCGCCAGACAGGCCAACCTGCTTGCCCGGCATGAATTCCAATGCCCCGTGCATGCCAAAGTGCAGCAACACATCCGCTTTCAGATCGTTTTTGAGCCACTGATAGAACGTGGTAAACGCGTGCGTCGGCGCGAAACCGTGCTCGAACAGCAATCGCATGGGATCGCCCTCATAGCCAAAGGCAGGCTGCAGCCCAACGAAGACCTTGCCGAACTGTGCGCCAAGAACAAACACGCCTGTGCCGTCCGACTGGATGCGGCCCGGAGCCGGTCCCCACTGCGCCTCAACTTCGTCCAGCCAAGGCGTTTGCCGCACAATTTGATCAGCGCTGACTTGGGCAGCCACATTGGCATCCTGACCATATTGCTGCGCAGTGCCGTTCAGTACCGCATCGCGCAAAGCATCAACCGTGGCAGGCGGCTCGACATCATACCCTTCCTCTTTCAAGCGGTGCAGCGTGTTATGCAGCGATTCAAACACACTCAGATAAGCCGCCGTGCCCGCTGCCCCAGCGTTTGGTGGAAAGCCAAACAAAACGATGCCCAGGGTCTTTTCGGCATTCTCTTTGCGCCGCAACGTGGCCAAACGCTCGGCTTTTTCCGCCAGCGCCTCTACCCGTTCGTAGCAAGGTGCCATCGCCTGAACATCGCTGACCGATGGACACATGCGCGCGCATCCTGTGCATCCACCAGCGGCATGACGCCCCGCGAAAACCGTTGGGTTCGTCGCGCCATCAATCTCAGGCAAGGCCACCAGCATGGTTGTCTCGACAGGCCCTAGACCGGCTGTACCGGTGGACCATTTATCAAGTGTCTGAAACTCCAAAGGCTGGGCGGCGATATAAGGAACGTCGAGGTCACCAAGGGTGACCGAGGCCGCTTGACTGTCGTTGTAAGCCGGTCCGCCAACAAGCGAGAAACCGGTCAGGGACACAAGTGCGTCGACATCTTGGAAATAAGCCTCAATTGCGGGGCGACCATCAAGACCACCAGCAAACGCCGGGATCACATTCAGACCGCGCTCGGTCATCGTCTTGATCACGGCATCATAGTGCGCAGTGTCCGATGCCAGAATGTAGGACCGCAGCATTAAAAGGCCGACAGTTTGGCCGTGGTTTGATATGGGAAGATCAGCCGGATCGGTGGTTATGTGGTGACCCGGCAGATCAGGGTGATAGAGTCCAACATCCGGGTACTCAATCGGTTCGGCAGCCGCGACGCCCTGCCAGTCAGGCCGCGAGGCATAGCGCGAAATCAGGAAGCGCACCATCTGCTCGACGTTGTCGTCAGACCCACCCAGCCAGTATTGCATCGACAGGAACCACGCGCGCAGATCCTGCGCCTTGCCAGGGATCAGCTTGAGGATCTTGGGCAAGCGACGCAGAATTTTCATCTGCTTCGCACCGGAATTGGCAGACGGTTTCTTTGAGCCGCGCAGTTTTTTCAGCAAAGCCATCGCGCCCGAGGCGGGCTTGGACATGTCCAGATCGCCCATCTTGGTCAGGCGTACGATTGCGCCGTCCGAGATCAGCCCCACAAGCGCATCGCACTGATCTCGCCGCGCTTCCATGGCGGGGCGGATCGCCTCGACATGTTCTTCAAGAAACAACACAGATGATACGATGATGTCTGCGCTCGCCACGGCATCGCGTGCTGCATCCAAAGCGCTCGCATCTTCGGCCCACTCAGCCGCAGCATGCACCGAAAGCTCAAGCCCCGGAAAATCCTGCGCCAAGACCGGGGCCACACGCGCAACAGGCCCGGCAGCATGCCGGTCCAGCGTCACGACAACGACGCGATAAGGAATATGATCAACGCTATCGCGCAAAATGGGCCTTTGCCTCGTAGAGGGTGTCGATGGAAATTTCGCTTAAGCCTTTCTCGGAAGCGAAACTCTCGGTATTCCGGCGAGCTTTCCCGCGCACGAAGAACGGAATTTTCTTCAACTCACGCTCGGCATCAGCCAGCCAGATAACGTTCTCGGAACTGGCAACAGCAGCCGCAATCTCGACCGGCGCTTCGTCCACCGGGCGTGGCTGGTGGCCGCCGTGATGGCTTGGGCCCGCAGCGTCATGAAACTCGAAATCCTCGCGGAACATGTGGAGCAAATGTTCCTCCAGACCCATGACCAGAGGGTGAATCCACGTATCAAAGATTACGTTTGCACCTTCGAAACCCATCTGAGGCGAGTAGCGCGCGGGAAAGTCCTGGACGTGAACTGGAGCTGAGATGACAGCGCAGGGGATGCCCAGACGCTTGCCGATGTGGCGTTCCATCTGAGTGCCCAGGATCATCTCGGGTTGCAGTTTTTCAATCGCTTCTTCGACTTCAAGGTAGTCGTCGGTGATCAGCGCCTCGACGCCGTACTCTTTGGCCAGCGCGCGGATAGAGCGGGCATATTCGCGGTTGAAGCAGCCCATGCCGACCACTTCAAAGCCCATCTCATCCCGCGCAATCCGTGCGGCCGCCGCAACGTGGGTACCATCGCCAAACAGGAAAACGCGCTTGCCAGTCAGGTAGGTGCTGTCAACAGACGAGGACCACCACGGCAGACGAAGGCGGGTTTCATCAACTGTAATCTTGCGGCCCACTATGCTTGCCACCTCTGCGATAAAGTCGCGGGTCGCGCCCACGCCGATAGGCACAACCTTGGTAAAAGGCTGCTCCAGATTTTTCTCACACCAGCGCGCCGCAGCCTCGCAGGTTTCGGGGTAGAGCATCACGTTGAAATGTGCCGCGCCGATGCGTTTGATATCACTTGGAGTGGCGTTCAGAGGGGCGACGACGTTCACATCGACGCCCATTTCCGACAGCAAACCGGTGATCTCTTCCACGTCATCACGGTGCCGAAACCCAAGCGCGGTTGGCCCAAGCAGGTTGCACGACACCCGCGCAGTCCGCTCCATCGGACGGGCCAAGGTGCGGACGATTTGAAAGAATGTCTCATCGGCACCGAAATTCTCTTTGCGCGAATAACTTGGCAATTCCAGTGGGATAACCGGAATCGGCATGCCCATTGTTTCCGCCAGACCACCCGGATCATCCTGGATCAGTTCTGCGGTGCATGACGCGCCCACGATCATCGCCTCAGGCTGGAAACGGTCGTAAGCGTCCTGACAGGCGGTCTTGAAAAGCGTCGCGGTATCAGAGCCCAGATCGCGCGCCTGAAACGTGGTGTATGTCACCGGCGGGCGATGATCACGGCGCTCGATCATGGTGAAAAGCAGGTCGGCGTAGGTGTCACCTTGCGGCGCGTGCAGAACGTAGTGCAGGCCCTTCATCGCGGTAGCGACGCGCATTGCACCAACGTGTGGTGGGCCTTCGTATGTCCAGACAGCCAGCTTCATTCCGCAGCCACCTTGAGCAATGCCTTACGACGAACCGGGCGAGAGAAGAGACCGGCCAGATCGCCCGCTTGCTCGTAGAAATGCACCGGCGTGAACACCAGTTCGATCGCCCATTTGGTAGCAAGACCTTCGGCTTCTAAAGGATTTGCCAACCCCAGGCCGCACACTGTCAGATCGGCCCGCGCCTCGCGCGCCCGGTCAAGCTGCAGGTCAACGTCCTGACCCTCAGAGATAGTCGGACCTTGGGGCAAAAGCTCCAGATCGGGTCCGTGGATTTGATCGTGAACATAGGGCGAGCCAACCTCGACAGCAGTCATTCCACACTCGCGGGTTAAAAACCGGGCCAGTGGTATTTCCAACTGACTGTCAGGGAAAAAGAAGACGGATTTGCCGCAGAGGGCTTCGGAGGCCTGCGCAATCGCTTTGCGGGCGCGAGCTCTCGGCGCCTTGGTAACTTTGGCGAAGATCTCGTCACTGACGCCAAATTCACGCGCGATGGCTGCCAACCAAGCGGTCGTGCCCTCTTCGCCGAACGGAAAAGGCGCAGCGATATGGGCCGCACCGCGCCGCTCCAATGCGGCGCAAGTGTCTGACAGGAACGGCTGCGTAAGAGCAAAAACCGTATTCGGACCAACAGCGGTTTCATCAGTGATACTGCGCGCGGGCAGGATGCGCACCGGCCCAATCCCAAGGTCGCCCAACAGCCGCTGCATCTGATCCTCAACCGCATCCGGCAAGGCACCGACAACCAGCAATTCGCGGGCGTCGGTCGCGGGCAGAACCGGCACCATCGACGCCAGGCAGGCATCTTCGCCTTGGGTAAATGTCGTTTCAATGCCCGAACCGGAATAGTTCAACACCCGCACTTTCGGCGCATAGGCTTGTGTCAGGCGCTCGGCGGCGCGGTGTAAATCCAGCTTGATCACTTCGGATGGACAGGAGCCCACCAAAAATAGTTGCCGAATGTCAGGTCTGCGTGACAAAAGCCTCGCAACTTCGCGGTCCAACTCGGCATTTGCGTCCTTCAGACCGGCCAGATCGCCCTCTTCAAGGATTGCCGTTCCGAATCGTGGCTCTGCAAAAATCATGACGCCCGCCGCACTTTGCAGCAGATGCGCGCAGGTGCGCGAGCCGACCACCAAAAAGAACGCATCCTGCATTTTGCGATGCAGCCAGATGATGCCGGTCAGACCGCAAAATACTTCGCGTTGACCCCGCTGTTTCAGAACCGGTGTGCTGCGGCATCCCGCAGTCGGTGGAAGGGTTCCCTGAACAGTCATGCGGGCACCTCATCCATCGCGGCAGCCTGCAGGCGTGCCGCGCGTAATTTCAGGACAAATTGCGCCGCGTTCACAACGTACGCGGCATAGGCAGCCAAGGCCAAAACCATCAGCGCCTGCGGCCCAAGCGCAGATGTAAAAAGCGCAATGATATATGCGGTATGAAGGGCCAGCACGGCCATGCTGAAAACGTCTTCCCAGAAGAAAGCAGCGGCAAACAAGTAGCGCCCGAAGACGACCTTTTCCCAGATCGATCCGGTGATCATGATCAGGTACAAAACGCCGGTTTTGACAACGATTGACCATGTGGCAATCGCATAGCCTTCGCCGCTCAAAAGGTAGCGAATGACCAGTGCCAGAGAGATGAGAAAAACGACGAATTGCAGAGGCGCCAAAACGCCCTGAACGAGCGTCCACCGGGTGTTGTCACGACGCTCTTTTTCGGCTGCAGAATAGAGTCCGTTTTGTTCGTTGAGAGAGGCGTTGTACGTTGACACGCGCGCTTCCTTGAAGTTGGCCACAAGGGGAGAGTACGCAAGCGCCGGAGGATGTGTCAACTTTGATTTACATATAAGGTGTAAAGCAAATCATGCGCCGCGCCCAAGTTTTCTTAACTCGATTTCAATCTTTTCGCCTGCAAACGCTGGATCTCAGCAGCATTCGGCCCAGTGGCGTCAATTTTCTTTGACACTTTGGGTTATCTGGCCGACAATTGGGACAACAAGAATCCTAAGGCGTGTCAATCCTGACAACTCGGACACTACGGGGGGACGATGTCACCTAGCCAAAGCAACCTTTTACGAACTGAGGCGTCCGATCAGCCGACTGGAAGTCTGAACGAGCTTGCCTCAAAGGCTTTGGCGGAAGTGGCGTCGCGCTTTGGATCGCGAGGAATTGCTAATATGTCTAATGCGCCACTTGTTGAACGCATGTTGAATGCTGCCATGGATCGAAGTGATGAGACGTTGCGCGCAGCAGCCGACAACATGCTGGAACTCGGCATTCCAGCGGAAGTTATCGTTGATGACATCATACCAAAAACGGCTCGGACCATGGGCGAAGAATGGGTTCAGGACATATCGAGCTTCGCCTCAGTGACTCTGGGCGCGTCGCGCCTTCAAACCCTTGTCAGGGAGCTGGCCGCCAAATGGTCAGCGGATAACGCGGCAAGTGCACGATCTGCAGTTTTGCTTTGGGTGCCACAAGCTGCACAACATACACTGGGCGCGACGGTTGTTTCGACGCAGCTTCGGCGACGCGGTCATTCGGTTCAGTTTTCTCCGGGCGGCGGGTTGCCAGAATTCTCACGCGCCCTGACCGAAGGCAACTACGATGGTGTGATTATCTCGGCGTCGATGTCAGACAGCACCGATGAGGTGCGCAATGTGGTTGACGCAGCCAAGGCGCACCAATCTGATCTTCCGGTCATCATTGGCGGAACAATCCTAAAGCAGCACGACGATTTGCCCCGTCTCACTGGGGCAGATTTTGCGACAAACGATCTCGACAAGGCGACTGCGGCGTTCTCGGCCGCCCGTTGACAATAACCGAAGGACTTAGGAAGAACGCGTCGTATGCGTCCTTGATTGGATTATGAGTGTGACCAGAGATGGTACATATTGGGACATCGGTACAGTCCCCCATGTAGAGCCTGATCGCCTGAGCAGCATCATTTCGGCTTTGGCTGATTTTGCGATGGTCATAGACCGCGATGGCAAGATCATCTCTGTGCTGGCCAGTCCGTCCCACACATCGATTGCCGCTTTGGATCAGTGGGAAAACGCCAACGTACGCGACTATCTCACTACTGAATCCGTTCGAAAATTCGAAGATACGCTGGCCGGGTATCTGAGCGACCCCAAATCGCAGCGTGCCACCGAGCTTAACCACTACGACGGCAAGACCAAAGTGGAATTCCCTGTCGTTTATACGATGCACCACATCGGATCAGAGGAAACCATTCTTTTGATGGGACGCGACCTGCGCCCGATTGCGGACATGCAGCGACAGCTTGTGGACGCACAAATTGCCGTCGAACGCGACTTTGAGGTGAAGCGCGGATACGACACTCGATTCCGGGTACTGATGCAATCGATCCAGGATGCCGTTGTCTTTGTGAATGTCAGCACCGGATCGATCATCGACGCGAACGCCGCAGCGGCAACCCTTTTACGTCGCACTGTCGATGAACTCAAAGGCACCGAGTTTGCCAAACTATTCGAAGACCAGGGGCGCAGCGAGCTTTTGGCAGAAATGGCAGCCTCGGCACTGTCAGAAGGACCAGCCGCGGTTCGTTTGGTGGACCAGAAAAGCAGTCGAATCTTCAATGCGACACCATCATTTTTCCGGGCAGCAGGCACACGCACCATGCTCTGCCGTCTAACCCCTGAGGCTGCAATTGAAGCGTCGGCAACCGACCCACTTCCGCGCGCTTTGGGTGCCGTGTTTGAAAGTGGCCCGGACGCTATTTTAATCACTGACGCGGATGGCCGCATCGCATCGGCAAATGAAGCGTTTCTGGATATGACAGATGCCGCGCACAACGCGGCGGTCGAGGGGCGCTCATTAGCCGATTATCTTGATCGTGGCTCGGTCGATTTAAACGTTTTGCTGGACGGAACCGGGCGGTCAGGACGCACACGGATCTACAACACCAAACTGAAGGGTCAGTTCGAAGGGCTGAGTGCCGTCAACATCTCGGTGACACCCGTCGAAGGCGACCCAAAGGCCGCTTTTGCCTTTGTTATCCGTAGTACAGAGACGCATCACAAAAGCGATGCCGAACCCCATGCAGAAAGCGCGCAGTCAGCCGTTGATCTTGTTGGAAATGCCAGTCTCAAGGAAATTGTGGCCGACACGACGGACGTGATCGAAAAGATATGCATCGAGACAGCGATCGAGTTGACGGCCAACAATCGCGTGGCCGCTGCTGAAATGCTGGGGCTGTCGCGGCAGTCACTTTACGTGAAACTCAGGAAATACGGGCTTTTGTCGCGGTCTAACGAAGGCTGATCCTCGCCTGTCCGACCTGATTTACACTTGCTGAATCACCAAGTGTAAGTTTAAACTTACACTCATGTTAGGCACCTCCGTCATAGAGCAACGCCGCTGGCCAGAACCAGCTGCGATGCTGCGTCTGATCAAGCCAATCACATGGTTTCCGCCGATGTGGGCGTATCTTTGCGGTGTTGTCTCGGCTGGTGTCTCTCCTGTCGGGCAATGGCCCTACGTTGTCCTGGGCGTTTTGCTTGCGGGACCCATTGTCTGCGGCATGAGCCAGGCAGCCAACGACTGGTGCGACCGCCATGTCGATGCGATCAACGAACCCGACCGCCCGATCCCGTCAGGACGTATCCCCGGTCGCTGGGGCCTTTGGATTGCGCTGGCGATGTCCGTTTTGTCACTTGTCGTCGGCTGGCAGCTTGGCCCTTGGGGCTTTGGCGCGACCATAGTCGGCGTGCTGGCGGCCTGGGCCTATTCAGCCGAACCTGTGCGCCTAAAGCGTTCTGGCTGGTGGGGACCGGGGCTTGTCGGGCTTTGCTATGAAGGTCTGCCGTGGTTCACCGGCGCCGCCGTTTTGAGCGCGGGGGCGCCCGCGCTGCCAGTGATCCTCGTGGCCCTGCTCTATGCCATTGGCGCGCACGGAATTATGACGTTGAACGACTTCAAGGCGTTGGAAGGCGACCGCCAAACCGGCGTGAACTCCCTGCCTGTGACGCTTGGACCTGAGCGCGCGGCAAAGGTCGCGTGCTGGATCATGGCTGTGCCGCAGGGGGTCGTCGTCGCGCTCTTGCTGTTCTGGGATCGCCCTTTGCACGCCATCGCGGTGGCGGCTCTTTTGGGTGCACAAATCCTCGCCATGCGCACGCTGCTCAGTGACCCAAAGGGCCGTGCGCCCTGGTACAATGGCACCGGCGTTCTGCTTTATATCAGCGGCATGATGATCACCGCTTTCGCGATCCGCACCATGGGAGGATTGTGATGAAGCTCAGTTGGGTTCAGATCATCCGTCTTGGTATTGTGCAAATGGCTTTGGGTGCAATCGTCGTTCTGACCACCTCCACTTTGAACCGCCTGATGGTCGTCGAGCTTGCTCTGCCTGCCATTCTTCCCGGTCTTCTAGTCGGCCTGCACTACGGCATTCAGATCACGCGGCCCAATTGGGGCTATCGCTCTGACACCGGCGGCAAGCGCACGCGTTGGATCATCGGCGGCATGGCGACCTTGGCCGCTGGAGCCCTGATCGCCGCCTTGGCCATTCCTTTGTTCGAAGCAACCTTTGCTGCGGGACTGGCCTTGTCTATTCTGGCCTACATCATGATCGGCGTCGGCGTAGGCGCATCTGGCACCTCCCTGCTCGCACTACTCGCAACAGCCACCCTGCCGCAGCGCCGTGCGGCAGCCGCGACCATCGTTTGGTTGATGATGATCTTTGGCATCGCTGTTACCGCCGGCGTTGTCGGCAACCTGCTTGATCCCTATTCCCACGCGCTGCTGTTGAAGATCGTTGCCATCGTCACAGGGGCCGCTGTCGCGATAACCGCGCTGGCCGTCTGGGGTATCGAGGCGCGAGTCATCGCCGAACGCGAGCCCGACCCAACACCCTTCATGGAGGGGCTTGCAGAGGTCTGGCGCGAGCGGCGTGCTCGGAATTTTACCGTTTTCGTCTTTCTGTCGATGACCGCGTATTTCATGCAGGAATTGATCCTTGAACCCTATGCAGGGCTTGTCTTCAACTTCACCCCCGGCCAGTCCACAAGCCTGAGCGGGGCGCAAAACGGTGGCGTCTTTATTGGCATGTTGCTTGTTGGTATCGCCGCCACTGGCCTGAAGCTAGGCACTTTACGCGTTTGGGTCGTGGCGGGTTGTGCCGGCTCAGCCGCAGCATTGATCGCCATCGCAAGCGTTGGACAAACCGGCCCAAACAGCGCCCTTTTGCCCACAGTCGTTGCCCTTGGCTTTTTCAACGGCATGTTTGCCGTCGCCGCCATTGGTTCAATGATGGCTTTGGCCGGGGAAGGACGTGATCGCCGCGAGGGTACGCGCATGGGGCTTTGGGGCGCGGCTCAGGCCATCGCCGCCGGATTTGGCGGCCTGTCAGGTGCCGCCCTTGTCGATGCAATGCGCCTGACAACCGCTGACGCGACCGCCTTTGGCACTGTCTTTCTAATTGAAGCCGTCTTGTTCCTCGCCGCCGCGGCGATGGCCTTGGCAATTATTGAAAAGCCGGGCCACACGCCCGTGCTGGTTCCGGGAGAATGACCATGTATGACGTCACAGTTGTTGGCGGGGGTCCCGCCGGGGCCACGGCTGCCGAAGACCTTGCCCGTTCTGGCTGGAAAGTTGCCCTGCTGGACCGCGATGGTCGGATCAAACCCTGCGGTGGCGCGATCCCGCCGCGTCTGGTGTCCGATTTTCACATCCCCGACAGCCAGATCGTGGCCAAGGTCAACACCGCGCGGATGATCTCTCCCACCAAGCGCATGGTCGATATCCCGATCGAGAACGGATATGTCGGCATGGTGGACCGCGAGTTCTTTGACGAATTCCTGCGCAACCGCGCCGAACAAGCCGGTGCCAAACGCATCACCGGAACATTCAAGGCAATTGAACGCGACGACAGCGGCACCCACCTGATCTACCGCGAAAAGGCCAGCGGCGAGACCAAGCGCCTGACCACACGGATGATCATTGGCGCAGATGGTGCCCGATCAGACGTAGCCCGTGCCGAAGTACCCGGCGGTGACACAATCCCATACGTGATCGCTTATCACGAGATTATCGAAGCTCCCGCGCCCTCGCCACAATACGACCCAAAACGCTGTGATGTAATCTATGATGGAGCCATTTCGCCCGATTTTTACGGCTGGGTTTTCCCCCATGGTAGCCAAGCCAGCGTCGGCATGGGCACACAAATCGCGGATGTGAACCTCAAGGATGCAACGCGCGATCTGCGCAAAGCCGCCGGTCTGGAGAATTGCAAAACCATTCGCAAGGAAGGCGCACCAATCCCACTCAAACCTCTGGATCGTTGGGATAATGGTCGCGATGTGGTGCTGGCCGGCGATGCGGCTGGTGTCGTGGCACCCTCGTCTGGCGAGGGCATCTATTACGCTATGGTTGGCGGTGAAGTTGCAGCACATGCAGTATCAGCAGCGCTGAAAACCGGCCGTGCCAAAGACCTGCAACTTGCCCGGCGTCTCTTTATGCGCGAGCACAAACAGGTGTTCCGCGTACTGGGTGCCATGCAAAACGCGTACTATAAAAGCGACGAACGCCGCGAACGATTCGTCTCGCTTTGCCACGACGAAGATGTTCAGCGCCTGACTTTTGAGGCATATATGAACAAAAAACTCGTCAAGGCCCGCCCCATGGCCCACATCAAGATCGGCCTGAAAAATCTTGCCCACCTCACCCGCGTCGTCTCGCAGCAATATACGTGACCGACCGCGATCTGATACCAGCCTGGGTCGGTGAGAAACTGATGCCGGTCGACAAGCTTGAGGTGCACCAGCGCGGGTTGCGGCACAAAGCGGTGTCGGTTTTCGTGATGTCGGGCAACAATGTGCTGATCCAGCAACGTGCGCTTTCAAAATATCACACGCCCGGGCTTTGGGCGAACACCTGCTGCACCCATCCGCTGTGGAACGAAGACAGCGATGTCTGCGCAGTGCGCCGCATCGATGAGGAGCTTGGCATTACAGGTCTTAACCCGGTGCACAAAGGCCGCGTCGAATACCGCGCCGAAGTGGGCGAGGGCATGACCGAACACGAGGTTGTCGACATCTATGTGGCCGACGCCGACGAAACCCTGTCAGTCACCTGCAATCCAGACGAGGTTGCTGCCGTCAGATGGGTCGATCTCCAAGACCTGGAAAAAGAGGCGGAAGAGCATCCCGATCGCTTCACACCGTGGCTCAAGATCTACCTTGAAAACCATCGCACGACGATCTTTGGCGAGACGCATTAGAAATTGTGGAAATGGCGCTGTGCGGACGAAGCGGTTACTCGATCTGTTCAAGATCGTCCCAGTGAATACGAAGCACATTGCCGCGGACCTTTGGCAGTCTACCTCGCTCGACGAGAAGGCCGGAAATTTCAAAGCGATCGTTTACCTTCACTACAAGAAGTTTGCTGAAATGTCTGTCAAGCTTCACGGTCACTGAATGGTTTTTCTTGAAAGGTGTGATGGTCTTCACCTCAACGAAGTCATTCCCTAAGCGCCCGTCCGACCCCTTGGCATAGTTCTTGTGGAGTTTGATCCCATACATGATTGCACCATAAAGCTCTCCAATATCGCCATAAATGCCAAGGTGTTTTCCTGTCGCGATGTGAAAGTGCTGGGCGACATCCACGAGTTCCTCTAAGACCGGTACCAAGTTTACGTCTGCGTTTGGGTACAGCTCTTCCAACTCAAGCCGTTCAAGATGGCTGTCGACACTTCGCCAACTTATCCATTCGCCGTCATCCCAAATCGCGTTGTGCCACCCTAGTGTCTCTTCATCCAAGTGAATTCCCCGATTTCAATATTGCCGTACATTATCGGCTCACACCGAAGCCGGCAATTTGTAGATCACACCGAAGCCGGCAATTTGTAGAGCTTGCTACTGGGTCTGCGCCGGGCTCTAAGCAGACTCCGTAGTCTTCTCAACTACTTCACCTGAACGCTCTCAAGCCATGCCATCAAATCCAAGATCGGCTTACTGGTCATGATCGGTTGCCCGGTCTCAGCCTTAAGCGCCACATCATAACCCTCAAAGAAATCCCCAAAGATCGGCATCGACGAACCATGGCTGACAAGTGGATCGCGTCCGTCAATCCGCTTGATCACACGGGTGATGGGAAAAACACCGTCATTGCTCGCGGAAAGCTGCGTCAGGTTGGTTGGCTGGACCGTCAGAGCAGGGGCCATCGGTCCGTTTCCGCGCGCTTCAAGCCCGTGGCAGGTTGCGCAGTGGAATTGGAAGATGACCTGACCTTCGTCCGCGTCTTGCGCCCAGACAGCCACGGGAAACGCCAGGAAAAGTCCAAATATCAATAGCTTCATGAAGTGGTCTCCTTTTTCATGAAAGATAGTCTTCAAGGCCAACAGCAGCATTGACCAAGATCAACGGTGGCATCTTTTGCCAGTGTATCGCAAAAAACGCCGCGAAGGTGTGTCCTTCGCGGCGTTGAGTTTCCTGTAGCCAACAGGAAGGGAACCGGGGTCTTACCCCCGAGGATTCAGAAGCCAAAGCCAATCAGCTTCTGAAACCGGCTGACACCGGGGTCGGCCGACCCCAGTGCCTTAGATCACGCGGATGTTGTCCGCGTTGATCTCAATGTTGTGGGACCATGGCGAAGGATCGTCCGCGTCCCTTGCTTCGTCGGGAAGAAACCCTGCCGCAAAGGTCAGGATCAGCCCGATCGCCACCAGAACCAAACACAGAACCAAAGCATAGCCCGCGCCTTTCATGGTCAGGGCCAGAGCATCCGCCGTCAGTCTGAACTTGCGGGAGTTTGGTCCGAGGATGTTGTCGTTGTCGCTCATCTCATCTCTCCATTAAGGGTCCGGCGGGGCAAAACCGCGGTCTTGCGCCCAGACAAACCAGTTATCAACGACCGTGCCTGTCAGCAGAATGCCGATGCCGCCTGTCAGTGTCGTCAGGACAGCAAACCACCACGCCCAGCGGTGAATGCCTTCCATCGTGGCGTTAAAGCCCATGGTCCACCTCCAGAAAAGTGCCGCGCGTTCCGAGGCTGTGCCCCGGTCGACGATTTGCTCGATCTCACGCTCGCCACCAAAGCGGCTGACCGCCAGAATGGTCGCGCCGTGCATCGCAAACAGCAGAGCCGAGCCATATAGGAAGGCAATTGAAAGCGCGTGGAACGGGTTGTAGAACAGGTTGCCATAGGTCAGCGAAAACAGGTTCGTCCAATCGAGGTGGCTGAAGATGCCGTAAGGCACAGCCTCGGACCACGACCCCATCAGGATCGGGCGGAACAGACCCAGCACAAGGAAAAGCCAGATCGCCGAGGCAAAAGCCCATGACACATGCTTTCCCATGCCAAGCTCTTCGGCGCGCAGATAAGTGCGGATCCACCAGCTCATTACACTTATCAGCAGGAAGAAGCTGGCAATCAGCCACCATCCGCCTTCGGCCAACGGCGCAAAGCCAAGTCCATATTCCGGTCCGGGTGGTTCCAGCGACAACCAGAAAAGGTCGCGCAGGAACAACGCCGGCGAGTAGTCGACCTGCGCCCAGTAGGACATGCCGACGATAAAGAACCAGATGAAACCGGTCGCCAGCGACACCACTCCGAACACGCCCAGATGAATCGGGCCAAGCTGCGCGTTGCCTAAAGATCCCAGCAGGGTCGAGAAACGCGCGTTCTGGGTGCGATCACGCAGATCGTCCAGCGGAACACCCATTTCGGCGGGACCTTGGACCTGCACCTGGGTGAAAATATTCTGATATTCAGCCATTTGCCTTACTCCTCAAAGGTCCGCCCACCAGGGCAATTCAAGCCACCAATCCCACCAGACAATCCATGCGTCGAACCAGATGGTACCGGAAATCACGATACAGACCGCGCTCCAGAACCCGGCCATCAGTGCAAGGAACAGGCCCAAGCGGTGGATGCCTAACGGGCCAACCGAGTAACCGATCAGATCGCGGAAATAGGTGTCTTCATGATCCGGCGTCTTAATCTCGTCACCCTTCTTGCCGGGGTTAACCGCCGACAGCACCAATGATCCGTGCAGCGCAAGCGCCAGACAGGTGGTGAAAAAGAAGGTGATCGCGATCATATGCGCGGGGTTGTAGTGGAAATTGCCATAGGCGTAGCCCACGTTATTCACCCAATCGAGGTGGCTGAAGATCCCGTAAGGAAATCCATGCCCCCATGCGCCCATCAGAACCGGGCGAATGACAACCAGGGTGACATAAGCGAGGATCGCGATGCTGAATGCGAAAGGCACGTGATAGCCCATCCCCAGCTTGCGGCAGATTTCCACCTCGCGTAGTGCCCAGCTTACAAAGGCGCCGGTCGCGCAGATGGTGACAAGCTGCCATATTCCGCCATTTTCCAGCGGCGCGAACCCAAGGCCGTATTCAAGCGGCGGTGGGTCGATGGAGATCAACCAAGGGTTCCAGGTGTCTCCCATGGCCGCGCCATAAAAAATTAGGAATGTGCCAAGCGCTGCGAAAAACAGCGTCGTCACTCCGAAAAAGCCGACGAAGAAAGGCCCGACCCAGAAGTCGAACAGATCGCCGCCGATCAGTGTTCCGCCTCGGACGCGGTATTTTCTTTCAAATACGAGCTGTGCCATCGTTCGGCTCCTTGCAGTTCAGCGCGCCCCCGTTTGGCCTCGCTGAGAATTCTTTTCTTGGTTTTGTCACGGCCGAGGTCTGATCTCAGAACCCCGCCCGCGACGATGTTAAGTGCCGGCCGAAGCCAGCGGCTTACTCTGCACCACCGAAGGCGAGCGTGAACCAGTTTGTCTCCGGGTTGCTGAGCAGGACGAGGTGAATCATCGCTGCAAGCAAGAAAAGGAAGACGCCCTGAGCCACGAACACGCGCCGCGGATCGAAGATCAGCCATATTTTGTAGAACTGTGCGAACATTCAGGTGCCCTCCTAAAAAGCAAACCAAGGAAGCTTGATGTACGTCAGGATATGAGCAACGACAGCGACACCTGCGAAGATGCCGAAACCGCTCATATACACTGAGTGCAGCTCCTGGGCCTGCTCGTCAGTAAGACCTGTGAAAGACAGATCAGTATTATCAGCCATATTTTTCCTCCGGAAAAACGTACTGAGCCGCATTCCCCGCGGCGGGGTCGTGACAGGGGCTCATCCCCTGCCTTACTCCACCACCCCTTGCGAGATGGCGAAATCCGTCCGTTACGCCCAGAAGATCTTGGGCGTCACGGTGCTGGCCTGTGCCCAGGCCATGCGAATGGGTCCATCGGTCGTTTTGCGCATCGCAATCCGCGCCAGCCAGATAACAAGATTGATCGGCAAGGCGAGTGCCAGAAGGATCGCGAAATAGGCATAGTACTCGCCCTTCGATGACTGCTTCTTGCGGTCGCGCATTGGTGTCTGTGATGTCATGTCGGTCATCACGTGCCTCCCTCTTTGGTAAGCTGTGGGTGAAGTTTCTCGACGGTTTCGCGCACAACGCGCTCTCCGCCATCTTCAAGAGCCGCCTTCTCTGCGGCATCACGCAGGGTTTTGGCGGCGGAAATACGTGTCAGGATCGGGTGGGTTGCAACGATCTCGTCCAGCAGACGTTGCGCATCCTCATCCCAAGGGAAATCGCGGCGCAGTGTTGTGGGTGTCGCTTCGGCAGAGTCCATTTCAGTGCCCAAAGGCAGAATATGGAACAGCGCATCAAAGAGGCCGTTGCACACCTCTTGCAGCAGGTACGTGGCACCCGCATATCCCATGAAAGGCGTGCCTGTAGCCCGGCGGATCGCAGCGCCCGGGAAACTGGCGGGAATAAACGTGGGGCTTGGCCCGTGACCCGCCTTCAACTCGGCGAGGTACATTTTCTCGTTGATCGAGCCCATCACAACAAGCGGGCGCTTTTGCCCCAACATTGCGCGCACTTCCTCATTGTTGGTCTTGGCACCGGCAGTTCGTGCCACGGCAAAGGCGCAAGGAAGGCCCAGATCGCTTTCCAGATAATTGCGGATACCGCGCGCGTAAGTCTCGTTTGCCACAACAGCAAAGGACGCGGTGGCAAAGAAATCCTGAGTGACCGAGCGCCACAGATCCCAAACGGGTTTCAGCGTTGAATGCTTCTCACGCTCGATAAACGGCTCAGGGTCCAGCCCGGTCAACTCACCCAGCTTGCGCAGGAATTTCGTTGTGCTGTCCACACCAATCGGGGCTTGCAGATAGGGCTTGCCGAGCACTTCACAAAGCCCGCGCCCAAATTCGCGGTACATGCAGATGTTCACATCCGCATTCACCAGATTACGCATCTCGGCCACATGGGCACCCAGCGGCATCACCATGTTGATCTCGGCACCAATGCCCTCGACCAATCGCCGGATTTCGGCCAGATCGGACGGCATGTTGAACGTGCCGTACATCGGTCCAAGGATGTTAACGCGGGGGCGCGCATCCTCTTCTCGCTTTGCCTCTTTCGGCATCCGACCTTTAGTCATGCCAAATTCAGTGAAAATCCACGTCATCGCACGATCTGCGGCTTCCCACTGATCTTCATCAATGGTGCGCGGTAGGAAACGCTGAATATTAGTGCCCATCGGAGTGACGCCGCCGCCAATCATCTCGGCAATTGATCCGGTCACCACAACGGCGGGCAGAGCAGGATCAAGCGTACCCCAGGCGCGCTTCATCGCACCCTCGGTGCCATCACGACCCAGTTCTTCTTCGCCCAAACCGGTCACCACAATCGGCAACTCGTGCGGTGGAAGAGCATCGGTGTAATGTAAAACCGACGTCACTGGCAGGTTTTCACACCCCACCGGACCGTCAATCACACATTGCAGGCCTTTCACGGCGCAAAACGCGTAAACAGCGCCCCAATAGCCCCCGGCCCGATCATGATCCTGGATTAGCATCAGATCATCTCCGATGCTTTGGCGGCTTTCGCAGCGCGTTCAAGCTTTTTGGCGTTTAGCGCGCGGAACTGCGGCTGCAGATTTGGCGCGCCTTCCCAGACACCGGCAGTGTCTTCGTGGCCGACACCTTCAAAGAAGGCCTTCATCGTGCCCATGCGCTCTTTGTTGCCCATCGCCGCATTCACGACCTCGGCCAGCGATCCAGCGCCTGCAGGCCCCATCAAGGGTCGAGCCGAAATCAGATTGGTAAAGTAAAGCGAAGGAATGCCCATCTCTTTGCCCTTTTGCACAACCGGCGTCGTGCCAATGGCCAAGTCTGGCTTCACCGCTTCCACAGCCGCCATATCGTCTTCCAAAGAGGCGCGGAATTTCACTTTCACACCCTTTGCCGCCAGCCATTCAGCATCGGCAGCAGACCACGGCGATTTTGCACAAGCGGTGCCAACATAAGGAACATCAGCACCGCTTTCGATCAGAAGGCGGGCTACCAAAAGTTCAGAGCCCTCATAGCCCGATAGGGTAATCGTGCCTTTGATCGGCGCACCCGCCAACGCAGCTTTAATCGCAGGGAGGAAAGCGTTCTGCGCGGCGGCCACCTTGTCAGAGGCCAAACCAAAGGCATCGCCAATCCCTGCCAGCCAGGCAGCGGTGCCGTCATGGCCCACAGGGGCGGATCCGACGATTGGGCGGCCAGCGGCCTCAAACTCGCGAACAGCAGACGTGTAAAACGGATGGATTGCAGCGACAGCGCCGCAATCAAGGGCGGAATAAAGCTCGCGCCATTCGCGGCACGGCACAACCGGCCCAGCGGCCAGGCCCATGGGGGCCAGCATCGCACCAATCATCATCGGATCAGCGGGGAACATCTCTCCAAGCAGCGAAACTGTGGGGCGGTCTTCCTTGCCACCCACAGGTGCTGGCACGGGGCCGGCGGCAATTTCATCACGAGCATACTTGAGCATCGCACCAGCCAAAACGTCCTTTGCTTCGGCGTGGGTCGGGATGCCAAATCCCGGCACATCAATGCCAACAATACGCACACCATTGATCTCATCCGGCAGCAACCGCAACGGCACACCAGACGCGGTCGGCACGCACAGGTTGGTCACCACGATCGCGTCAAACCGATCCGGGTCGGCCATTTCGTGCACGCTTTCGCGAATGTCTTCGAAGAGCTTGCCGGTGACGAGCGTTTCCGAATTGAACGGCACATAACCGACCGAGCGGCGCGCACCATAGAAGTGCGAAACAAAGGTAAGCCCGTAAACGCAGCAGGCCGATCCACTGAGAACTGTCGCCACGCGCCGCATCCGAAGCCCAACGCGCAGTGAACCAAAAGCGGGGCACATTGACTGCGGTTTGTCATGCGGGCCTTGTGGATAATCCTTAGCGTATTGGTCCAGAATCTCGGACGACCCTGCCAAACGTGCCGCTTTCTCCATCTCGCCACCGGAATGACAGCCTAGGGTTTCAGGTGCATCCATCTCCGGCGCGCCAGCGTCGCGGGGCGCCCCTTCGATAACCTGCACTTCGCCGGTCTCGTCGTATTCGACGTTATATCCGGTGCGTTCAGACATCGTCGTAGATCACCTCAAGGCTCTCTTTCGGCGTCGCGTTTTTACCGCGCATGTCCATGTCGGTTGCTGGCTCTAGCGTCACGCCAGCACCGGTGTCCGAGCCATCGAACAACTCAAGCAAACCATCCTGCGTCAGCGCCGTGGGTCGCATCGGCGGTGCCACGGCGACGTTCTCGCCAAGGGATGCAAACAGCGCGCCCCATTCGCTTTCAGCCGTACCGACAATCTGGTAATTTGCTGATTTCTTGCGCAAATCGTCGTTTTGCGGGATCGAGGCAAGGATCGGAATGTCTACTGCTTCGGCAAAGGCCTGCGCCTCGCCCGAACCGTCATCCTTGTTGATGACCAACCCAGCAACCCCAACGTTTCCACCAAGCTTGCGGAAATACTCGACCGCCGAGCACACGTTGTTGGCCACGTAAAGCGACTGCAGATCGTTCGAGGCGACCAAGATAACCTTTTGCGCCATGTCGCGCGCAATCGGCAGACCAAAGCCGCCACATACCACGTCGCCCAAGAAATCGAGCAATACGTAATCAAAGTCCCAATCATGGAACCCAAGCTTTTCGAGCAATTCAAAGCCATGGATGATCCCGCGCCCGCCACAGCCGCGCCCAACCTCTGGCCCGCCAAGCTCCATCGCGAAAACACCGCCGCGCTTGAAACAAACGTCGCCAATGGCAACCTCTTCACCGGCCAGCTTTTTCTTGGTCGAGGTCTCGATGATCGTCGGACAAGCCTTGCCGCCAAACAGCAAGCTGGTTGTGTCAGATTTCGGATCACAACCGATCAACAAAACGCGTTTGCCCTGCTCGGCCATCATGTGGCTGAGGTTGGCCAGCGTAAAGGATTTGCCGATACCGCCCTTGCCATAAATCGCAATAATCTGTGTCTTCGATGTCGGCTCCTCAGTGGGAACCTCTAACGTGGGTTCGGCGGCTTCATCGCGCAGCCGTTGATCGAAGTCTTTCAGGTTTGGGACATCGAGGCTCATGCGTGGCCGCTCCAATTCAGGATCATTTTCAGGCAGGTTGTGTCGTTAAAGGCTGTCTCGTAAGCGGTCGCCGCATCTTCTGCAGGGCGTTCATGGGTGATCAAACCATCAAGGCTCAGATCGCCGCTTTCAACGAGGGCCCGCGTTGCCATCAGGTCATCCGGTGTCCACTCGGCAGAAACCCGGAATCGCGCTTCCTTCATGAACGCAGGCGGAAACTTGATGGCGAGAGGTTGCGCATAAAATCCGGCCAGAACAATTTCACCACCACGCTCAAGGATTGGCACCAGATCGTTGATCACATCGCTATGACCCGTAGCGTCATAGACGGATCGATAATCACGACGACCATCCGAGAACGGATGCACCACTTCGTAACCAGCGGCTCCGGCACATCGCGTTTTGTCAATTTCCCAAACCGTGGGCGCGGGTGCGCCAGCAGCAATTGTGAGCCGCGCCAGAAGTCGGCCTAAAACGCCGTGGCCTACTATCAAATCAGGCAAAGACTTGTTTGGCCCCGCCATCGCATGACGGGCTGTGGCGGCAAGCGCCAGAAGCGCGCCTTGCGCCTTGAGCCCAGAATCGATTCGCGAAACGCGGTCAGCTGCGGTCACCAAACGGGACGCGGCACCACCGAAAAGCCCATAGGCTCCATGATAACAATTCGCTCCCGGAACGAAGACCCAATCGCCAACTTTGAACCCGGTCTCAGTCCCTGCTTCAACAACAGATCCAACCGACTCGTAGCCGGGCACCAAAGGATAGCCCATGCCCGGAAATGGGGGCATTTCCCCTGTCCAGAGAAGCTTTTCAGTGCCTGTCGAGATCCCGGAATGCGCAATATCGACCACGATGTCGCCGGCCTTGGGTGACTTCAGCTTCAACGTGTCGATCCCAAGGTTTTTTGGGCCGCTCAATATGACTGCGGTGCTTTGCAACGACTTCCCTTTAAATGAGTGCAAGACTCAGCTGCGACATTTCGTACACTGTCAGTTTAACCTGACACATTGCTGTGTCAATCATTCTAGACATATTATCGAGGTTAACGGCGCGCGGTCAGGCAGCTTGTGATGAACGGACGTGTCGATTTTCGCGGCCTGACATCAGAAAAACCTGCTTCTTTGCAGAGCGCTGCAATCTCTGCCGCAGAGCGCGTGCGCCCCGTTCCCATTGCCATTGTGTACAGCGCGAAATAGGCGTCACCCGCCCGTTCAGGGCGGTCACCCCCTGTCATTGGCTCCGAAATCAGCAGCAAGCCATCCTCGGGCAAAGCCGTGCGAACTGCTTTCAAAAGCGCGCTGACCGTGTCGTCTGAATGATCGTAAAGCACACGAACAAGGCTGATCGCATCCGCTCCTTTCGGTAGTACATCGTCGCGAAACGAGCCTTTGGTTATGGTGGTTCGCGACGTTAATCCTGCCGCATCAAACCGAGATTGCGCGCCGGAGACGACCGCGGGCAGGTCAAAAAGATGCAGGTTTAGGCCCGGATATTTTGCTCCGGCAGCCGTCAAAAAGGCACCAGTCCCACCGCCAATATCCATCAAGGTGGAGACACCTGAAAGAGGCACAGAATTGAGCGTATCCTCGGCTACCATCGCCTGGCTTTCCGCCATCAGGTTCGAATATCTTGCTGCCGACTCAGAATCATCCGCGGCACCTGCGCCAAAGACATAGGGCCAGAAAGACGCCAGTTTGGGGCTAGTTTCGCCTTTGAAAAACGCGGCGGGATCGACCAAATCCCGGTAAAGAACGCGGTGGTGCAAGATCATTTCAGAAAGGCCCGGCACCCCCAGCAAAGCGGCTCCTTTGCGCGTTAAACCATAACGATCCCTACGCTTGTGGCGCAAAAGACCAAGTGAAATGCCTGCCCGAAGAAGCACCTTCATGCGGGCAGGTGGAACGTTACAAACAGCGGCCAGGTCATTGCTCGAACGCGGCGCACCACGCAGTTGCTCAAGGACACCAAGCTCAACCAATGCCGCCAGGATTTGGCTGTGGCAAAACCCTGCCACAAGGTCGAAGATTGCCAATCCATCGCGGCGCACAAAGCGCCGGATCACCGGAAATTTTGCGGCCCAGTTTTGGAATTTTCGAGACGATAACAATCGGTTGCGCAAAGTTGCCTTTGGAAGATCAGCACTGCGCGTCGCCGGTGATCTAGGAATGTCCGGCGCGCCATCCACGGCCGTCACTCACCCGGAATGGTGCGTTTGGACGCGGCTCCCTGAGGTGCAAAACGCTGCGCCTGCGCCTGCACCATCTGCGCCAAGGCCGCTTCACCAGGACATGCCGGAATCGACGCAATCGCACCGCTTAGAATGTCCTGCAAATGCGACATTGCCCCTTGCACACCGTACTCTGACACCGCGCTTGGCCGCCCGTGCAGATCATCCTGCCCAGCAGGCTTGCCAAGCGTCTTGGCGTCCGACACCGCATCGCGCAAATCATCGGCCACCTGAAACGCCTCGCCAATGCGCATGCCCAATTCTTCCCAGGCATGCGGATCGTGTCCGGCAGCGATAGCACCCATCTGAGTGGCCGCCACAAAGAGCGCACCCGTCTTGGCACGGTGATACGCGCCCAGGTCGATCTCGGCCTCGCTCTCCCAGCCCTGACCGGCACAAATCCCGTTTGGCATGCCCGTGCACCCGGCCAACGCCAACACCAGGGCCGCCGAGCGCTGCGCATCCAGATGCGCGACCCGTCCCAATACTTCAAACGCCATGACAATCAGACTGTCGCCCGTCAGCACCGCCAACGGCTCCGAATAAGCGCGGTGCACCGAAGCCTTGCCACGCCGGGTGTCAGCATCGTCAAAACACGGCAGATCATCGTGCACCAGCGACGCACAATGTATCAGCTCCAACGCGCAGGCCGCCGCATCCGCAATCTCGGGCTGATCGTCACCGCAGGCCTTCGCAACGCTCAGCAAAATGGTCGGACGTATCCGCGCGCCACCCGGCATGACCGCATACTCAAGCGCATGAGCAAGCTTGCCCGGCGGCATCCCGCTTTGACCACGCGCTATTGCATGGGCAATCGCTGTCTCGTACCTGCGGGAAATATCCATAAGCGCTCCTGAATATATAACTTGTCCAACCTATCAGACAGCCATGTGTAAATCAAACTGGACAGTTTTGGTTTCTAAGTCAACAATTGGCTGCATGAGTCTCAATAGCGATGTCATTGTGATTGGCGCAGGTATTGGCGGTCTTGCGACTGCGCTAAGGCTGGCCCATGCCGGCTTGTCGGTGCGCGTGTTAGAGCGGCACGCAACGCCCGGCGGGAAAATCCGCACCGTGCCGTCGAGCGCAGGCCCCGTTGACGCTGGGCCCACCGTGCTGACGATGAAACACGTCTTCGATCAGCTTTTCGCGGATGTCGGCGAACAGCTCTCTGACCATGTCACATTGCACCCGCTTCCAACACTGGCGCGTCACTACTGGCGCGACGGAACATGCCTTGATCTGATGCCCGACATATCTCAAAGCATTGCCAATATCACCCAAGCACTTGGCGATGACGCCGCACGAGACTATGCGCGATTCGCCAAACTGTCCGAACGGCTTTTCAAGGCATTCGACGCGCCGATGATGCAGGCTGCAACTCCATCGATGGCAACCCTCACTGCAAAGGTCCTTTCGCGCACCGGCCTGATCAAGGACATGACCCCGCACATGAGCCTCGACCGCGCCTTGTCACGCCACTTCAAAGACCCGCGTCTTGCACAGCTCTTTGGGCGATACGCCACCTACGTAGGCGGCTCCCCCAAAGGCAGCCCCGCGATCCTGTCACTGATCGCCCATGCCGAGGCCGCAGGCGTCTGGCGCGTTGAGGGCGGCTTTCACACACTGCCACGCGCAATAGAGGCTTTGGCGACCAGGCGAGGCGCATCGTTCCTTTACGGCACCGATGTTCAAGACGTCAAAAAAGAGGGCGCAGATTTTGTCGTAAACACCCAATATGAAACCTTCACTGCCAATCAGATCGTCTTCAACGGTGATCCGCGCGCCTTGCAAACGGGTGCGCTTGGCGCAGATTTGAAGAGCGCCGTCGCGCAAAAATCGGTCGAACCGCGCAGCCTCTCCGCCGCTGTCCTGTCCTTTGCCGCGCGCGCAACAGGCCCGTCCTTGGCACATCACACTGTCTTTTTTGGGGATACGCCCAACGCCGAATTCGACGCATTGCACGAAGGCAGACTGCCCACAGACGCCACGCTTTATGTCTGCGCCGAAGACCAAGGCTGCATCCACCCGAACACCACAGAAGAACGCTTCGAGATCATTCTGAACGCCCCCGCAGGGCTGACCCAAACCGTCCAGGAAAAACACGCATGTCTGACATATATCCTTCAACGCCTGCGCCAATTCGGGCTGACATTCGATCCAATCCCGAAAGCCGACGCCCTGACCATGCCAGCGGACTTCGACCAGATGTTTCCGGCCAGTCAGGGAGCACTTTACGGGCGAAGTCCGGCGGGCATGACTGCGGCCTTCAAGCGCCCGACGGCTCGCACCAGAGTACCGGGTCTCTATCTGACCGGGGGGGGCGCACACCCGGGAGCGGGCGTACCCATGGCGACACTCTCCGCCCGGCACGCGGTCGCGGCGATCATGGCCGACCGAACTTCTCAGTCCAAATTGGTCCCAACGGATACGCCTGGTGGTACGTCGACGGGATCAGCCATGACGGCACCAAAGCCGTCTCCGTCATCGGCTTTATAGGCTCGGTCTTTTCGCCCTGGTACGCATGGTCTGGCCGAAAGAACCCTCAAAACAACTGCTGCATCAACGTGGCCACTTATGGGCGTGGCGGACGCTTCACCATGACAGACCGCGGCACCCAAGCGCTGCGCCAAAGCGAAGACACGCTTGAGGTCGGCCCCTCCTCAATGCACTGGACGGGCAGCAAGCTGGTCATCTCGATCAACGAGATCTCGTCGCCACCGCTGATCAACCGCATCAAAGGCACCATCACTGTCACGCCTGCAGCGATCACAGGAGTCGAACTCCCCCTGACGCAAGACGATGCACACATCTGGCGCCCATTCGCCCCGATCTCAACAATCAGCGTCGATATTGACCGGTCGGGCTGGCAGTGGGAAGGACACGGCTACTTCGATGCAAACTTCGGCACCCGCGCTCTTGAGCAGGACTTCAGCTACTGGAGTTGGGGCCGCTTTCCATCAAAAGACGGCGCACTTAGCTTCTACGATGCTGAGCGCCGCGACGGCACGCAGCTCGACGCCGCCATTGGCTTTGATGCAGAGGGAAATGCCCGCCACGTTGACGCCCCTGCCCGCGCACCCTTCAAACGCTCGGCCTGGACTGTGCGCCGCGAGACACGCACCGACCCGGGCACCAAAGCCCGTCAGATCAAGCCCATGCTGGACGCACCTTTTTACTGTCGTTCGGTGGTGGAAACCACAATCGACGGCGCGCACCTCACAGGCGTGCACGAAGCGCTCGACCTCAACCGCTTCGCCTCACCCCTGATAAAACCATTGCTCGCCGTGCGTGTTCCACGCCGTGCGCAATGGCGCTTCTGACCATTATTGGCTCATAAATATCCCGGGGGTCCGGGGGCGGCGCCCCCGGCACCGCGACGGGCAAAGCCCGGCGCAATACAGTAATCTAGTGCCCCGGCTGCACGGCCTCGACATCGGGATTAAGCCGCACCATCGCCACGTTCAACGCCCCCGCCACACTCACCCAAATAAGGTAAGGCACAAAGGCCAAACCCGCCCATAGATCCAGTTGAAAATGCGTGAGTGTCGCACCGAAAACTGAAAGCCAAAGGATCACGATCACAACCACTGCGGCCCGAAAACGACGCAGCCCAAAGAAAACCGGTGTCCAAAGTGTGCTGAACCCCGCTTGCATCGCCCAAAAAGCCAGCGCCAGGCCGCTGCCGTCCAATGCGGCGGCCCGTGCGCCCGCGAAAGAGATCAGGATATAGATCGACGACCACACCACCGGAAAAACCCAGTTCGGCGGCACCCAGGACGGCTTTTTGAGCGTCTCGTACCAGGGGCCAGGTGGAAACATGGCACCGGTGGCCCCCGCCGCACCACATGTCACGAAGAATATTCCAAAAAGAAACAGGTCCATCACAGGGTCTGCCGTGCTGCATTGGCAGCAACATCGCGCGTCTTCAAGTCAGCAAGCACGCCCAAAAGGGCACCTGTGCGTCCAAGTTCCCGCACCTGCTGATCAGCGGCTGCATCAACCAAAAACCGTACTTCGTCCAGGGGCCGCGCAAAAAGCACCGGAGAGCGCGGCACCACAAGTGATCCACCAGCACGCACCATGGATCGCGCCATCCAGCCGATTTTTTGCGTGGTCGTAGTGCGCGCACGCCGGGTAATCGAGTCATGTTTGCTGCGTTCCAGCGCGCCTCCGATCCCGGCATAGATATACCGCGCAGCATATATGCCTGTGCGCGCGCCAACCGGCAAGGCAGGCACGCCCGCCTCCGAGCGCAGATAAAGCCGCCGTGCCTCAGCCAAAAGCCTGCGCACCATGCGGCGCACTTCGGGGTTGGCTGTCTTGCTCGCCAGCAGCGCCCCGGGCGTCAATCCAGCCTCGTCCAGCCACTCCAGCGGCACGTAAATCCGGCCAGCACGCGCGTCTTCGCCTACGTCGCGCGCAATATTGGTCAGTTGCATCGCCACGCCCAGATCACAGGCGCGCGCTAGCGCGTCAGCATCGCGCACCCGCATCAGCACGCACATCATCGCGCCAACGGCAGCAGCGACGCGGGCCGAATACCGGCGCACATCAGACAGCGTCTCATACCGACGCTCCTGCGCATCCCAGGCCAGCCCTTCAAGCAGAGCTTCTGGCAAAGCACGCGGCATATCGAACTCTTCAATGATGGCAGCAAAAGCGCGATCTTCCGGTGCATTGCGCGGCCGTCCTGCATACGCCAGATCCAGCCGGTCACTCAGCTCCAGAACTGCGTGCGCCTTTTCCTGACCCTCATCGACTTCATCGTCAGCAAGGCGGCAAAACGCATAAAGCGCCAAGGCCGGGTCCCGCACGCGTGCAGGCAAAAGCTTTGAGGCTGCGTGAAATGACAATGAGCCCGTTTTGATCACTGCCTTGCAGTGCGCCAGATCGTCTGCGTGCATCATTCAGCTGCCACTTTCTCTGCAACAGGTATCGCATCCGGCACCAGTTGCCCCAGCACTTCGGCACTGGAAATAACGCCGGGAAGCCCTGCGCCGGGATGTGTGCCCGCACCAACCAGATAAAGCCCGTTGGCCTCTTCCGAGACGTTGTGAGGGCGAAACCAAGCGCTCTGCAAAATGCGCGGCTCAATTGAAAACCCCGCTCCCAAGGGCGACAGATACCTGTCGCGAAAGGTCTTTGGCGTAAAAGTCACCTGCGTGCTGATGTGCCTTTCAAAGCCCGGGATAACCGATTGCAGGTTTTCCGCCACGCGCTTGCGATATGTCTCTTCCATCGCATCCCAATCCACCGGATTTGCGTGCCCCAGATGTGGCACGGGCGAGAGCACATAAAACGTATCATCACCCTCAGGAGCAACACCCGGATCGGTCACGGAAGGGCGGTGAATATAAAGGCTCATGTCGTCGGCCAGCACACCTTTGCGGAAGATGTCTTTCAACAACCCGCGAAACCGTGGCCCGTTCAGAATGGTGTGGTGCCCGACATCGCGCCACTTGCCCGCTGTGCCCTTTGTACCGAAATACCAAACGTAAAGCCCCATCGACCACCGGCGCGAGCCCAGCTTTTTGTCCGTCCATCGCTGCCGCTTGTGATTGCGCAAAAGCCGGGTGTAGGTATGCCCGGCGTCCGCATTGCTCACGGTCACATCAGCGCGCAGCATCTCACCATTGGTCAGGCGCACGCCTTTGGAAATACCGTTCTCAATGACAATCTCATCAACTTCCGCCCCAAGGCGCACCAACCCGCCCTGGCTGCGCACAACACCTGCCATTGCATCGGCAATCGCCTGCACCCCGCCCATCGCGTAGTGCACACCAAACTGCGATTCCAAGTGGTTCACCAGCGCATAGATCGACGTCACCCGCGTCGGGTCACCGCCAATAAAGAGCGGATGAAATGACAACGCCATCCGCAATCGGGGATCCTTCACGCGGCGTGCAACATGGGCATAAACCGAACGATCCGCCCGCAGCATCGCAAAGGTTGGCAGAACCTTGATCAGGTCCCACAGCTTGTGCATTGACCGCCGCCCAAGGTTTTCAAACCCGAACTCATAGCGTTCTTCACTGTCGCGCAGGAACCGGTGGAAACCATTCACATCAGAGGGATTCAAGCGCGCAACTTCAAGCGCCAGCCGTGCGATATCGCCCGTGGCATTATAGCTTGAGCCATCAGGCCACCTGATCTCATAGAACGGATCAAGCGCGCGCAAATCAACGTCGGCATGAAAATCACGTCCGCACGCCGCCCAAAGCTCTTCAAACACGTGCGGAACGGTAACAATCGTCGGGCCCAGATCAAATCGGTGACCGTCTTGCGCAATCGACGAGCCGCGCCCACCGGCACGGTCAAGTCGGTCCAAGACCGTGACCTGATAGCCCTTGGCCCCCAGCCGCATCGCAGCCGCAAGCCCGCCAAGACCTGCGCCGATAACGAGCGCGGTCTGGCCACTGGCAAGAAGAGGAGCGGCGGCGTTCATAAAAGGCATGGTAGAAGCGTCAATCAAAGTTGACAACTTAATTGTCTGTTTCAAAGCGAAAACACACCAATCTCTTTCCAAGCGGGGCACTTTATGTCAATCTAACCTTACAGTATCGGAGTAGCCGCCCGTGACGGAGCCAAATCAGCAGACAGTCAGCCTGTCTTTCTTCCGCTTTTCGCGCCCTTCCGCGCGGCTTTGGGCGCTATGGATGATGGGACGGGCCCGATTCTCAATGGCCAAAGTCCCCGACATTCAGTTCTGGAAGCTTTGCGGCAGCGGCACGGGCGAAGGCTTCACGCCGGTTCCCAACACTGCCGTCTACGCGGTTTTGGCCACGTGGCCCGATATGGAAACTGCGCAAAAACGCGTGACGCACGAAGCTGTCTTCAACCGCTACCGCGCGAAGGCCAGCGAAGACTGGACCGTTTTTCTGACACCCACGTCCGCACGCGGCAACTGGTCGGGCGCCGAGCCGTTTATTGCGTACGAAACATCTCAAACTGGCCCGCTGGCCGCTCTCACCCGCGCCACGATCAAGCCGTCGATCCTGATGCGCTTTTGGCGACGGGTGCCGAATATCTCAAACACCATCGGACGCGATCCCAATGTCGTTTTCAAAATCGGTATCGGCGAAGTGCCCTGGCTGCACCAGGTGACCTTTTCAATCTGGCCTGACGCTGAGAAGATGGCCGGGTTTGCCCGCACCGGGCACCATGCCGAAGCGATCAAGGCTGTCCGCAGCGAAGGCTGGTTTCGTGAAGAACTCTACGCCCGGTTCGCCGTGCAATCAGACAGCGGCACATGGAACGGCACCTCGCCGCTCGCCGCACTGGAGACCCAATGAAAGACGCATTCCCCTTTTCCGCCATCGTTGGTCAGAACGAGATGAAAACCGCGATGATCCTCACGGCCATCGACCCGTCTATCGGCGGCGTCCTGGTCTTTGGCGATCGCGGCACCGGCAAATCCACCGCGGTCCGTGCGCTGGCTGCCCTTCTGCCAGAAATCACCGCCGTGCGTGGGTGCCCTGTCAATGCAGAGCGCGTGGGCGAAAGCCCCGATTGGGCCACAACCACCAAGAAATCCACCCACAAAATCCCAACGCCCGTCGTCGACCTGCCACTGGGGGCGACCGAAGACCGCGTGACCGGTGCGCTGGATATCGAGCGCGCGCTTGTGAATGGCGAAAAGGCGTTTCAACCCGGTCTTCTGGCCAAGGCAAACCGTGGATATCTCTATATCGACGAGGTTAACCTGCTCGAAGACCACATCGTTGATTTGCTGCTGGATGTGGCCCAATCCGGCGAAAACGTGGTCGAACGCGACGGCCTTTCCATTCGCCATCCCGCCCGTTTTGTTCTTGTCGGCTCCGGCAACCCCGAAGAAGGCGAATTGCGCCCGCAACTCCTTGATCGCTTTGGGCTTTCGGTCGAAGTCGCCTCTCCAACCGAGATCAGCGAACGTGTTGAGGTCATCAAGCGCCGCGATGGATTTGAAAACGACCACGCCGCTTTCATGCTGCGTTGGCAGGCCGAAGACGCAGCAATCCGCGACCGCATCATCAAGGCCCGCAAGGCGCTCAAGAAACTCAAAACCCCGGACAATGTGCTGCACGACGTGGCAGCACTTTGCCTGAAGCTGGGCGCCGACGGCCTGCGCGGCGAACTTACGCTGCTTAAAGCGGCGCGCGCGCACGCTGCCTTTCGAGATGACACAGCCGTCGCCCGCACCCACATTCAGGCCGCGGCCCCGCTTGCCTTGCGCCACCGCCTGCGCCGTGATCCTTTGGACGAGGCGGGCTCTGGTACCCGCGTCGCGCGCGTGGTCGAGGATGTCTTTGGCTGATGGATGCGCCGCTGCCTCTTGATCAGGCCAAACTGGCGCTGACGCTGCTGGCGATAGACCCCGTGGGCCTTGGCGGCATCGTGATTAGGGGGCGCGCTGGCCCCGCGCGTGACGCGCTTGTCGCTGATCTTTCGGCGCTGCCTCGCCCCCATGCGCGCATTGCTCCGACCGTCACCGATGCACAGCTTAACGGCGGCCTTGACGTTGCCCGGACCCTGAGCAACCGCAAACTTGTCCACGCAGAGGGCGCGCTTGGAAATGCCGCAACGCTGCTTTTACCCATGGCCGAGCGGCTGACGCCAGAGCGTGCTGCGCGCCTCGCTAGTGCTCTGGACGAGGGGCGTACCGCCATCGCTCTTGACGAAGGCATTGACGACGAAGTCCTTGCGCGGGTGCTGGAAGACAGGCTGGCCTTTCGCATCGAGACTGACATGATTCCGGCGCGGATGAATGTCAAAACCGCATCAGATCCCGACGTCATCAGAAAAGCGCAATCTCGCCTGACAAAGCTACCTACATGTGCCTCTGACATCGAGGCACTCGCCACGTTGGCCGCGCAATTCGGCATTCACAGCCTGCGCGCACTGCACCTTGCCTTTCGCTGCGCGCGGGCCCACGCGGCCTTGATGACGCATGAAACTGTGGATGAGGCAGACATCTTGGTCGCCGGCATGCTGGTGCTTGCTCACCGCGCAACCCAAATGCCTTCGGTCGAAGACGAACACCCTGACAACCAGCCGCAAGACACGCCCGACGATGCTGAGAGCAAACCTCAAAACCCAACACTTGACGACGACATCCTGCTGGAAGCCGTCAAAGCTGCCTTGCCGCCAGACCTTCTTGCCCGCCTTTCCAGTGGCCGCATCCGCCGCGCCACTGGCAGCGGCTCTGGTGCAAAGAAAAGGGGCAACCGCAGGGGTCGCCCCCTGCCCGCGCGCCAAGGCAAGCTCGACGGCACAACCCGGCTAGATATCGTGGCCACCCTACGCGCCGCCGCCCCTTGGCAGACAATCCGCGCAAAGTCCTCCAGCGAAAAGGGCGTCCACATCCGCCCCAATGATTTTCATATCAAGCGGTTCGAAGAGACCTCCGACCGCCTTTTGGTCTTTGCCGTCGACGCCTCAGGCTCAGCAGCCTTCGCGCGATTGGCCGAAGCCAAAGGCGCTGTCGAATTGCTCTTGGCCGAGGCCTATGCCCGCCGCGATCATGTGGCCCTCGTTGCCTTTCGCGGAGAGGCCGCTGAGGTTTTGTTGCCGCCCACTCGGTCGCTTGTGCAGACAAAGCGTCGCCTTGCTGCATTGCCGGGCGGTGGCGGCACACCCCTTGCCGCAGGTCTGCAGGCGGCTTTGGAAGTTGCGCGCACAGCCGCGCGCAAGGGCCTGACGCCAACAATCGCCTTGCTCACCGACGGGCGCGCCAATATCGCTCTTGACGGTCAACCGAACCGCAAGGACGCGCGCGAGGATGCGAAACGGCTGGCCCAGATGATCGCCGCCGAAGGTGTGGAAACCCTTGTCATCGACACCGGCACCCGACCCGAGCCGGACCTGAAAACACTCTCTCAAACCGCGCTTGGGCACTACATCCCGTTGCCACGCGCCGATGCCAAACGCCTTGCCACGGCTGTCTCTGATGCGCTGGCCTGACGACGCCACCGACTGGCCGCTGACTGAGCATTCGCGGATCGTAAACTGCGCACCGCACCGCTGGCATGTGCAGGAGGGGGGCATCGGCCCCACACTTCTTCTGATCCACGGTGCTGGGGCGGCAACTCAAAGTTGGCGCGGGCTTTTTCCACTTTTAGCAAGGCACTTTCATGTGGTGGCCTTTGATCTGCCCGGTCAGGGCTTCACCCATCTGGGAAACCGCGCCCGCTGCGGATTGGATCCGATGGCACATGACATAAAGCACCTGATGGACCATGAAGGGTGGCAGCCCGATCTTTTGGTCGGCCACTCTGCCGGTGCCGCCATTGCTTTGCGCCTGAGCGAAGAGTTAGGCACAGCACCGCCCATTGTCGGCATCAACGCGGCACTGGGAAACTTCAAGGGCGTCGCCGGGTGGCTCTTCCCGCTCACTGCCAAATTCCTTGCCTTGGCCCCGTTCACGGCTGAGCTGTTTGTCGCTACGTCTACCAGTCAGGCCAACATCACCAGGCTTATCAACGGCACTGGTTCAAAACTGCCGCCCGAGGACCTTGCACTCTATCGCCGCCTTGCCCGCAACCGTGATCACGTAGACGCAACGCTGGCGATGATGGCCCAGTGGTCTCTCGATGATTTGCTCAGGCGACTGCCTGACATCCGATCGCAAACCCTGTTTCTTGCCGCTGAGGGCGACAAGGCCGTGCCAGTCAGAGACTCGCAAAACGCGACAAATATTATGCCAAATGCGACATGCAGGATTTTGCCCGATCTGGGTCACCTAGCGCACGAAGAGGCGCCCGAAATCTGCGCGGATTTAATCACCGATTTCGCCACGCAAACGGCGGTGCTTTCGTGAAACTCTCTTCCCTTGAAACGCGCGCTCGCTTATTCACCTGCAAGCGCCACATTGGAGAGAATGCGCTATGAACAGGCGCTACACGTCCGCCCATTGGGGCACCTACGAGATCACCGACACACCGGATGGTCCTGTGTTAAAGTCCGTGTCTGACGACCCATCCCCCTCTTCAATCGGAAACGGATGGGTTGACGCGAGCCGAGACACGCGCACACGGGTCTTGAAACCAGCCATTCGCAAAAGCTGGCTTGCATCCCGCGACCGAGGCAAAAGATGCAGCAACGACAGTTTTGTCGAGGTTGACTGGGATACCGCACTTGATCTGGTAGCGGGCGAGCTGAAACGCGTGCGCGCAGACCACGGCAACGAAGCGATCTACGCAGGCTCTTACGGCTGGGCCAGCGCCGGGCGCTTTCACCACGCCCAGTCGCAGATGCGGCGCTTTTTGAACCTGATCGGCGGTTACACGTATTCACGCGAAACCTATAGCCATGCGGCCGCCGAGGTTCTGTTTCCCCACATCACCGGTCTGACCAACAGCCAGTTGCAGGCGCAGATGACCGACCTGCAAACCATCTCGGAACACACCGAACTGCTGGTAGCATTTGGCGGCATCTCAGGGCGCACGGCTCAAATCGCATCAAGCGGCGTGGCGCGTCACGAAACCGAGCACTGGCTGAGCAAGGCGCATGAGCGCGGCATGAAGGCGATCAACGTCTCGCCCATAAAGGGTGATTATGCAGCCGAAAATGCGCCTGAGTGGATCCCGCTTCGGCCAAACACCGACACCGCACTGATGCTGGGCATCGCGCATGAATGGCACCGTCGTGGGTTGCACAACGAGGCCTTCCTGCATCGCTTCTGCAACGGCTGGCCCAAGTTCGAAGCTTACCTGACCGGCGCAAAAGACGGGCAACCCAAAGACGCCGCGTGGGCCGCCAAGATCTGCGACATCGCACCCGAGGCGATCCGTGAGCTTGCCTGCCGGATGTCCACCCATACGACAATGATTGCGCTGACATGGGGCATGCAACGGGCTGACCATGGCGAGCAAACGCTTTGGATGGGCCTGACACTCGCCGCCATGCTGGGCCAGATCGGCACCCCAGGCGGCGGCTTCGGGTTTGGCTATGGATCAACGGATGTTGTCGGCAAGCGGTCGCACCGCATTCCCTGGCCCGCGGTCCCGCAAGGGCAGAACCCGGTCGATAGTTTCATCCCCGTCGCGCGTATCGCCGACATGCTGCTGCACCCCGGCCAGCAATACCAATACAACGGCGAAACCCGCACGTATCCCGATACCCGCCTTGTCTATTGGGTCGGTGGCAACCCCTACCACCATCATCAGGATCTGATGCGACTTGAACACGCCTGGTGTCAGCCCGAGACTGTCATCACGCATGAGCCCTGGTGGACAGCCACAGCCAAGCGCGCCGACATCGTCCTGCCCAGCACTACGCCGCTGGAGCGCTGCGATCTGATGACCAACGGCCGCGAAAACGGGCTGGTCTGGATGAGCAAGGTCATGGCGCCCTTAGGCGAGGCACGCGACGATCACGCCATCTTCGCTGATCTTGCAAAGCGGTTTGATGTGCAGGACGCGTTTACCGAAGGCCGCAGCACGGACGACTGGATCGAATGGCTTTGGACCGAAGGGGAAAAAGCAGCAAAGGCGTCCGGTCACGACATGCCGACTTTTGAGGACTTCAAAGCAGAAGGCCGCCTGACACTCCCCGCCTCCGTGGACCGCCGTATCCTGTTTTCCGACTTTATTGCAGACCCGACGGGCGCGCCGCTGCCAACCGAGACCGGCAAAATCGAGATCGTCTGCCCGCCGATTGCCCGCATGGGCCTGCCCGACTGCGCGGGCCATCCAACATGGATCACACCAACCGAATGGACAGGCAACGCCGCCCCGCAAGACCTGCACCTGATCTCGGGCCAGCCTGGCACAAAGCTGCACAGCCAGCTCGACAGCGGCAGCCATGCCGCCACCCGCAAACGCAAAGGCCGCGAGATCGCCACGCTGCACCCTGATACTGCCGCCGCGCGCGGCATCGAAGAGGGCGACTTTATCTGCCTGAAAAACGCCCGCGGCGCTTGCCTTGCCAGCGCCGAGGTTTCAGATGGCATCCGCAGCGACGCCATCGCCTTGGCAACCGGCGCATGGTTCGATCCTCAACTGATCAACGGCACATGGACCTGCGTGCACGGCAACCCCAACATCCTGACGCTCGACAAGGGCACGTCTTCACTCGCCCAAGGCAACATCGCCCACACAACGCTGGTGACAGTGGAGAAGTGGGAGGGGGAGTTGCCGGAGGTGAAGGCGTTTGAGGCGCCGGAGGTGACGTCAAACCTATAACGGGGAAAGACCTCCCGGATGACAGGTTTGAGCCCGCAGCCGTCATTTTCATCGGCACACTGTGCAAGTAGGAAACAAGTCCTAGACGTCCCGTTTTGCAACGCACTGGGCGGCGAGCGCGGCGATGTGTTCGGTAGAGGAACCACAGCAACCACCAAGGTAGGCAATCCCGAAATTCTCGTTCAGTGCCGATACGTTTTTGCCAAAATCATCAGGTGCTTCGGTATCAATTTCTGATAGCCCGTCGAGTTCTTCGGGGGTCTTCGCGGATGTATTGGCGTCAATGCCAAGAATACGCTCGGCGGCAGTCGCGCTGCGATCATGGATTAGTGAATAAGCTGCGGAGAAAACCGATGTGTGCACGCAATTGACGGCGTAGCTTGCAGGCGGATTTCGTGTTTGGTCGTCAATTGTGCTGATGGCAAGATCGAGTGGCGTGCCGTCAAGGACGCAACCGTCTCGGCGAATTACAAAGCTCAGGACGTAGGGTTTGCCTGTCGTGCCGAGGACTTTGGCAATGCCGCGTGCTTCAGCGACGCTTGGTAAAGTCTGTACCTTGAAGAAATCGATGCCTGCCTCGGCGAGCGAGGCGATCTGCGGTGTATGCAAATCGATCGCGGCTGCAGTGTCCGGAGCTTCCTCTGGCTTATACCCATCGCCGAATGGGCCGGTCACACCCGCAATCAAAATCGGTGCAGCGTCAGGTCCATAGCTTTGGCGGAGCGCTTTCATGAATTCGCAGCCATCGGCGTTTATCGATCTTTCGGCGTGAGCTGACTTTGCGATGCGGGATGCATTTGCGTGCCAAGTGGGCGTACCAGCGACCATCGGCAGACCATATTGTTGACCAATATCGAGATACTCGCGGTGCGTCGCTGCAAGCACTTCTCGTTCGCCCTCGTCGTACAACATGCCGGCGTAGGCGATGTCGGGGTCAAATGCCGCGCTTGCACCACGTCGAAGGCGTTCGTACATGGACCCCTCACCCAAAATAAGTGGAAAGCTGTCAAGGAAAGCGCGTCTCATTGTTTGCCCCGCGGTTCGATGCCGTCGCATGAACTTTACGCGCAAACGGGAAATCGACCAAGGTCGGCTTTGTCCCGCATAGCCGACCTTTGAGCAAGTTTAAGGGCTGCCTTTCCTGACCAAAACTGTCAGATGACCGCTCTGAGTCCGTATGGAGCATTTACTTCGCAGTCTCAAATGTCTGCTTTGTGGTTTTTACTTCTTACTGTTTGCGCTTGCATGGAAACTCTAACTGGCACAGGACAATATCGCTATTCACTGACGCCAAGTTGACTTTGTCGTTCCCAAAGAGTCTGCTGGATAAGATACATTCCTCGAGGGTACGGGCGGTCATATGGCATTGAAAGTTATTGGAACAGGATTTGGCCGAACCGGAACAGATTCAATGCGAAACGCGTTGAACATTCTGGGTGTTGGACCAACGCACCACATGTTCGAACTTGAGGAAGGAACGCCGCTTCGACCTTTGTGGCTCGATCTGGCGAAGGGTGGCGAACCCGATTGGGAGAAGCTTTTCGACGGGTACACCGCATGTGTTGATTGGCCATCAGCGTACTATTGGCGCACGTTGATCAATGTCTATCCTGAGGCAAAGGTCATTCTAACCATGCGGTCCGCTGAAAGTTGGTGGACCAGTTTTGAAGCAACCCTTTTGAAGTACCTTCAAAGTGGGGATGACCCGCAAGGGTTGGGGCATTTGCTGGTTGCGGACCAAGTCTTTCAAGGGCGATACGCTGATCGCGACTATGCAATTGCGGCCTACAATAAGAATGTCACCGACGTTATCGCCACTGTCGCGCCCGAGCGGCTTTTGGTTCACAATCTTGGTGACGGCTGGCAGCCCCTGTGTGACTGGTTGGGCCTGCCAGTGCCGAGTGTCGACTACCCAAGCGACAATACAGCGTCAGATATTCGTGCGCGTTTCGCGGACAAGGGCGTCGATCTGGCTTAGTCGAATTCAATGTGGATAGAAGGGGGTGGTTTCGCGCCCATCACTTTCCGAACCAAAGTTTGAAAGCTGACATTGGAACCGTTCCTTCGAACGGAAGCTAAGTCCCGCAAAGCTGACCCAAAACTTCAAGCCTCCCACACCAAATCTTGACCCCACCGCTCTAAAGGGTAGCGTGCCCAAAGCAACCCAAGAGAGGTTACCCATATGCCCCAGCGCCTGCATCTTGTCTTTGGAGGAGAGCTTGTCGATCCGTCCAGCAACGTCTTTCGCGATGTCGATGACATTCATATTGTGGGCATGTTTCCCGACTATGCGTCAGCCTATAACGCGTGGAAATCCGAAGCACAGCGCACGGTCGACAATGCACACATGCGCTATTACATCGCCCACATCCACCGTCTGCGCGATGAAGAAGCCGAGGCCTCCTCCACCGAAGAGTTGGGCACCTGAGCGACCGACCCCGCATCATCTCGCGGCTTTTCAGCGCCGCGCATCGGATCAAAGACAGCTTTGGCCGCAAGCCGGTCGAGGTGCATCCCGAAGAGCGCCTGGGGCAGGCAACCCAAGAGCGGCCCGACGGATGTCTTCTTTGGATGCACGCTAGCCATAGTCACCTCGCTGGCCCCGTCACCGCAATTGCAAAAGAACTCTCGCATCTGCGTGGCGAGCCGGTGCACGCACTATTTACCACTCCTGACGCGACTCCACTCATTCCTTCTGTGGCGGAAGCTGCCATCCATCAGTTGGTTCCAGGTGAGACGTCAGGGTCACTGACACGGTTCTTCGATCACTGGCAACCGGACCTGGGCGTCATGCTCGGCATTCCGGATCGTCCCAACCTGATCAGGGAAGCGGCCGCACGTGATATTCTGATGTACCTCGCCACGCCTGAACGCGGCTCGATAACGGACGTACGACGGCTGGCCTATACACCCGGAGACATTCTCGCCCGATTCCAGACAGCATTTGCGGCATCGACCGCGGAGGCTGACGTGCTTGTGCGCCATCTGGAGGGAGCCCCTCTTGGGATTGAGGTGTTGGGCCCGCTGTCTGACACCACCCATGCATTGCCGTGCATCGACGCCGAGTGCGATGCGCTGGCTGCACAACTGGCCAACCGCCCGATCTGGCTTGCCGCCGGAATTACGCACGACGAAGTCGATCAGATCGAGGCTGCGCACCGCAAGGCTTTTAGCGCAGCCCATCGCCTGATGTTGATCCTTGCGCCGAACGATCTTGAAGACGCGGGTCGCATCGCTCAGGCGTTGGAAGGCAAAGGATGGAGCACCGCTCTACGCTCTGCTGCGGGCAAACTGGACCTTGATACTCAAGTGCTGATTGCCGATGTCCCAGACGAAATGGGGCTTTGGTACCGTCTTGCGCCGACCACTTTTGTCGGCGGCACGTTTGACCCGAGTGGCCCCACCAGCGATCCATTTGATCCTGCAGCGCTTGGATCTGCTGTATTGCATGGACCAGAGATTAGCGCCACGCCCGCGCGGTTCGAACGGCTGGCCCACGCAAACGCGAGTTTGCTGGTCAAAAATGCCGCAGAATTGGGGCTGGCGATCCGGTCGCTTCTGGCCCCCGACAAGGCTGCCTCTCTTGCTCAAGCCGGGTGGGCCACAACAACAGAAAGTGCCCCGGTGATTGAACGCATGGTTGAATTGATGGACATGCACCT
>JABDJX010000115.1 GCA_013003245.1 Silicimonas sp. | reverse complement strand
CGATCGCGATGGAAGACGGTCTGCGCTTTGCGATCCGCGAAGGCGGTCGCACCGTAGGATCAGGCGTCGTCTCGAAAATCCTCGAGTAAAAAGCTCATCAAGCCCATCAAAGGCCCCGCAGTTTGCGGGGCTTTTTTTTGCCAAGGTGTACTGTTCAGGAAAGGGTATTGTTCTTGTCGCTATCGCGCGCGCTGCATCGAGGTCAAGCTGCACGGGATCTGCTCAAACCATAGCGACGAAAAGAAGCAAAATCGCTTTAATTCGTTGGGGTCAACCGCACCTTTGCCCAGAAAATATCTCAAATCGAACACATTTTCCGGCAACTTGGTAACCACGATAAAGTCTTAAAAAGGCTAGGCAGTGGTCCGATGACGGAACCAGACATTGCGCGCGAGGCAATCTTGGCCGAGCAGGCGCTCCCGATTGGCACTGTGCTATCGGGGGACCAGTTTACTATTACCGATCAACTAGGTGCTGGCGGCTTTGGTATAACCTATCGCGCAACTGACAACGTGCTGGGGCGTACGGTGGTGGTAAAAGAATGCTTTTACGATGACTATTGTGTCCGTGACGGCAAAAACGTCGTGCCGCGCAACAAGTCTTTTATCAAGCCTGTGCATTCCATCGTGAGCATGTTCATGCGTGAAGCCCGCAGCCTTGCCAAATTGCGACACCCTAATATCGTCGGTGTCCATCGCGCGTTCGAAGAGAATGAGACGGCCTATATGGTCCTTGATCTGATCGATGGTCGCGACCTTTTCGACATCCTTGCAACTAAATCCACGCCGCTGGCACCTGCACGCGTCAAAGACATCCTGTTGCAGATGCTTGATGCGATCGAAAAAGTTCACGAGTTGGACCTGCTGCATCGTGACATTTCGCCCGACAATATCCTGATCGAGAATAACGGCACGCCTGTCTTGATCGATTTCGGGGCAGCGCGGGGGGATGCCAGCAGACGTACCCGCGCCCTGTCATCATTGCTTGTGGTCAAGGAAGGGTATTCACCGCACGAGTTTTACGTGCCTGGAAGCGAACAAAAGCCGTGTAGCGATCTTTACGCTCTGGCAGCGACGTTTTACCATGTTTTGAGCGGCAAAGCGCCGCCCAACAGCCAGACCCGCCTGATTGAGATTGCAGCCCAAAAGCCTGACCCATGTGAGCCTTTGGTCGGAAGAATTCCGGGGTATGATGACGCTTTCCTGCAGGCTATCGATTCCGCGATGCTGATACACCCCGGCGATCGTCTGCAATCTGCTTCCAAGTGGAGAAGTCTGATCGCTGATGCCGAGGTTCAACCTGCGGAACGGATACCGTCCAAGGATGTTAGTTTGGAGCTTGAGCTTTCGCTCTCTCGGTTGGTCGAAGAGACAAACGACGAAGTGAGAAAATCTCAGTTGGTCATAATAGAACCTGAGACGATGTCCGCTCCCAAAAAAGAAACAATAAAGCCAACATGGATTGACGAATTCAATCAGGGATCCTTGGCGACCGAGGCTGAGTCGCACGTTCAGGACGCAGACGATCGGGTTGAAGCGCCGGGTGATTTGAATGCCATAGACACGACAGAGGCAGAAGCTGCACCCAAGTCTGAGACGATCGAGACAAATTGGATATCTCGGGCTGTAGAAAAGCAACAGCGCATTATCAGCGAACGCGAAAAAGAACTTGAGTTGTTTGAGCTTGGAGCAATTGATGTGGCACATCCGTCGCCAGAGAAATTCGAAGAACAGGATGACCTGACAGCAGTGCAGGAGCCTGTACCGGCAAACAATTCCGGGCCGACCAAGATTATTGTCGGATTGCTCGTCGGGTTTTGTTCGGCCGCGTTCTTTGTTGTCTTTTAGTTGGGGCTATTTTGGCTTGAACGGGGCCATGCCTGCGCGTGCAAGCTCATCGGCACGTTCGTTTTCTTCATGACCATCATGACCTTTGACCCACTCCCAGGTCACGTCATGACGCGCTTGCGCCTCGTCTAAGCGCATCCACAGATCATCGTTTTTCACTGACTTTTTGGCGGATGTTTTCCAACCGTTGCGCTTCCAGCCATGGATCCAACTGGTGACTCCGTTTTTTACGTAAGTGCTGTCGGTCACAATGGTGATGGCCGATGGACGCTCAAGCGCCTCAAGCGCGTTGATTGCTGCCAAAAGCTCCATGCGATTGTTGGTGGTTAGCTTCTCACCACCCTTCAACGCGCGTTCTTTTATGACGGTATCCCCCTCTTTGGCCTGCATCAAAGCGCCCCAGCCGCCGGGGCCAGGGTTGCCGGAACATGCACCATCGGTATAGGCGAGCAGCTTGGTCATTCGGGCAGCTCCATCAGTCCAACATAGCCGGGAAGATCAGCGATGCGATCGCACCATGCGGTCACGGCAGGAAAGCGGATCATATCAAAACCGCCTTTTGTTCCAGCAGAGTGAGTATAGGCATATAGCGAAATGTCGGCGACTGTGGGTACGTTGCCAACAAGCCAATAGCGTGACGTCAAATGCGCCTCCATCCGGGCCAAGATGGTGTGACCGGCCTCAAGCAGCTCTGCCATCCGCTCAGGTGTCGCAAGATGAGCGCGGCTTTTGTAGACCTTGAGAGCTGCGCGCACAGCAATGACACCTTCGTGCTGGTTTTGCTCCCAAAACATCCAGCCCAGTACATGGGCGCGCGCAACAGCATCCTCCGGCATCCAGTCTGTTCCTTCGGCCAGGTACGTCAGAATTGCGTTGGATTCAGGAATAGCCTCGCCAGAAGGCAAAACCAAAACTGGCAGCTTGCCGAGGGGCAGGGTGCCTTTTGCATGGGCTTCGGCTAGCTCTGGCGTCTCGTACTCCAGCCCGATGTGCTGGTAGGGCTGCCTAAGCAGTGCAAGCAGCAATCGCACCTTATAGCTGTTGCCCGAGGATGGCATCGAATAGAGCGTCAGTCCGTTCATTGTGCGGCCTTCTGGGCAAGCAGGATGATCCAGGGTGCCGGTTCGCCGTCAAGCCCGATGTCAGCGCCGTAACTGCGATCTATCGATGGCAAACCAACATCGTTTAAGAGACCAGTGATCTCAGGGTCCGAGTAGTAAGCATAAAACCGACCCAGTTTGTCGCGTGCTTCTCCGGTTCCCATCTTAAGGCCGATGTGAAGATGACCGCCCGGTTTCAACGCGCGAGCGATGCGCGCAAGGTGATCGGGCATCTCGGATTTTGGCGCGTGCAACAGGGAAAAATTCGCAAAAATGCCGTCGTAGTCTTCGACCGCTTCCAGTTGATCAAATGTTGCAACGCGAATCGTCAACTCGTGCTGCGCCAATCCCATCTCTGCCATCTCTGGCGAGGCATCCCAGCCTTCCACGTCAAGCCCAGCGCGCGCCATGAACGCAGTGGTCCGCCCAGTCCCGCACCCCAGATCCAACACCCGTGCCTCGGTCGGAAGCGCTGTCATAAATTTGCGCAAGTGAACGTCTGGTTTGTCCTGCGCAAAGCGCTTGGCATAGTCCGCCGCATAATCGGCGTAAACGGAAAGGGTTTCTTTGTCGGCCATCAGATCACCAGTAAACTCAAACACGCAATAACAACGACAGTTAGAAAGATGCGTAACCGCATCCACCACTGGGGTGTAAGGGCTTGCTGCGCAAAGTGCCAGTCAAGTGATAGGAGCCCAAGAAAACCAGTGATCAGGTAAATGGCGGACGAGGTTGCACCCGCGCCGACCATGAAGAAGACCCAAAGCGCAGGCAGGACAGACAGAACATAGTTGAGCGTCTTGTCGCCCCGGGTAGAAAATCCCCAAAGCACGCCTGACATGAACGCCAGGATAATGGTGCCATAGTTCAGCATTACAAATGGTCCACCAAACCGCGCGCCAATGTTCTGGGTCGTCCAGATAGCAATATCGCTGGAGAACAGCGTAAGAGCTCCCCAAAGAAAGGGAAGCAGCCCGGCAAGACCTAGAAAAAGGGGCGCGCGCGGGATCATGCGCGCTCAAACGCCAGTCTGCCGGCGAGGGCTGCAGAAACCGTGGCGAAGCTCAGGTTGAGCCAAAGCATGGCACGTCGGCTGTCGACAATGCGCGCGTGGGAGACTGCTGCGAAGGTCCCGTAAAGAACGAAGATCGCAAAAGTAAGCCCCAGAGCGAGTGTGTAAATAGACCCGGTGCCGGCGATCAAAATCAAGACCACTGCGATGAGAAGAAACTGCGTTGAAATCATATACGGAGACTGCGCGGAGCGTCCCTAAGTGTCAACGCGGTGACGCGAGAACAGTGTGTTTGATTGCGGGTTACCCGGGTTCACGCAGCACGCGGGGCACCTTGAACTCCACGTTCTCTTTCGCAGTCTCGATCAGCTCAACGGTGACGTCAAATCGCGCGCGAAAGGCGTCTATCACTTCATTAACCAGAACCTCCGGGGCGCTCGCGCCAGCAGTCAGACCCAGCGACGTGATGCCCTCCAAAGCACGCCAGTCGATGTCGCCCGCGCGCTGCACAAGTTGCGCATAAGAGCAGCCAGCAGTGCTGCCCACCTCGACGAGGCGCTTAGAGTTGGACGAATTCGGCGCGCCGATCACCAGAAGTGCGTCGATCTTGGACGCCACAGCTTTGACTGCCTCTTGCCGGTTGGTTGTCGCGTAGCAGATATCTTCCTTGTGCGGGCCCTGGATTGTGGGAAAGCGCGTTTGCAGAGCTGCGACGATGTCGGCGGTATCATCAACTGAAAGCGTGGTTTGGGTGATGAAGGCAAGCTTGTCCACACTACGTGGGTTGACGTTTGCGACGTCATCCACCGTTTCGACAAGCATCACCTCACCATCTGGCAATTGCCCCATTGTGCCAAGAGTTTCAGGATGGCCTTCATGGCCGATCATCACCATTTGCAGGCCGTTGCGATGGTGCCGCTCTGCCTCAATGTGCACTTTCGAAACTAGCGGGCAGGTGGCATCAACATAGACCATTTCACGCCGCTCTGCCTCAGTAGGAACGGCCTTGGGGACACCGTGTGCTGAGAAGATCACCGGTCGATCGTTGGGGCAGTCTTTAAGCTCCTCAACAAAGATAGCACCTTTGTCACGAAGCCTGTCTACAACGAATTTGTTGTGAACAATTTCGTGGCGGACGTAGACTGGTGCCCCCCACTTCTCAAGAGCCATTTCGACGATCTTGATGGCACGGTCCACGCCGGCGCAAAACCCGCGCGGGGCGGCCAAGTACAGGGTCAGGGGCGGTCTGGACATGCGTGTATCTCCTCGCACCGAGAGTTAGTTCAATGCGTGCGGTGCGTCCAGTGCGGCAGATGTTTCGCCGCACTTATGCGCGCCGACGTACTGGGGCTCCGCCCCAGACCCCGGGATATTTCTAAGCCAATAATAACCAAATCTTTACCAAGAAAGGATGAAAGTGGCTTGCGGTACAGGCGGGGACGCCGATGACCGCAGCCGGTAATGGCCGGGCGGCTCGCTTCTGTTATCAGGAACGGGCCGCATCCATTATTGGCTCAGAAATATCCTGGGGGTCCGGGGGCAAAGCTCCCGGTTGATCGGCCCCGTCAGGGGCCGATGCAATTCACTCTTCTTGCGGTTCGCGAGGCGGGCGACCGACCACGTCCTTCAATTCATCAAGCTCAATGAAATTGTCGCACTGGCGACGTAACTCATCGGCAATCATAGGAGGCTGGCTACGGATCGTTGAAACAACCGAGACCCGAACGCCTTGGCGCTGCAGACTTTCTACCAACGGGCGAAAATCGCCATCGCCTGAAAAGATCACCATGTGGTCGACATGCGGAGCCAATTCCATGGCATCTACAGTCAGCTCGATGTCCATGTTGCCCTTCACCTTGCGACGTCCCTGACTGTCGGTAAATTCCTTGGCTGGCTTTGTGACCATGGTAAAGCCATTATAATGCAGCCAATCCACCAAAGGACGAATGGGAGAGTACTCGTCGTTTTCCAAAAGAGCTGTGTAGTAAAATGCCCGAAGCAGTTTTCCACGGCGCATGAACTCGCTGCGCAAAAGTTTGTAGTCAATGTCGAATCCAAGCGCCTTCCCGGCCGCGTACAGGTTCGAGCCATCGATGAACAGCGCGAGCCGTTCGTCTTTATAGAACATCCGTGTTCCTTCCGATTTTTTTGGCCGGCCGAGTCTGTGAGGTTCCATGAGCCTGAAAGAGGCGCGATGGTGGCCAGCGGCGTGACCATAATAGGGCGCCTAAATGTTGTGCAACTATACTTTTCGACTGGTTCCGTAACGTCCACTTCATTTTTTTGGCAATGGCCGCCGAATTACGTCGCCTATAAGGAGATTCAGCCTTGTGTTTCAGGGTCCATTTGACTAAATCAGCAATCTGATCCCACTTCAGGAGACAGCCACATGGCCCGCGTGACGGTTGAAGACTGCGTAGACAAAGTTCCAAATCGGTTCGAATTGGTGATGCTTGCGTCCCATCGGGCACGTGAAATCTCGACAGGCGCGCCCCTGACTGTGGATCGTGACAACGACAAGAACCCTGTCGTATCCCTGCGTGAAATTGCGGACGAAACGCAATCGGCTGAAGATCTGCGCGAGCGCATGATTGAAGCTAATCAGACGCAAATTGAAGTCGATGAGCCGGAAGAAGATGCAATGGCTCTGTTGATGGGTGCTGAAAGCGACAAGCCGGCCGAAGACGATATGAGCGAAGAGAAACTTCTGCGCGCGTTGATGGAGGCTCAGGGGCAGCCGTAAGGCATCATCCCCGGGCAGGGGCCGGATGATCGAAGCCGATGACCTGATCGCACTGGTCCAGAACTATAACCCGAAATCAAATTCTGGCTTGATTGCCCGCGCCTATGACTACGGTCAACGGATGCACGACGGACAGGTTCGCCACTCTGGCGAGCCTTATTTCTCGCATCCTGTCGCAGTTGCTGCAATCCTGACTGAGCAGCAGTTGGACGACGCCACTATCGTCACCGCGCTTTTGCACGACACCATAGAAGACACGCGTTCAACCTATCAGGAAATTGAGCGGGAGTTTGGAGCCGAAGTTGCTGAGCTTGTGGATGGCGTTACTAAGCTGACGAACCTGCAGCTCTCTTCTTCGGAAACCAAGCAGGCCGAAAACTTCCGCAAGCTCTTCATGGCAATGTCCAAGGATCTGCGGGTCATTTTGGTAAAACTCGCCGACCGTCTGCACAACATGCGAACGATCCGCGCGATGCGGCCTGACAAGCAGGCACAAAAAGCGCGCGAGACGATGGACATCTATGCGCCACTTGCGGGCCGTATCGGCATGCAATGGATGCGGGAAGAGCTTGAAGATCTTGCCTTCCGTGTCTTAAATCCAGAAGGGCGCAACTCGATCATCCGTCGGTTCATTACCCTGCAGCGTGAAACTGGCGATGTGATCCAGAAGATCACCAGCGATATTGAGCGCGAGTTGGATCGCGCAGGTATAGAGGCTGAAGTCTTTGGCCGTGCGAAGAAACCTCATTCGATCTGGCGCAAAATGGAAGAAAAGAAGATTGGCTTTTCGCGCCTGTCTGACATTTATGGATTTCGCATCATCGTGGGGTCCGAGGGAGACTGTTATGGGGCGCTGGGGGCTGTCCATCAGCGATGGGCGGCAGTGCCGGGTCGGTTCAAGGATTATATCAGCCAACCCAAGTCGAATGGGTATCGTTCTATTCATACGACTGTTTCGGGTCGCGATGGCAAGCGGGTCGAGGTGCAAATCCGCACGCGTGAGATGCACGAAGTGGCCGAGACCGGGATTGCCGCGCATTGGTCTTACCGTGATGGCGAGCGGGCAGAGAACCCGTTTGCCGTAGACCCGGCCAAATGGGTTGCGACCCTAACCGAGCGGTTTGATACCGAAGACGACCATGACGAGTTTCTCGAACACGTCAAAATGGAGATGTACGCTGACCAGGTGTTCTGCTTTACGCCGAAGGGCGAGGTCATCAAGCTTCCCCGAGGTGCCACGCCATTGGATTTCGCCTACATGATCCACACGCGTATCGGCGATAGCTGTGTTGGTGCCAAAGTTGATGGGTTGCGTGTGCCTTTGTGGACCCGCCTGAAGAACGGTCAGTCGGTCGACATTATGACGGCCGAAGGTCAGCGTCCTCAGGCGACATGGATTGATATTGTGGCAACTGGGCGGGCCAAAGCCGCGATCCGGCGCAGTCTACGCGAGGAGGATCGCGCTCGGTTTATCAAGCTTGGTCGCGAGCTTGCACGCGTGGCGTTTGATACGGTTGGCAAGCAGGTGACCGACAAGGCGCTGAATACCGCCGCCAAACAGCTTGGCATCGAAGACCGCAACGAGGTGCTTGCGCGCATCGGGTCGGCTGAAATGACGGCGCGCGCCGTGATAGAGACACTTTACCCGAATATGGTGCGCAAAAATGGTGACGAGATTGACGTGGCGCGGGCGGTTGTGGGCCTGAGTCCAAGTCAGACGTTCAGGCGCGCATCGTGTTGCCAGCCTGTGCCGGGCGAACGCATTGTCGGCATTGCGTATCGCGGTAAGGGCGTGATGATCCACAGCATCGACTGCGAAGCATTGGTCGATTTTGAGGATGATCTGGAGCGCTGGGTCGATCTGCACTGGCACGAAGGGCAGCATCCAGCGGCGCACTCTGTCAGTCTTGATCTCACAATTGCGAACGGAAGTGGGGTTCTTGGGCGGATATGCACATTGATCGGTGAGCAGCGCGCCAATATATCGGATTTAGTGTTCATTGACAGGAAACCGGACTTTTACCGTCTTATTGTTGACGTAGAACTCAGCGATGTTGAACACCTGCACGCGGTGATGCTGGCTTTGGAAGCTGATAGTGATGTGGCCTCTGTTGCGCGTCATCGAGATTTAGAGCGCAAACCTTGATTAGGGAGAGGACGCGCAGGAGTGGTTTTTAAGCGCCGCACACCAAAAACCACGTATCAGTGGTTCAAAGAAGCCCTTTATCCCAAGGGCGGCTGGACGCGTGCGTTTTGGTACGTGACCTATCGGATGCGTCGTTTGCCGGACCCTGCGCACAAGATCAGCCGCGGCATTGCTGCGGGTGTTTTTACGTCGTTTACGCCGCTTTTTGGATTTCACTTTGTCGTTGCTGCATCTCTTGCGGCTCTAATGCGTGGCAACATTCTTGCAGCCATTCTGGCGACGTTCTTTGGCAATCCGATCACCTTTCCTTTGATTGTGGCTGTGTCGATGGAAGTTGGATCCTCGCTGCTTGGCCGTCCCAGCTTGCCTTTGCCGATGGTGTTTGAAGCGTTTACGGCGGCCACACTGGATCTTTGGCACAACATGATCGCGATTTTCACTCCAGCGACGACCCATTGGGGCGGATTGTTCCGGTTCTTCGATGGTGTGTTCCTGCCCTATCTTGTTGGCGGCATCCTGCCCGGCCTCGCGTGTGGTATAGCGGCCTATTTTTTGTCGAACCCGCTGATTGCAGCCTATCAGCGTGCCCGTGTCGCGCGGTTGAAAAAGCGGTTTGCCAAGAAACGCGAAAAAGTTATTTCGCGGATCGAGCGGCAAAAAAGCGAAAGCTATTCAGCTGCTGAGTAGGACTTGCTCTTGTGGCTCGCGCGTGCAAGCTGACGAGTATGGCGCGCAAGACGACAGCAAAGAAAACGAGCAGTAAGAAAAAGACGAAACCGGCCCCTAAGGTGCGCCGTTTTCGACCCTTTGCATGGCTGTGGCGCGCTGCCATTTCCTTTGGATTGGCAATATGTGTGCTTGTCGGTGCCTACGCGGTGATCCCGCCGCCGACCACGCCTTACATCTTATCTGAAGGGGTGCGTTTGGGCTCTATCAGCCGCACTTGGGTGCCGATTGATGACATCGCACCCGAGGTGGCGCGGGCAGTGGTTGCGGCTGAAGATGCGAACTTCTGCCTTCATTGGGGATTTGACATGGCGCAACTGCGGGCCGCCATTGCGCAAGGTGGCGACCGCGGTGCATCGACGCTTTCGCAGCAGGTGGTGAAAAACGTCTGGCTCTGGCAGGGGCGGTCTTGGCTTCGTAAGGCGCTTGAGGGCGTGATGACGCCGGTGGTCGAAGCTTTTTGGCCGAAGCGGCGGATTGTCGAGATTTATTTGAATGTCGCGGAGTTTGATACGGGCGTTTTTGGGATTGAGGCGGCGGCCCAACACCACTTTGGAGTCTCTGCACGGGGGCTAACATTGCGGCAAGCGTCGCTGCTGGCGGCGGTTCTGCCCAATCCCAAAGAGCGTCAGGCGGTTAATCCATCTGTATCTACCGACCGACGTGCGCGATCTATTGCTGATGGAGCCGCGACAATCAGAGCGGATGGCCGTGCGGACTGTTTTCAATAGGCCACGCTGGTTGAAACCCACGCCACTTCACGGCATTGATGGGGAAACGAGGGGCCTTATTCGATGATCCGGCTTTATCATGTTCCGCTGTCTCCTTTCTGTCGCAAGGTGCGCCTGTCGCTTGCGGAGAAAAAACTCGAGGTTGAATTGGTTGAAGAGCGCTATTGGGAACGCGACCCGGAGTTCATGCGACGCAATCCAGCGGGCAAAGTGCCCATCCTGAAGGTCGATGGACTGACTTTGGCCGAGAGCGGCCCGATTTGTGAGTATATCGAAGAGCGGTATCCAGAGCCTGCTTTGCTGCCTAAGGACCCAAGTGCGCGCCATGAGGTGCGGCGACTGGTTGGCTGGTTCGATGACAAGTTCCACTCCGAGGTGACTTCAAAACTGCTTTATGAGCGGGTGAACAAGAAGATTACCAAGGAAGGCTATCCCGACAGCAAGAATGTCAAGGCAGGGGCCAGGGCGATCAAGGAGCATCTGGGATACATCAGCGGCTTGCTGGACGAGCGTCGCTGGCTTGCAGGGAATGCACTGAGCCTCGCCGATTTTGCCGCAGCGGCGCATTTATCGGCGCTTGATTACATCTCTGACGTTGACTGGAACCAGTTTCCAACTGTGCACGACTGGTACGCCAAGATAAAATCGCGCCCGGCCTTTCGCAGTTTGCTTGCCGATGCTGTGCCGGGCTTCCCGCCGCCGCCGCATTACGCTGACCTTGATTTCTGATCCTCATGCCCTGAAGCAGGCGTTGATTGCGGAAGCGTCCGAGGCTGGTTTTGCCATGGCAAGGGTCTGTAGACCCGGAGCAATTCCGGATGTTCCAAAGCGATTGGATGCGTTTCTGAAGGCCGGGCACCACGGCCAGATGAATTGGCTTGAGGATCGCGTGCATTGGCGTGGCGATCCCAAGCAGCTGTGGCCAGAGGCACGCTCGGTGATCATGCTGGCTGAACCCTATACGCCTGATCACGATCCGCTGGATGATCTTCAGCATTCGGAGCGTGGAGTGATTTCGGTTTACGCGCGCGGCCGAGATTATCACGATGTGTGCAAAAAACGTCTCAAGCGAGTTGCGCGCTGGCTGGTGGCTGCGGCGGAGTGTGAGGTGAAGGTCTTTGTCGATACCGCACCCGTGGCCGAAAAGCCCTTGGGGCAGGCCGCGGGGCTGGGGTGGCAGGGCAAGCACACTAATCTCTTGAGCCGAAACCTTGGCAACTGGTTTTTTCTGGGCGCCATTTTCACGACTGCAGAGTTGCCGGTCGACGAGCCGGAAGTCGATCATTGTGGCTCTTGTCGCAAATGCTTGGATATCTGTCCAACAGATGCTTTTCCGGCGCCCTACAAGCTGGACCCGCGGCGCTGCATCTCCTACCTGACCATCGAGCACAAAGGCCCCGTCGACGAGGCACTTCGCGCACGGCTGGGCAATAGGATTTATGGCTGCGATGATTGTCTGGCTGTTTGCCCGTGGAACAAGTTTGCAAGCACCGCGCGCGACCACAGGTATGCCGCGCACGGTGATCTTGATGCACCACCGCTTGCCGAATTGGCGCGTCTTGACGATGCGGCGTTTCGCGTGAAGTTTTCAGGTTCACCGATCAAGCGGACGGGGCGGAACAGGTTCGTGCGCAACGTCCTTTATGCCATCGGAAATTCAAAGGACAAAAGTCTGTTGGGCGCCGCTCAAAAACTGACGAACGATGCCGATGCTACTGTTGCCGATGCAGCCCGCTGGGCGGTTGCTCAGCTGCGCACCAGTTTTTCATAGCCTTCGGCTATCTCGCGGGTGATTGCGCCAACCTCAAAGTTCCAATCGCCAATCTGACCGACGGGTGTCACCTCTGCCGCTGTACCCGTCAGCCAGCATTGCTCAAAGCCTTCCAGCTCTTCCGGCTTGATGTGGCGTTCGTGCACTTTGATCTGGCGGTCTTTCAACATGCCGATGACGGTTTGGCGCGTCAGCCCATTGAGAAAGCAATCGGGATCTGGCGTGTGAACTTCGCCGTCTTTGACGAAGAAGATGTTGGCGCCGGTCGCCTCGGCCACATACCCGCGGTAATCCATGAAAAGTGCGTCAGAGCAGCCCTTCGCCTCGGCGGCATGCTTTGACGTTGTGCAGATCATGTAAAG
>JABDJX010000081.1 GCA_013003245.1 Silicimonas sp. | reverse complement strand
TCTTCAACCCCTGGTCTGGGCTTTTTGATGTGGGTGAAGGCTGCTTATGGCGACGAGGCTCCGGCGATATGGGAAGCTTTGGCCGATAATATCGTGACGGTCACGCCCGGGTGGTCGGAGGCCTATGGCATGTTTCTTGAAGGCGAGGCCGACATGGTGCTGAGCTATACCACATCGCCTGCCTATCACCTGATCGCCGAAGAAGACGACAGCAAGAAAGCCGCGCTGTTCAGCGAAGGCCACTATTTGCAGGTCGAAGTTGCAGGCATTTTGAAATCGTCCGACCAACCGCAATTGGCCGAAACATTCCTGTCGTTCATGGTCACGGAAGGGTTCCAGTCGATCATCCCGACGACCAATTGGATGTACCCTGCCAAAACACCAGGAAACGGTCTGCCCGATGGTTTCGAGACGTTGATTCAGCCCGAACAAGCTTTGTTGTTCTCAGCTCAAGATGCAGCCGCTGCCCGTGACGCCGCGTTGGACGAATGGCTGACCGCGCTCAGCCGCTAAGCCTTGGCCCTTTGGCCGGGACCGCCGCTGCTGTGGCGATCCCGGCTCTTATTCTGGGTACTGCTGGCGCTCTTTTTCTGCGCGCCGAGCCGGGGCAGGGGGTGTCGCCCGCCGATTGGGCGGCGGTACGGTTTACGCTGTGGCAGGCGTTTTTGTCGTCTTTGATCAGTTGCGTTCTGGCGATCCCCGTTGCGCGTGCCCTGGCGCGCCGACGGTTTTGGGGTCGCCGACTTTTGATTACATTGCTTGGCGCGCCGTTTCTGTTGCCTGTCATCGTCGCCGTCTTTGGTTTGATCGCCATCTTCGGACGCGGTGGTTTGGCAAACGCCCTACTTGGAAGCATAGGGTTCCAGCCCATCTCGATATTCGGAGTGCACGGAGTTGTTTTGGCGCAGGTTTTCTTTAACTTGCCGTTGGCCACGCGTCTAATTCTGCAAGGCTGGCAGGATATACCAAGCGAACGATTTCGGCTTGCGGCCACCTTGGGGATGGAGTCAAGCGCCGTACAAAGGCATCTGGAGGTGCCTATGCTAAAACGCGTACTGCCGGGCGCGGCCTTGGTGATTTTCGTCATTTGCACCACGAGTTTTGCCGTTGCGCTGACGCTTGGCGGCGGTCCGCGTGCAACGACAGTTGAGCTGGCGATCTATCAGGCCTTGCGGTTCGAGTTTGACTTGTCTCGCGCCGCGTTCCTATCGCTGATTCAACTGGCAATCACCGTCATCGCGGCGGCTGTGCTGTTACGTGTCGGCCTGACTGTTGGCTTTGGCTCCGGTATGGACCGTCAAGCGCGGCGTTGGGATGCAGAGAAGACATGGCTGCGCACCCTTGACGTGATCGCGATCTTGATCGCTACCCTGTTTCTCTTATTGCCGCTCACAGCTGTCTTTCTCAGAGGGTTGCCTGCCGTTGCAGACCTTCCCGCATCTGTTTGGTATTCTGCCCTGCGATCGCTTGGGGTCGCGCTTGCATCAACAGTGCTAGTCGTCGGAGTCTCGCTCAGTATGGCAATTGCCGCTGCGCGCCCGCGGGGCGCATGGGTTGAGGGTGCAGGGTTATTGGCCATTGCGGCATCCCCCTTGGTTGTGGGCACTGGGCTGTTCATCCTGATATTTCCTGTGGCACGCCCTGAAACTTTGGCTTTGCCGGTTACTGCTTTAGTCAATACCATCGTAACCGTTCCATTCGCTTTGCGCGCAATGGTCCCGGCGATGCGCGCCATCGAAGCTGACTATGGACGCCTTGCCGACAGTCTGAGTCTGACAGGGTGGGCACGCATGCGGCTTTTGATCCTGCCGCGCATACGTCGGCCTTTGGGGTTTGCTGCAGGGCTATCTGCCGCACTTTCGATGGGAGATTTGGGTGTGATAGCACTCTTTGCCGACCCTGAAAGCGCGACTTTGCCCCTGCAAGTGCAGCGTCTTATGGGAGCCTATCGCATGGAAGAAGCGGGCGGGGCTGCAGTGTTGCTTTTGACCCTAAGCTTCGCGTTGTTCTGGGGATTTGATCGGGGAATTTGCCGTGCTGACGATTGAGAACCTGAGCTTCACTCGGGGTGCGTTCACTCTGTCAGCAAACTTGAGATTGGAGCCGGGCCTGACGGCGGTGATAGGATCCTCGGGCAGCGGTAAATCCACGCTTTTGTCTCTGATTGCGGGGTTTGATCTGCCCGATAGGGGGCGCATATTGTGGCATGGTGCAGATATCACCACGCTTGCTCCCGGCACCCGGCCCGTGTCGACACTTTTTCAAGATAACAATCTTTTCCCGCACCTCGACGTGCTGACGAATGTTGCTTTGGGGGCCAGTCCCAAAGCGCGCCCAACAGCAGATGCAAAGACAAGGGCAAAAGCGGCATTGGATCAGGTTGGCCTTGTCGGATTGGAGGCGCGTATGCCGAAGGACCTGTCGGGCGGTCAGCAAAGTCGGGCGGCTTTGGCGCGGGCTTTGCTGACGGACAGACCGGTGGTCCTGATGGACGAGGCTTTTTCGGCGCTTGGACCGGCATTGAAGGCCGAGATGCTGGAGCTCACGATGTCACTGATGCAAACCAAAACCGTGTTGATGGTCACCCACGATCCAGACGATGCGAAACGCTGCGCGCGCGCGACGATCTTTGTGGAGGGTGGAGCAGTGTCACCGCCGGTTTCCACGGACATATTGTTTGAGCAGCCACCCGAGGCACTGGCGGCCTACTTGACCTGAACAAAGTCCTCGCGACCGTAGCCTTGCAGGAACAAAAGTGCGCTCAGATCGGAATGGTCAATGCGCAAAGGGGCGGCAGCTGCAACGACGGGTTTCGCATGCAGGGCAACACCCAGTCCCGCGCGGTCGATCATGCCCAGATCATTGGCACCGTCGCCCACAGCAATTGCGTTTTGCGGTTGATCATTTGTGTATGTCATCAGCGCCTCGACCTTGGCATCTTGTCCAAGAATGGGCCTGGCCACATCGCCAGTCAGTTTGCCGTCTGCCTCGATCAGCTGATTTGCGCGAGTGTCGTCAAAACCGATCATCGCACCGATCTTGTGGGTGAATTGGAGAAATCCACCTGAGACCAGCGCCGCCTTGGCTCCATTTGCCTTCATCGTTGCAACAAGTGTCTTGCCGCCCGGGGCAAGCGTGATCCGGTTGGCGATCACGTGGTCGATAATCTGTGTGGGCAGTCCGCGCAGCAGACCAACACGCTCGATCAGGGCTTCGTTGAAATCAAGCTCGCCATTCATCGCCCGTGCGGTGATGTCAGCGACGCGCGGCCCGACGCCTGCCTCGGCGGCCAGCTCGTCGATGCACTCCTGCCCAATCATTGTGCTGTCCATATCTGCGATCAGCAATGACTTGCGGCGGTTGGCTATGGGAAGGCAATTCAGGTCAACTTGCATGCTCGCGATGTCTTGCCGAACGTTTTCCAAATTGGACGGGGGCTGGGCCACGGGGAACTCCGCTGCCTCATCAGGAGAGAGCCAAGTCGCGTCGTCGATAGCGCCAAAAGCGCCTTGAAGCGAAGATACCAAGGCCGGTTCCAACTCGCCGGGGCGCGTGATGATTGAGATGATTTGCATGTTATTCGTTGGTCAGGAATTCTTCGACAGTGGCCTTTCGAGGCATAGGCGCCACGCCGCCGTATCCTTGGGTCGACAGCGCTGCCGCTGCATTGGCGTAACGCGCGGCCTCAAACGGCGTGTCGCCCGCGCTTATCCTTGCAAGGAAAGCACCATCAAACATGTCACCGGCACCTGTTGCATCAATCGCGTTCACCTTACGCCCGCGAATGTGCTGTCGCTCTTCGGGGGTGGCCACAAGTGTGCCGGCTGAACCAAGAGTGAGGGCGACGATACTTGCGCCAAGATTCAGGTAGGTGTCCACGATTGCCTCGGGGTCTGTGCTGCCCGTGAGCTGAGCCGCATCGTCCAAACCCGGCAGCACGATGTCGGACTGTGCGACGGCTGCATGAATGACAGCACGCGCGCGATCCAGTGGCCAGAGTTTAAGGCGCAGGTTCGTGTCGTAAGAAACTCGGCCGCCCGCTTCACGCACTATGCGCATTGCCTCGAACACGGTGTCTGCGGCGCTGTCTGAAATTGCCTGACTGATGCCCGAGACGTGGAGGATTTTTGCGGCTTGTAAGGCGGCTTTGGGCAGGTCTTCGGGTGTCATCCGGCTGGCTGCCGATCCTGCGCGGAAATAACTGAACTCGTGACCGTCTGCGCCGTGGGTCACAAAGTAAATGCCTGTGTGCGCCGTTTTGACCTGGCTTACAGTCGCGGTGCTGATGCCTTCCTTCTCCCAAAGCTCCATGAAGGATTCGCCAAAAGCGTCTTTGCCGATATGGGTAACATAGCCAACCTTTGCTCCCTGCCTTGCAGCCGCGATGGCAGCGTTTGAAGTATCGCCTCCATGCCCGGGCAGGTAGGTGCCGTCTTTTTGCTGGTTGAATTCCAGCATCGGTTCGCCAAGGCAAAGTATATCGGGTGTCATGGTCTTACTTTTAGGGTTTTACTTCTGCGCGACCATAGCCGGGAGATTGAGCGGCTGCATCCAAATTGCGCACCTGAGGCGCAAGACATTTTTTGCCGCACTTGGCAAATGGTGCTAAGGGCGCCAGCCGCCGTAAAGTGGATGGTCAGCGCCGAGCGGCAGTGCGACGGGAGTGTTTTGTCGGCCCGAAGCGTAGGCGGCAGTTACGAATTCCAGCGCGCGACGCCCGTCTGATATCGTGACTTCGCCTCCGGGCGTTCCTTCCAGCGTATCGGCAATGGCTGCAAAGAGTCCTGCATAGCCACTTTGGACCGGGCTGACCTTTGAGATGACCTCGTCGATCTGGGTTTGCGCCGTAGGCGCGCGCGCAACGAACCGCCAAGGGTTCTCGGCAGGTGCGTAAGGTGCATGATCGCTTTCAACGGTGAAATCTTCGAATATCAACCGCAAGCGCGAGATATTTTCAGCGCATCCAAGAGTGACCGAGGACGTGATGAGCGCACCATTTTCCATGCGTATCGAAAGCGCTGCGCAGTCTTCGACTTCGATATCGTTTACGCGGGTGCTGACATCGGCAAAAACCTGAGCCACAGGGCCAAGAATGGCAGCCAACAGGTCGTGAATATGGATGGCGTGGCCCAAAAGCGCACCACCTTGCTCGCCTTCCCATGTCCCACGCCAGTCGATGTCGTAATAGCTAGCCGGGCGGTCCCAATGGGTCTCTAAAGAGCCAGCATAGCACCGTCCGGCAAGACCGGCATCGACCAGAGCCATCAGTTGTGCAGTGCCAAGCCCATAACGGTATTGGAACACGGGGAAGACATTCTTGCCGGTTGATGCAGCATGTTCGGCAAGTGCATCAGCGTCTCGCAGAGAGGTGACGAGCGGCTTTTCACAAATCACGTGTTTGCCTGCTGAAAGGGCTTCTTTGCAAGCGTTAAAATGCAAATGCGGCGGCAAACAAATGTCGATGATGTCGATCCGTGGGTCGGCCAGAACATCGGCAAAATTGGCTGACACGGACACGTTGTGGAAGCCCGTAGCTACATCTTTGGCGCGGGCCGTGTCCAAGTCACACAGGGTTTTGACGACAAACCTGTCAGGTAGTTGCGCGAAACCAGAGAGATGGGCGGCACCGATGCCCGCGCCGACAATGGCGACAGTGTAAATCATCCGTCGGCCTTCACTTGTGCCTCAATAGCCAGTCTCATCGTTGTGAACGTATGTGCTTGGCTGACAGCGGTCTCGGAACGGTCTTCGACATCCGCACATAGACGGGGAAAATAGGGCAGGCCCGCGTCGTCACAGGGGATGAACTCGTTCTTGTTTCCGTTAACGAGATATAGATTGTTGGTCGTATGTGGTCGCCCGATGTCAGTATATTTGCGCAGCTCGATCTGGCCATCTGTGCCTTGAAGAAAAAGCCGCCCGTCGCCCCAGGTGGGCAGGCCATCGGGTGTAAACCAGTCGACGCGGATATAGCCGTGGCCATGATCAGAGCGCAGGACGATTTCTCCGAAATCCTGGAATCCGGGTTGGTCTGGCATCGTTGTGTTTTCCGCAAGTGCGTGCACGACGGTCGCGTCGGTCGAGCCGGTGAAATGCAGGAACTGGTCGATCTGATGGCTGCCGATATCGCACAGAATGCCGCCGAAGCGCTCGCGGTCGAAAAACCATGCAGGCCGTGTCTTTAGGTTCTGTTTATGCGGCCCCAGTCCTACTGTCTGGATAACACGACCGATGGCGCCTTCCTCGACAAGTTCGCTGGCACGGGTCACGGCAGGTACCTCGAACCGCTCGGAAAAATTCACCGTCCAGATGCGCCCGGTTTCGTTCCGCACAGCCTTGATCTGCAAAAGCTGTTCAAGCGTTGTACAGCCGGGCTTGTCGACCATCACGTCTTTGCCTGCCCGCATGGCCTCGATCGCCAGACTTGCCCGATCTGCAGGAACAGCGGCGATGAGGACCATTTTTACATCTGGATCGTCGAGAACCTGTTTGCGGTCGGGCACTTTGGTGACGGCAGGAAAGACCTGATTGAATTTTGCTTCGGTGACGGCGGGCCCGCTTGTCCAATAGGCCTCGCAAGTGCACCCTTGCTTTGCCATGTTGGACAGCATGCCAAAGATGTGCCCGTGGTCGATGCCCATCACGCCCAGTTTGAAAGGCATGTCAGGGAAACTCCTTAAGGTAGACGCGCTCGCCATCGCGGCCGGATTCTTCAATGGCGGAGATGAGTTTGTGCACGTCAAGGGCGGATCGCCCCGGGATAAGAGGTTCGCGGTTTTGGGCTAGCGCTTCGGCGAAATCTTCAATCACGGTTTGATGCCAGTCTGATGTGAAGGCCATGGGATCGGCGCCGGAGCCACTGGTTGCCTCTTGCCCAAAAGTCTCGATGCGTCCGTCCTGCCATGAGATCTGCAAAACGCCGCTTGCAAGATGCGCAGAGCCGTTTTTGCAATGCAACGTGATCGTTTCACCTCGACCAGGGAAGGAGGCAGTTGTCGCCAGAACGGTGCCTACAGCTCCGTTTTCAAACTTGAGCCCGGCGGACACAAAGTCTTCTGCCTCCATGTCATGAAAGCCGGTGGTCGCACACATCGCGGTCACTTCCAGAACCGGACCGGTCAGGGCCAGCATCAGGTCAAGGGTGTGAATGGCCTGTGCGATCATGACGCCGCCGCCATCGCGGATGTAGGTGCCGCGTCCGTTTTCATTGTAGTAGCTTTGCGGGCGCCACCAGGGCACTGAAATCTCGGCTGCCAAAAGATCGCCCAAGTCACCCAGTTTTTCAATGAGTTGTCCAACGATTGGGCGTGCCCGGTGTTGAAGCATGATGCCAAGTGGCACATCTTTTGCTTCGCAGTAATCGACGACGGCGGTGGCGCTTTTCAATGTGCGCTCAACGGGTTTTTCCATTAAGATCGGCTTGCCCGCTTCTGCCATGAGTTGAACGATCTCAATGCGGGCGTTTGGCGGAGTGGCGAGAATGACAAAATCAATTTCCGGGTCTTCTGCAATTTCAGCCAGACATTCAGCATAGGTGTCACACACATCCACGAAATCAATGGTGAAATCCTCGCGGCTGTCCTTGTTAGTTGCATAAACGGACTTGAGCGACACTTTCTGAGAGTTGCGGATCGCCTCACCATACGTGCGGGAAACCATTCCCAAGCCTATCAATGCAGCCTGCATCATTATTTCTCGTCCTGACTCGTGTGCACAAAGAGGTATGAGGGAACCCGCAGAAAGTTCAAGTTAGGTAGTCTGACACGGCCACCCTTTCTACTCAGTTTATTTGGTTCAGGCCCGGCGATCTCAATTGTAGGGCCACGCCGTAGGTTGAAGCAAAGTTGGTGAGTTTGTGCGGCTTAAAAACTTTTCAACTAACTAACAATTTGATTTTGAATAGTTTTTTGATCAACAAACTGTTGACAATTTGAAGACAGTCCACCGTGAAAGCGCCACGATCCTGCCCCTTTGAAATGGCACATTTTGCGTAGCGATGCTTGCGAGTCCAAACTGGAAAACTTTGTGCTTTTGAAGTTCAAAAACTTGATACTAGCTCCGCGCCTTTGGTTGTCCGCAGGTGTGTTCTGTCTTGGTACGTCGATTGTCATTGGGTACCATCAGGATCAAATGATTGCCGAAACAACTTTGGCGGACAAGATCTCTTTTCCAGAAAGAGTGAGCGTCCAGAATTTTTCCAGTGATCGTCACGAGAACGCATTGAGCGAAGTAAGCTTACTGGCCGAGGCGGCGATCGATCACACAGTACGTGTCAACCTCGGCAACGAGACTTCGGAGAGGCTGGTCGATATTGTCCCGATCTATCCAGTGAGCCGACAGTCCTTTCCTTTAGCCAAAAGCATTTTAAATCCGGCGCGCCCTAGACCAGTTTCTCGCGAAGATGCATCAAAAATAGCCGATCGAAATGCGATGCTTGCCCGGATAGAGGACACGGCCGTTGGAATTTTGGTATTCGAGGCTGCGCCGACCGGCAGACCGCATAATGTGAGCCAACTTTTTATCGGCGAAGGATTGAATGGACCGTTGGTCGACGCGACGGGCGTGCGTCTCGGGACATCGGCAATTCTTGAGCGTGCAGCGGATCCATTGGCAAAACACGGTGTTGTGCTTTTCGAGAACGCCCTTGTGGTGTCACCCTATCTGCACGGGCGTACACGCGCTGGAGACATCGTGGATTATTCCGCTTTGCGTATCACACTTTTTTCCTTGTCGGCGTTCATGATTGCGTTTGGGCTTGCGAGCCTGTTTTCCCTTTTGCCGAAATTCAAAGAGAAAAAGAAAGCAGATAGAACTTACCAAGTAAAAGCGGTGGGTGCCTTCCCGGTGATTGATCCTTTTCAACCTATTGCGGATCAAGCGGATTTGGGAGAAAGCGATGAAGCCCCCAAAAGCATTTCACGCGTCTTGACGTCAGCGGCAGAAACGTTCCGGTCTAAAAGTCGACAGTGACGCCAGGCAAGTGCAGTTCCTTGACCAACTCGCGCAACTCCTGCCGCGCGGCAACGTTGGAAAGGTTCATGTTCTGAACGCCGATGTCGCGCAGGTCCAAAAGCGTCAGTCCCCTTGGAAAGAGTTCTCGGAAAATGACTCGTTCTGCAAATCCTGGTGCCACGCGGAACCCAATGCGTTTGGCGAGAGCTTCCACTGCTTCGGCCATCTTCTTTTTGTTGTGCATGGCCTGCGCACCGACACGGTTGCGGACAACAACCCAATCGATGGGCTCAAGGCCAGCCTGCGCCCGCAGCTGCCGGGCGTTCCAAACCATCTCGGCATAGATAGAAGGCCCAAGTATCTTGTTGGTTTGGGGGTCGATGTTGGCGAGCAGGTCAAAATCAACGAAACTGTCGTTCAGCGGCGTCACCAATGTATCGGCCAGACTGTGGGCAACTTGGCTGAGACGTGTGTGTGAGCCGGGGCAATCGATAAGAATGAACTCAACTTCACGCTCCAGGCCGGTCACCGCTGCAGACAACCTTTGATCGTAAACGTTCTCACCCGGCCCAAGGCTTTCCGTGCGCACTTCAGGTAGATCCCTGTAAGTCGGTATCGGAAGAGCCAGCCCTTCAGCCTCGTTAAACTTTTTGCGGTTCTCAACGTAACGGCCAAAGCTGCGTTGGCGCAGATCAAGGTCAAGAACGCCGACCAGATGCCCCATGCGCACAAGTGATGTAGCAATGTGCATCGCGACGGTAGATTTTCCCGCGCCGCCTTTTTCGTTTCCGACAACTATTATGTGGGCCACTGCTGCCTCTTTTTATTAAGGCGGTCCCTCTTCCGCCCTCGGTCGCACTATATGGTGGCAATCGCTTCAAGAAAAGCGCCGTGTTTATGTTTACCGACGGGAAATTGAATTTCACGTATCTGGACGCTGCGCGCGCTCTGGGGCATGCAAGCTAATGCATTAATATGGAGCATACTACATGGCCAAAGGTTATCTTATTGGGCACATCACTGTGAAAAATCCGGAAGGCTACAAAGAGTACATCGAGAAGGATACACCAATACTTAAAGGGCTTGGCGCCAAGTTTATCGTGAGGGGTGGCCACAGCGAAGTGCTTGAAGGCGAGGCGCATGCGCGACATGTCGTCATTGAGTTCGAGTCCTATGACGCGGCTTTGAAGGCTTACAATGATCCCGAGTATCAGACCGTGGCTGACATTCGATATCGCAACGCTGAAAGTACCTTCATCGTCGTGGAAGGTGTCGACTGACTCAGACAGGTGTTTTCTTAGTGCCACAAATTGGTGAAACCAAAAAGCTTCCACACGTATAGATTGTGTAAACTTTTTTGTATGATTAATTGTGGGGCACTATCGGGAGTGTTGATCCTTTCGGTTTTGGCCGGTGAGATCAGTTATGATTTTTAAGACGTTTGGGAACGACGCATGGACTACAAAGACATCTTTGATGTCGGCACCGTCTTGGTGGTTGAAGACGATGTGCTGGCCGCTGAGACCTTAATCGACAAGCTTGCTGTGCTTGGATACCAAGATACGATGCTTGCAACCGATCTGCTACAAGCAGATCAGATTATCAATTCGCAAAAAATCGATCTTGCCTTATTGGATGTGAAGCTTGCCAAGGGCGCGCGCACAATCGAGCTGGGGCGCGCTTTGTCTGCTCTTGGAATACGGGTTGTTTTCATGTCGGGGTTCAACCGCATTGATATGGCGCGGGCGACGCAAGGGTTCGAGTTTATCGAAAAACCAATCAGTCTTTCCCGGTTGAAGGCGACTTTGCAACGCGCGGTGATTCGAGAGCCGTTTGTAGTCAGCCAACCAAATCACATATGAAAAAGGCGAGCCTGAAAAACAGGCTCGCCAGTCAGGATGATAGCCAACAGGGAGGAGTTGGCGATCAAGAAACCTGAAACTTACTTAGCTGTTGCCTTCTTGGCAGCAGCTGTCAGATCGTCAGTTGCTTTCTTGACAGCTTTGGTGGCGTCTTCGCCCATGTCTTTGCCAGCAGCCAGCATCAGCTCAACAGTTTCCATCTGAACTTTTTTCGCAACTTCAGCGAAAGCAGCCATTGATTCTGCGCTCATCTCGGCTTGGGTCGATGCAAAGTCTGTCATCGCTTTGGTGTAGTCGGTTGGCTCGGATTTAGCGTTGGTGACAACACCCATCTTGCCGATTGTCGACTTTGTCCAGCCAGCAGAAATCTCGGTTGATTTTTCTGCAGCTTCCAAAACAACTTTGGACATTTTGTCAGCAAATGTTGCCTGGCTTTTGAATGCTTCGGTCATGGCCGAAGTATCAACAGGGAACGCGCCCAGCATGTCTTTCATCATTTTCGTGTAGTCTTGTGTAGCTTTAGCCATTGGTCTCTATCCTTCGTAATCCATTTGATCGCGGGGAGACCCGCTTTCGATGAAGGATAGATACATGCTGCGCCGCAGCATTTCAAGTGTTTTTGCTGCAGCGCGGCATATTTTTGTTTTTCATTAAATCAACATCTTAAGAGGATTTGGGCTTCTCAATCACATATTTTCCTGGTGCAGCATCCAAAACAGGGTGTGATTTTGTTGAACCAGGGGTCCTCGCCGCAACCTGCTTTCCTGAACGCGACTTGAGCCACTTTTCCCACTGTGGCCACCAAGACCCTTCGTGGAAAGTCGCCCCCGCCTGCCAGTCCTCAGGCGCATCTTCCCATATGTCGTTTGTATAATGGCCGTACTTTTTCTTCGATGGAGGATTGATGATGCCTGCGATGTGGCCTGACTCGGAAAGGATGAACTTCTTCGATTTGCTGCCCGCCTGCCTGAATCCATTGTAGCTCGTCTTCCAAGCGGCAATATGATCGGTCTCGCAGGCGATGGCGCACAAGGGCACCTTTACATCTTTCAGTTGTACTGTCTCACCCAACACCTCGAACCCCTCGCGCGCAAAGCGGTTCTCCTGACAAAGTCCGCGCAAGTATTCGACCACCATACAGGCGGGCAGGTTGGTGCCGTCGCCGTTCCAATAAAGTAGATCAAAGGCGGGGGGCGCCTCACCCATCATATAGCTGCGAATGGCGGGCTTATAGATCAGGTCGTTCGAGCGAAGATAGCTGAAGGTCCGGCTCATGATAAAGCTTTCAAGGATGCCGACCTTTTCGACCTCTTCCTGAATTGAATCGACGAAATCATTGGCCAAGAAAACGCCCACTTCGCCTTGATCTTCGAAATCGGTCAACGTTGTGAAGAAGGTTGCGGACTTGATCGATTTGTCGCCTCGCTTGTTCATCAAACCAAGTGTCAGAGACAAGGTCGTGCCGGCAATACAGTAGCCAACCGCGTTGATTTGATCTTCGCCAGTGATCTGCTTCACCTGATCAATGGCGGTCAGATAGCCTGTCTCGATGTAATCGTTGATCGAGAAGTCGCGGTAGCTGGTATCGGGGTTTTTCCAGCTGACAACAAACAGCGTGTAGCCCTGATCAACGATCCATTTGATCAGGCTGTTTTTCGGCTTCAGATCCATGATGTAGAACTTGTTGATCCAGGGCGGGAAGATCACCAAGGGGGTCTTGTGCACCTTTTCTGTGGCTGGCGCATACTGGATCAGCTCGAAAATCTCGTTTCTGAACACAACCGAGCCTTCGGTTGTACCGATGTTCTTCCCAACCTCGAACGCGTTCTTGTCGGCGAGGGTTACCAACAGTTCGCCATCTGACGCTTCAATATCGCGCACAAGGTTCTCAAGCCCGTCGACCAAGGACTGTCCGTCTGTCTCGGCCGCGCGCGCCAGAGCTTCGGGGTTGGTGCCCAGAAAGTTCGCTGGGCTCATCATGTCGATTATCTGCTGTGAAAAATAGCGCAGGCGCTTTTTGTCGGCATCCTCCATGTCATCTAGGTTATCGACCGCCTCGTTCACCGCATCGGCTGAAAAAAGGTACTGCTGTTTTACAAAGTTAAAATACGGATGCTCGTCCCAAAGTGGGTTCTGAAAGCGCGAATCCTGCGGTCCGGTATCTTCTGGCGGTGCAATCTTCCCTTGCGTCAGGCTTTCCTGAACCTCGACATAGTGTTTCAGTGCCTTGCCCCAGTACCCAACCTGGCTTTCAAAAATCTTGGAGGGACGGGCGACCATTTCTGTGAAATAAGCGGTAGCTGCCTTCATGTAGAGGTCTTGGCCCGGACCATGCAACCCGGGATGAATCGACCGTTTTTGGGACAGGGCAGAGA
>JABDJX010000060.1 GCA_013003245.1 Silicimonas sp. | reverse complement strand
GCAGAGCCCCTCGCATTGAGCGACGCGCGCAGCGCGGCGCAAAACCGCAAAGCGGTTACTCCTTAATCGTTATACGACCGTCGGTGTAAGGCGTGAACGGACCCTTCGCCGCCAGAAACTCCGCCGTGACATCCGCCAGATCGGGGCCAAAGTCATAGGCATTCTCAGCGGTCGTGAACATGTCATATCCGTCTCCGCCGTTGCGCACATAGTTGTTGGACACGACACCATAAACCTTTTCCAAATCAATCGGTGCGCCACCAACCATCACGTCAGCAATCCGGCTGCCAGCCTCTGCCTTGGGATCAAAGCTATAGGTCATGCCCGCCACTTGTGGAAACCGACCAGCGCCTTCTTCAACCTGGCTCACACCGTTTTCCAAGGCGTCAACAATGGTCTTTCCAGAAACCTGAAAAGTCGAAAGCGTGTTCTGAAACGGCAGCACCGTCAGAACCTCGCCCATGGTCACAGGACCTGCGTCGATCGACGCACGAATGCCGCCCCCATTCTGGATAGCAATCTCGACCCCCTGGTCCTTCACCCGGTCCAGCATCGCATCGGCAATCAAGGACCCCATCGAGCATTCCATAGACCGGCACACGTCGCGGTCGCCACCAATCGGCTCTGCCGCTTCGGCCACAACCTTGTTGCGGATTTCCTCCAACGGCGTGGCCGCCTCGCTCACCCGCGCGACTGTCGCCTCATCCTCTGCGACCGCAGCATCCATCAACAGCAAGTCGCCTGAAACCGCCGTCACGTTGCCGCCGTCATCGAAGGTTACATTTAACTCGCCCAGATACTTACCATAGGCATAGGCCTGGACGATCTGAACGCCATTGACGACTGTGGGATAAGGGCCTGCCGCGTTTTCATGAGTGTTCGACAAAAGCGTATTTGAGTGCCCGCCCACGATCACATCGACACCGGTGGTCGCCTCGGCCACGCGCTGGTCTGTCGCATAGCCCGAGTGCGACAGAACAACGATCTTGTTCACGCCATCGGCAATCAGTTTATCAACCTCGGCCTGAACAGCCCCGGCAGGGTCTGTGAATATCACATTGGGTCCGGGGGATGCCAATTCGTCGGTGTCCTGCGGGGTCAGACCAATCAGGCCAATCCGCTCGCCACCCTTTTCAATCACCGTCGATTTCTGAATCACGTCGGCCAACAATGGCTCACCCGAGACATCGGCGTTCGACATCAGGATTGGAAACTCGGTCGCGCCGATAAATTCGCGCAGCACTTCGGGGCCGTCGTCAAACTCGTGGTTGCCCACGGTCATCGCGTCGTAACCCATCTGGTTCATCATCTCGGCCGCCAGTTTGCCCTTGTAGTAGGTGTAAAACAGCGTGCCCTGAAACTGATCGCCGCCATCAACAAGAAGGGTGTTCTCAGCCCGCGCTTTAGCATCTGCGACGCCTGTCGCTAGGCGCGCAGAGCCGCCAAAGCACTTGCCCTCGGCGTTGTCTTCGGCCCCACAACTGCTGTCAAAGCGGTTGATCGGCTCAAAACGCGCGTGAAAATCGTTCGTATGCAGGATTGTCAGATTGAAATCGGCCATAGCCGCACCAGCACTCAGCGCCAGGGCTGCTCCGCTCGCAAGTAAAGTTAATTTCATGGTCAGGGTCCCCCATTGGGTCAGTTTTCATTACAGACATCGTGCCGCCAAGCAGGCGTGGAGTCAAAGAAGATCGGAGGCGCTGCCCCCCTTGACCTGTGGTCAATTCACCCGGGGTATTTTTACCAAGAAGAGGGCATTTTTAGGCAAATTCTAAACGCTGACGCTTGACGCAAAGCCGGGGTCGCGTCACCTAAGGGCGATGCTGATCTTCAAGATATTCCGCACGCACGAATGGCGCACGCTTTACGAGCAAGGCGAAACCAGCGGCGCACCCGTTGACGTGAGTGACGGCTACATTCACTTTTCCACCGCCGAGCAGATTGAGGAAACCGCCGCCAAACACTTTGCTGGTGACGATGGCTTGATGGTGTTGGCGCTCGATGCCCGCCGTCTCGACACGATAAAGTGGGAACCCTCGCGCGGCGGAGCACTTTTCCCGCATCTCTACCGCAAACTGCGGCTGGGCGATGTTCTGTGGGCCCGCCCGATCTTATTGGGGCCTGACGGCCACATCTTCCCGGACGGTGTTGAATGAGCATTGTCGAACAACTTGGCCTGACAGCCCTTCGTGCGTTAGACCCCGAACGTGCACATGGTCTGGCCCTGCGCGCGCTCAACACACCCTTTGTCCCCTTGCCTGGTCCCGTTACATCACCGAATCTGGCTGTGGAGTTTGCCGGCTTGAAGCTCGTAAACCCGGTGGGGCTCGCCGCTGGCTTTGACAAGAACGCCACCGCCTTGCGCCCCCTGATGCAAGCGGGGTTCGGGTTTCTCGAAGTCGGCGCTGCAACACCACGCCGACAAGACGGAAACGCCCGCCCCAGGCTTTTCCGTTTGACCCGCGACAAAGCCGCCATCAACCGCTTTGGGTTTAACAACGACGGCATCGAGGCCATCGCTGACCGGCTTGCAGACCGCCCGGACGGCATACCCGTTGGTTTGAATATTGGTGCCAACAAGGACAGCGCTGATCGGGCGCAGGACTTTGCCGAGGTCATGCGCATCTCGCGGACATTGGTTGATTTTGCTACCGTCAATGTCTCGTCGCCCAATACCGAAAAACTCCGCGATCTGCAGGGCGCGGATGCCTTGCACGGGCTGCTCGAGGGCGTTCTGTCTGAACGCGGCAAGGTGCCCGTGTTCCTCAAAATAGCACCCGATCTGTCCGATGGCGAAATTGCCGAAATAGCAGCGGTCGCTCAAGACACCGGTGTGCACGGCATCATCGCCACCAACACGACGCTGTCCCGTGACGGGCTGGTCAGTCGCCGAAAAGGCGAGGCGGGCGGGCTCTCCGGCAGGCCCCTCTTTGTACCCTCAACACGGGTTTTGGCGAGGCTTTACCGCGAAACCGGTGGCAGCATGCCGCTGATCGGGGTCGGCGGCGTTGCCAGCGCGGCGGACGCCTATGCCAAGATCAAAGCTGGCGCGAGCGCTGTACAACTATACACTGCTATGATCTTCTCCGGCCTGTCTCTGGCGCACCGAATTGCGCGGGGTCTGGATGAAATGCTGGCCCATGACGGGTTTAACACCGTGGCAGAAGCGGTTGGCACGCAGGTAGAGGATTGGCTGTGAGCGTTGAAATCTGGCACAACCCAAGATGCTCAAAATCCCGTCAAGCCCTTGCGCTGCTCAAAGATCAGGGCGTGACACCAAACATTCGCCTTTACCTCAAAGACAGCCCGTCAGAAAAAGAACTGCGCACCGTGCTGGACCAACTTGGGATGACCGCGCGCGATATCCTGCGCACGGGCGAGCCCGAATGCCTTGAAGCCGGTGTTGACAAAATCAGCGATGAAGAAACGCTGATCACAGCAATGGTGCAATTCCCCAAACTGATCGAACGACCCATCATACGCGCGGGCGACAAAGCCATCTTGGGCCGACCACCTGAAAACGTCCTCGATATAATTTAAGTTAAATCTTCGTTTCTTCTTGGTCTAAATATCCCGGGGGAATTGGCCACGGGCCAAGGGGGCAGCGCCCCTTCACACCTCTGTCGCCCGTTCCAACGCAGGATAACGCAGCCCAAGCGTCACGCCCCGTGCCACAAATGACAAGATCAACGCGGCCCAAAGCCCGTGGTTTTCAAACGCCGGTGCCAGAACCCAAACGGCAGCAAAGTAGAATGCCGTTGAGATCGCCATCATATTGCGCATGTCTGCTGTGCGGGTCGCTCCAATGAAAATCCCGTCCAGCATCCAACACGCCACGCCGATCACAGGCGCTGCAATCATCCAGGGCAAATACACCTTGGCAACAGCGCGCACCTCTTCCGACGTCGTCATCAGATCGATGACCCCTGCACCGAAAAGGGCTACACCAACGGCAAAGATCACCATGATTCCGCCGGCCCATACCGAGTTGAGCACCGCCGCGCGCCGCAATCGCGCACGGTCTTTAGCCCCCATGGCATTGCCGACAAGTGTTTCTGCACCAAAGGCAAAGCCATCCAGCGCGTAGGACGTCACGTACAGGAACTGCAAAAGAATTTGGTTCGCAGCCAGGGGCACATCGCCAAAGTCTGCACCGAAAAACAAAAACGACACGAAAATCGCCTGCAAAAACAGGGACCGCAGAAAAATGTCCCCGTTCACAGCGGCCATGGCAAGCAATCGCGTGCGGTCCAGAACGCGGGGCCATTCGCGCCAGAACGGGCGCGCGCAGGCACCCCGGCAAAACCACAGACCCACGGCCAGCCCGGCCCATTCAGCAATGAAACTTGACAATGCCACGCCTGTCACACCCCAGGCTAAGCCGATGACGAAGGCAAAACTCAGCAAAATATTAAGCCCGTTCATCCAAACCTGAAGCACCAGCACGGCCTTTGTGCGCTCAGCCGCGATCAGCCATCCGGTGATCCCATAAAGGGCAATCGCAGCCGGGGCCGACCAGACACGCACCTGAAGGTAATCGCGCGCTAAACTCTCGACCTCTGCCGAGGCGGGTGAAAGCTGAAAAGCTGCTGCAAAGATCAAAGGCTGCAATACAATCACCGCAAGACCGCAGGCAACCCCGATAATAAGCGCTCGCGACAATAGGGCGTCGGCCTCGCCCTGATCTTCGGCACCCAGTGCCTGGCTGGTCATGCCAGTTGTGCCCATGCGCAAAAAACCGAAAATCCAGTAGATCGCCGAGATGATTACGGCCCCGATACCCACAGCTCCAATCGGCACCGGGTCGCCCAACTGCCCGATCACGCCCGTATCGACCACGCCCAGCAAGGGCACGGTGGCGTTTGACAGCACTATAGGAAGCGCGATCGCGAGGATCCGGCGATGGGTGATCGCCCGGGCGGCAGGCGCGTTCATGCGTTGTCGGCGCCTTCCGGCATTAAAAAGTGCCCGGTTGCCTGGGCAAAGGGACGCGCGCGATTGTCTTGCCACGCCTCAACATGCACACTTGCATAGCGTCGGCCCGAGCGGTTTACCCGCGCACGCGCATAGGCATCGCGCGGCAGGCCCGAGCGCAAATAGTCAACGGTAAAATCAATAGTCTTTGGCATCCGCGGCAACGCCTTTGGCAAGGCATCCACTTCGATACGCCCACTTTCGATCTCATCCCACAGATGCTGCCAACCCAACTCGATCAGGGCAGAGGTTTCCAAAAACGCCGCTGTCACGCCTCCATGAATAGCGGGGATCGCGGGGTTACCGATCAATTTGTCGTCGTAGGTCAGCACAGACGTCAACTCATCACCGCGCCGATCAAAGCGCATGCCAAGAAACTGGATATAAGGAATACCCCCCACCAAGGCCTGCAGCGCGCGATCCCGCCGCTCTTTGACGACCTGCACCGGCTCAGGGCGACCACGATTCATCCCTTGCCCTCCACGGTAAAGGCCCCTGTGGACGTCGCAACAGGGTGGTCTGTGTCTTCATCGGTTGCCATGGCCCGCACGAAAGCTACGGTACGCGTGATGTGATAAACGGCAGCCTGCGCCGTAATGCGTTGACCGGGGGTTGCAGGGCGCATGTAATCAATCCGCAGATCAATTGTCGCTGTTGCCACCGGCCCGTCTGGATGGCTCATTACGGCGGCCCCGGAGCAAGTGTCCATCAAGGCAGACACCGCACCACCGTGGATCACACCCGTTGCCGGATCGCCAACGAACCTTTTGTCATACGGCATCGACAGCGTCGCATCACCAAATCCGACAGTTTCAAGCGTCATGCCCAGCGCCTGGCAATGCGGGATCGCCTCAATGAACTGGCGCGCGATGGCTTGGCGTTTTTCACTTGCATCCGACATGGGTCAACCTTTCCAGCGCTACATCCCTCTCAAAATACCAAAGCGCAAGCCCAAGCAGATTGATCCTGACCCAAGTGAGGTCTAATCTATAGCAGGGAGTATTTTGATGAATGCAGAAAGACTGACATTCAAAGAGATGTGCGCGCGGTTTGATGCGACTCCGCGCACTTTGCGTTATTACGAGTACATTGAGCTTTTGTCGCCTGAGAAAGAAGGCCGGTCGCGGTTCTACGGCTCGCGCGAGATTGCGCGCATGACCCTGATCCTGCGCGGCCGGCGCTGGGGTTTTTCCCTTGAAGAGATTCGGCAGTGGCTGGAGATCTACGAACAAAAGGGCACCGACGCCCAATTGACAGAGTTTGTGCAACTGGCCGACCGTCAGCTTGAAACGCTTGAAAAGGAACGTGCGCAGTTGAACGAAACCATCGACGACCTCAGCAAATTTCGAGATGAAATCAAATCATCAACGAAATAGCCGACCTCACAAAGATTCGCCCGTAAAAACACAAAAACATCATATATGACGCGAAACTTCTGAAACGTCTCACAATGAATTTTACGCAAAATTTCGCGTGACGCAGGGTCAGGTTTTCAATTCTTCCGTCGTCAAGTTAGTGACGTGGCGTTTCGTTTACGTAAACGTCAAGCAACCTTGTATGAAATCATGAAGAAGCAGATGTGAGCACGGCTTGGAAATAATTATGGAAGACATTTTCATGACCGATACAGAACAGCACATGACGATCCGTGAAATGTGTGACGCCTTCGAAGTAACGGCACGCACGCTTCGTTTTTATGAATCAAAGGAGCTTTTGTTCCCGATTCGCCAAGGCACGCGCCGTTGGTTTACCCGCAAAGACCGCGCGCGATTAAAACTGATTCTGCGCGCTAAGCGGTTTGGGTTCAGCCTTGAAGATATTCGCCAACTGCTCGATCTTTATGATCCTGCCTCGCAAAACCTGACTCAGTCGCTGCGCGCTATTGAAATTGGCAAAGAACGTCTCGCTGACATGATCAGCCAGCGTGACGCTTTGAACGAAGCGATAACAGACCTAGAAAACCAGTTGGTCGCAGGCGAAGAAATGGTCGCGTCGCTGACCCGCATGAACGCAAAAGCAAGCTAAAACACCCAAAGGAACCACGCCTATGACAACCTTTATGCCCCCTGTGAAAGACCAGCAGTTTATCTTGCACAACGTCTTGAAGATCTCGGAAAGCAATATCCCGGGGTATGACGAGTTGGACCGGGACTTCACCGGTGCAGTATTGGAAGAAGCAGGCAAGATTGCCGCCAACGTACTGCACCCGCTGAACACGGTTGGCGATCAACAAGGGTGTACGCTTGAAAACGGTGTGGTTCGCACGCCGGATGGGTTCAAAGATGCGTGGAAGCAGATGTCGGAAGGCGGTTGGATGGGTCTGGACGCCAGCCCGGACTATGGCGGCCAAGGCATGCCACATCTGCTGAACACGGCCACCGGAGAATTGTTCTCAGCCGCCAACATGGCGTTTCAGATGTACGTGGGCCTCAGTCACGGTGCCGCGTCCGCTCTGGCCGTGCACGGCTCTGACCAGCAGAAAGAAACCTACCTGCCGCCAATCTATGAGGGCCGCTGGACAGGCACGATGAACCTGACAGAGCCGCAGTGTGGCACCGATCTGGGCCTGATCCGCACCAAGGCAGAACCGCAAGGTGATGGTAGCTATAAGATCTCGGGCCAGAAAATCTGGATCTCGGGTGGCGAGAACGATCTGGCCGAAAACATCGTTCACCTTGTTCTGGCCCGTACACCCGATGCGCCCGAAGGCATCAAGGGCATCAGCCTTTTTGTCGTGCCAAAGTACATCGTCAAAGAAGACGGCTCCCTGGGCGACCGCAACCCCGTGACCTGCGGTGGGCTTGAAGAAAAGATGGGCATCCACGGCAACGCCACCTGTGTGATGAACTATGACGAGGCCACCGGATGGCTTGTTGGCGATATGCACAAGGGCATGCGCGCGATGTTTACCATGATGAACGAAGCCCGCCTTTCGGTCGCGCTCCAAGGCTACACCCAAGGCGAAGTTGCCTATCAAAACGCGCTTGGCTTTGCCCGAGACCGCTTGCAGGGCCGCGACGTGACCGGTGCACAGGCCCCTGACAAGCCCGCCGACCCGATCATCGTGCACCCCGATGTGCGCCGAAACCTGATGGACCAGAAAGCGATCGTTGAAGGCGGCCGCGCATTGGTCTACTGGGGCGCCGAGCTGATCGATCGATCGCACCGCATGGATGACGCAGACGCCGAAGCGATGATTTCGCTGCTGATCCCGGTGATGAAGGGCTTTCTTACAGACAAGGGCTTTGACACCACGGTTTTGGCGCAACAAACCCTCGGCGGCTCAGGTTTCACCCGCGAATGGGGTCTGGAGCAGTTCGTGCGCGACGCGCGCATCGCAATGATCTACGAAGGCACCAACGGCATCCAGTCGCTTGATCTTGTGGGCCGCAAGCTTGGCCAGAACGGTGGCAAGACGGTCATGGCGTTCTTTGAAGAGGTCAAATCCTTCATCAAGGACAACGAAGGTAATGAGGCGTTGAAGGATGGCTTCCTTGATCCGCTGAAAAGTGCGTCAAAGGATCTGCAGGCCGCAGCGATGTATTTCATGCAGGAAGGTATGAAAAACCCGCTCAACGCACTCGCTGGTAGCTATGACTTCATGCACCTCTTTGGTCACACT
>JABDJX010000059.1 GCA_013003245.1 Silicimonas sp. | reverse complement strand
AGGTCATTTCTTACCTTACATGTAGCAACGATTTCTGGGGCATCCTTAGGACCTAGATAGAAAACCTCTCTGTAAGGCAGCGCGTGGTCTCCTATGACTACTTCAAAGCCGCTTTCATGGGGTTTTGAGAAGAAATTCTTAGTGTACCCGTCTGGGTCGGTTGGTTTGAACCCTTTGAGTTTGGTGCGCAGCAGCCTTTCCAAATTGATGAAGTCACCCAAAAGAAGGTTTATGTATTCAATGCGTCCTTGTTTCATACGCGCACCTGCTTCTTTTCGTGACACTGGCTCGAATGTCTTTGTGTCCATTCTAAAAAGTTGCGCGCCGTGCGTCGCACCTTGGACCCGATCGGCGGTATCCTCAGTAAAACGTCTGGGCACCAGAAGCGGGACTGTGCGGCCTTCCAAGTCCATTGTCAGGTATTGCTGGATCTGCACTTCGCCCGGTTGCACGCAGATGTTTGGCTGCGGGAACAGCAAAACAGATAGGAAAATAATGGCATTCAATGGTGGCATGATGACCCTGTCACTGGCTTTGGATAGTCAAACCATCTGGCGACGCTTGTTTCAATGCCCCTGAAAACAACAAACCCCCGGGGCGGAGCCGCGGGGGTCGTCGTCTGGCAACCCGAAAGTCGCCCAGTGTCAAAGGTTTGCTTAAAGCATTCCTTCGCGTTGTGCCTTCTTGCGAGCAAGCTTGCGTGCACGGCGGATGGCCTCGGCCTTCTCGCGTGCGCGTTTTTCAGACGGTTTCTCGAAATGTTGCCGAAGCTTCATCTCGCGGAAAACGCCCTCACGCTGCAGCTTTTTCTTCAGGGCACGAAGCGCCTGATCGACATTATTGTCGCGAACACTGACCTGCATGTGGTTGTCACCACCTTTCTAGGTTAGATTTGCAAAAATTGCAGGAAGTGGGCGTATAGCAAAGCGATGCTTGCCTGTCTACAGGTTCATAAAGGAGAGAATTGATGGCGAAGACGGCGGATTTGGCCCTTGATACCTTGTTGGATGCGATGTTGCCGCATGTGGTTTTTGACGGTTGGTCGCCTGCAAGTTTCAAGGCGGCCTTGGGTGATCTGAAGGTGACAGAGGCCGAAGCGAAGGCGATTGCGCCGCGCGGAGCCATTGATCTGGCCGTGGCGTATCATCGGCGCGCTGATGCCGCGATGGTGGCGCGCATGGCCGCTGCCGATTTGGGCGATCTGCGGTACAGCGAGAAGGTTGCAACGGCGCTGCGGTACCGGATTGAGGCGATGGACAACCGCGAGGCTGTGCGCCGGGCCAGCACGCTTTTTTCCCTGCCGATGAACGCGGCACAGGGTGCCAAGCTGATCTGGGAAACGTCCGACGCCATCTGGACTTCCCTGGGTGACACGTCAGAGGACGCAAACTGGTACACCAAGCGTGCGACGCTGTCGGGGGTCTGGGCGTCGACGGTGCTGTTCTGGCTGGGCGATGACAGCGCCGGTTTTGCGGACACCTACGCCTTTATTGATCGCCGGATCGAAGACGTGATGCAGATCGAGAAGATGAAGGGCAAGTTGCGGGATAATCCGATCTCTAAGCCACTGATGCAGCTGCAGGACGCGTTTTTCTCAAAGATGCGGGCGCCGGGCGCGGCTTCTGACGATCTTCCCGGACGCACCTCGCCCTGATGCAGGTTATCGAGATTTCTGAACCTGGTGGGCCCGAGGTTCTTCTACCTGCCAAGCGAGAGATGCCCGTGGCGGGCTATGGAGAGGTTTTGATCAAGGTCGCCTATGCCGGGGTGAATCGGCCAGACGCCTTGCAACGGGCAGGTAGTTACGCGCCGCCTAAAGGGGCGTCTGATCTGCCGGGTCTGGAGGCCGCAGGGACGGTTGAGGCAGTTGGCCCCGGTGTTGCGGAGTGGCAGGTGGGAGATGCCATTTGCGCGCTGCTGCCGGGGGGTGGGTACGCGGAATATGCGGTGACGCCAGCCGCACATTGTCTGCCCGTGCCCAAGGGGTTGTCGTTGGCGCAAGCTGCGTGTTTGCCTGAGACGTTCTTCACGGTTTGGACCAACGTTTTCATGCGTGGCGGTTTGACCGCTGGGGAGACGTTTCTGGTGCACGGTGGCACCTCGGGGATTGGCACAACTGCCATCCAACTGGCGCGGCATTTTGGGGCGCGGGTGTTCACGACCGCCGGATCGGATGAGAAATGTCGATTTGCCGAGAAGCTTGGGGCCGAGCGCGCGATCAACTATCGTGATGAGGATTTCGTCGAAGTGATGCGTGGCGCAGGCCGCGCTGATCTGATCCTTGATATGGTCGGGGGCGCATATATTCAACGTGATATCAAAGCGTTGAAAGACGATGGTCGATTGGTGTTCATCGCGTTTCTTGGCGGTCCCAAGGCCGAGGTGAACTTTGCAGAGGTGATGGTGCGGCGGTTGCAGATCACCGGTTCGACCCTGCGCCCGCAGTCAGACGCGGCCAAGGCCAAGGTTGCCGCAGCGCTTCGTGCACAAGTCTGGCCACTACTGGAGGCCGGCAGAATTGCGCCCGTGATGGATCGTGAGTTTCCGCTGGAAGAGGCAGCCCAAGCGCATGCGGCACTTGAGGCGGACCACATCGGCAAGATGGTTCTGAAAGTTACTTGATCGGATCGAGAAGCGCATCGCGCATTGAACAATCTCGCCGCACGTCTCGTCCGCACTCTCGCAACTCCAAATCGCGCGTCAGGCAAATGCGGGCTTCCTGAATGCGGCCGGCCTTGCAGGTGATTGTGATCTGATCTGCCGCCATTTCTGGGTTTGCCTCCAGAAATGCCTCTTCAATTACCGAGGCGGGTAGGCGCACCGACTTGTCAAGTTTGCGCAGCAGTTCAGGGCGATCGATGCGCGCATAAGCCTCCCGCGACAAAGCATAGTAGTCGGATGAGGAGAGTCCCGAGCAGCGCCCATGCTTGTTCCATTGGTGCCAAGCGCTGCCCGATGACCCGAAGACATCCGCTTGGGCAGAAGTGTCGGAGCGTGATGGGTTGCGTTCGCCTGTGTTGCAGTAACTAGGCCAGCCAGACTCAAACTGCGGCCAAAGCCCGTGTAGGACCCAACCGAAATCCTTGTCGCACTGCGGTGAGCCTCGCTCTTCACCTTCCAGCGCGCACCACGTGGGCGACCACGAAAGGGACATGACGTAGTAGTCAAATTCACCGGCACGCTCGCCCTCTGCCTGTGCCATGCCGCTGATCAACGCCAGCACTGCTGCCAAAACTCGCATTTGCTCTTCCCTCTTGGTCTTTGCGCGACTATATACCCAACAATTCCCCGAAATCGAGGATCGACCCAAAGCCGGGTCAGCCGAATTCAAGGCGCAGGATAAGTCTGTCAGGAGAGCCGCAAATGAACAAACCGATCATGGCAAAAGCAACCGCCGTCTGGCTGGTAGATAACACGACGATCACTTTCAAGCAGGTCGCAGATTTTTGTGGGCTGCACGAGTTGGAAGTTCAGGGCATCGCTGACGGAGACGTGGCAACGGGTGTGAAGGGCTTTGATCCGATCACCAACAATCAGTTGACGCAGGACGAGATAGATGCGGCTGAAAAAGACCCGCTGCACAAGCTGAAGCTGAAATACAACGCCGCTGCGGTGGGCGAAGAAAAGCGCCGCGGTCCGCGATATACACCCTTGTCAAAGCGTCAGGACCGGCCTGCGGCGATCCTGTGGTTGGTGAAGTTTCACCCCGAGTTGACGGATGGCCAGATTTCTAAGTTGGTGGGTACCACCAAGCCAACGATCCAATCGATCCGTGACAGAAGCCATTGGAATATCTCGAACATTCAACCGGTTGATCCGGTAGCCCTTGGTCTGACCAAGCAGACCGAGCTTGACGCCGCTGTTCAGAAGGCCGCGGCCAAGCAGGCAAAAGACGGCACGCTGATGTCGGACGAGGAACGTCGCAAGCTGGTCTCGACCGAGCAATCTCTGGGCGCTGATCCAGAGCCGAAGCTGCCATCGGCGATTGAGGGTCTTGAGACCTTTACGCTTGGTGATGCGGATGAAGAGAAAGAGGACGACAGCGTTCCAGACGCCGAGACTTTCTTCAATTTACCCAACGATGGTGATGACGACGAGGACGACACCAAAGACTGATTAGACGAGGGGCGTTGCCCCCGGCGCTCACCAAAGTATTACTGGCAAAAGGAATGAGAAGGCATCGCTGCCCTCTCCGACCGGAAGAAGTACCGGATTTGGCAGATCCCCAATTGTGAGTTACGATTCTGTGATTGGGACCTATACCTTGTTCGATTTAGTCGAGGAGATCGATGAACAAGCTGCGGTCACGATGATTTCGACCTTTAGTACCATACACGCTGGCTTTGCTTCACCGCAGGCGCGGGCAGGGGCGTCGCCCTCAGGAACCCTCGCGTCCCAGACGGCGTTCATCTCGGCGAAATCTGCCATATCGGCGAGCCAGATAATTGCCCGTAGCATCTGCTCGCGCGACGATCTCGCCTTTTCCAGAAGGGCGTCAACACGCGACAGGCAGTCACGAGTCTGTTCGGCGACCGTGGCGCCATCACCGACCTGTCCGCACAAAAAGGCGACGCCGTTGTGCTTGACGATCCTGCTCATCCTCGCACTCGTTTCGATCCGTTCAATCATCGAATTCTCCTATTCAGCCGCGTCTTGTGGCGTTTCGTCCATTGCCGCAAGTTCGCCCAGGGTCACAGGTTTGAGAGGGGGGCGGATGCGGTAATAGCCTGTCTCATCCAGAGATTGCCCGTTCGCATCGGCCAGCAGCGCCGTCACCGTAAGCCCGCAATAGCGGCCCTGACAGGGGCCCATGCCTGCGCGTCCGAACGCCTTTGTCTGGTTTGGACCAAGGCAACCAAGCTTTGCGTACCCGCGGATATCACCTGCCGTGACCTCTTCACAGCGGCAGATCACGATGCTGTCGGCGGGATGCAACGCGGCACCATAGGGTGGATAGGCAGCATCCAAAAACGGGCGCGCGGCCAGGTCCCGCGCCAGTGCGCGGCGCAGCGGGGCGGCCATGCGGTTGCAATCCTGTGCCGACAGGCGTTCGGTATCCTCAGCTATTTTCAAGGCCGCCAATCGTCCGGCGTGTTCTGCCGCTACTGCGCCGCCAATCCCGGCCCCATCACCCGCAATGAAAACTCCCGAGACATCGCTTTGACCCCAATCGTCCAGCTCAGGCACAAATGATCCTTGAGCCGCATTCCAGTGATGGGAAATGCCAAGAGAACGGGCCGCTTGCGTATTTGGAACAACACCGTGATGCAAAAAGATCGTTTTGCATGCGATCCGTTGCCTGCCGCCTTTGTGGGTGAATGTCACGGCCTCGGGCTTGCCTTCACCTTCAATCGAGATTTCGGTTGCGCCCGTGTAGCGGGGCACCTTGGCGCGCTTGATTTCGGCCAGCATTTTCAAGCCTTTGACCATGTAAGGCCAACCCCTTATGGCCCCGCCTACATGGCGTAGAGCGCCGATCATATCGCCCCTTGTCTGTGTTTCTATCATCGCAGCAGGTGGCGTGCCCGCCCGCACCAACTGGGCCGCGATCAGATAAAGAAGCGGGCCTGCGCCCACCAGCACGGCACCCTGCGCCACAACGCCGGATTGTTTCAGCAATATCTGACCGGCCCCGGCAGTCATCACACCCGGCAAGGTCCAGCCTGGAAGCGGCATCGGGCGTTCCAGCGCGCCTGTCGCCAGTAAAATGCGATCAGTCAGGATTTGCGCACAACGTCCTTCACGGGTGTAGGAAATGCGGAATTTGTCTTCGATGGCCCAGACCACTGCGCTCGTGATGTGATCGACACCGCTGTCTCGCAAGCCGTCGGTCAGCCGGGTGCCCTCGGTGTAATCCACACCAAGGATGTCCCCCCGCAGCGATGACGCCCGATCGACATCGCGGTATATCTGCCCACCTGCCCGAGGTTGTTCATCCAGCACCGTAACGCTCAGGCCCAGTTCAGCGGCCTCAGATGCGGCGGCCATGCCGGCGGGACCGGCGCCGATGATGATGAGATCACGTTTCATCATCATGTGCCCCCATGTCATGTGGACGCGTGATGACCATGCCCTCGGTGACCTCGAGCATGCAGGCCTGACGGGTCACGCCTTCGATCTCGATTAGGCAATCAAAACAGGCCCCCATCATGCAGAACGGTGCTCGTGGCGCGCCCGAAACAGGCGTGTGTCGGAATACATCGACGCCCGCGGCCAGCAAGGTTGCAGCAAGGTTTGATCCTTCGGGCAGGCTGACCGGTGTTCCGTCCCATATCACGTCAACACGGGGACTGCTTTCAAGCTCAAGAAACGGAGAAACGGTTTTCACTGAAGACCTCCAGATCTGGCGCTGCATCGGTGCCTTCCAGCCAGTCAGGCAAGAGACGCGCATGAGCGGCGGCAAGGGTGATCCCGCTGTGACAAGTGACAAGATATGCACCGGGCATCTCGACGCTCTCCTGATAAATTGGGAGCCCATCGGGTGACAGGATACGCAAAGCGCCCCAACTGCGCACAAGCTGCGCGCGGGCCAGTGCCGGATAGGCGGCAATAGCCTCGGCAGCGAGGCCGGACAGCCCCGGTTGTGTTACCCGGTCATCAAGGCCGACTTCTTCGTTCGTGGCCCCGATCTGAATGCCGCCTTCGTCCACTTGCCGTGCAATCAGCGACGGGCGGTTGATGAGTTTGGGCAGTTTTTCGGTGATCAGAACCTGCCCACGTTGGGGGCGGATGGAGGCTTTGAACCCCATCTTTGGGCCAAGTTGTGCGGCCCCAAGCCCCGCAGACAGAACCACTCTGTTTGATCTGACAGTGGTGCCATCCGCGCAGGTGATGCGGAAGGCGTCGGATTTCGTCACCTCGATCACGGTTTTACCGGTCAGCACGCGCCCGCCCAGCCGACGCACATCTGCGGCAAGGGCGACCAGCAACTTTAACGGGTTTGCGTGGCCATCCTGGTGATGAAGGATGGCACCGACGACTTTTGGCCCGATGTGCGGTTCCGACTTGCGCAGCGCGTTATGGCCAAGCACCTCGTAGGGATAGTTACCGCCCAGCTTTGCCTTGAGTTCCTCATACTTCTGGACGGTCGTATTCAGGGTTTCCTCGGAAAAATGCAGATCGAGGCCGCCATTTTGCTCCAGCGGGATCGATTGCCCGGTGTTGTCGGTAATCTCGTTTGCAAAGTCGGCCCAGATCGCGGCAGAGTCCTGGGACCATTGGGCATAACGGGGTTGGTTCATGCCCTTGGACTGCACCCAAACCAATCCGAAGTTGCCTCGGCTGGCACGGAACGATCCGTCGTCGCCATCCAGAACCGTCACCGTTCGTCCGCGTCGGAGCAAGCCCCAGGCGACCGAAAGGCCAACAATGCCGCCTCCGATGATGGTGTAATCGGTTTCCATAAGGTCTGTTCCGATGGTGGGGAAATGTGTCAGGGCAGCATTTGCCACCCTGACACTTCATGGCTTAGTTGCTTGCGGCAGCAACTTTATCAAGGATCGCCTGACCCCATTCAACGCCGACGTCCTCAAGCACGGCTGGCCATACGTCAGCACGGGCTTTGGCGGCCATCGCGGCAAGGTCATCGTCGCTCAACTCGGCCACGGTTGCACCCAGTTCGTCGACAAGACGTTGCTCGTTCTTACCCTGATCCGCTTCGGCTACTTCCCAACGTGTCGCTTCAAACGCGGTGGCCTGTTCCTTGAGCGCGGCCTGATTTTCGTCAGACAACTCGGCAAGGCTGCCGTTTGAGATGATCATGTACCAAACCTCAAAATGGGTATTGGCGGGGATGTAGGTTTTGGTCACGTCGCGGAACGAGGCATAGTATCCTTCAGCACCCGAACCGATAACGCCATCAACCACGCCAGTCTGAACGGCGGTGAATGCTTCAGAGAAAGGGATGGGTGCAGGAATGTAGCCAAGGGCCTCGCCAGTCAGCTGGAAACTTTTGATGCCAGGGACGCGCACCTTGATGCCGTTTGGGTCGACCGAACCCGGATTGGCGTTTTCAACATTCAGAGAAATTCCGCCGAAATATACAGGGTATGCGGCCAGCATAGTGATGTCCTGCTCGGCATAAAGCCCGGCTACTGTGTCGCGCACAATGCCGCCCGGGCCATAGACTGCACGGGCCTGATCCCAGTTGCCTGCAAGATATGGGAACGAACTGATCTGCATCCGCCGATCGGCGGCGGCAGCTGCAGGCTGTGTCGCCATGTCGATGGCACCAACGCTGATCCGCTCTTGGACCGTTGTGTAATCGCCAAGCGCAGAGGCTGGGAAGATGTTGATCTTTACGTCCCCACCTGTGGCTTCGTCCACAGCTGCGGAAAAGGCGCGCAGTTCTACGTCAATCGTGGCGTCCTGCGGGCGCACGTGGCTCATCTTCAGATCTTGCGCAGCGGCATAGCTGCCAAGCGCCATCAGAGCGGCAGTCGCTGTCGTTAGGAATGTATGTTTCATTTTAGGTTTCCTCCTTGATCAGTTGCATTGAAGTTCAGTGAATCAGGGGGCCACGTCGTATCCGAAGTAACGCGGCAAGAAGAGTGAGAGATCCGGCCAAAGCGAGGTCAGGAAAACCACTGGCACATAGCCAAATAAGATCAGTTTCATCGCGGGCGGGATGACCTTGGTCACCTTCACGTTGCCAATCCGAGCACCCAGATAAAGGATCGAGGCATAGGGCGGTGTCACGCCGCCCATCGCGGTATTTACGCCCATGATCGCAGCAAATTGCACTGGGCTGACCCCGATTGCATTCATCAGCGGCAAGAGCAGCGGGGCAATCAGGATGATCGCTGTCACGTCATTGACGACCATGCCGACCAGGAACAGCATGATGTTGATCATGATCAGCAACAGCACCTTGTTTTCGGTGATTGAGAAGATGCCCTGCACCAATTGCTGCGGGATGCTTTCATAGACGAACATTTGGGAGAGGATCATCGAAAACAAGATCATCATCATGATCGCGCCTACTGCCGTCGCGGCCTCTTTGCCAGCCAACAGGAAATTGCTCCACTTCAGGCCTTTGTAGATCAGGAATCCGACCGGGACGGCATAGATCACGGCAACGGCGGCGGCCTCGGTTGGGGTCATGACACCACCATAGATGCCGCCAAGGATGATCACCGGCATTAGCAGCGCTGGGAAGGCATGAAATCCGCGACGTGCGACCTCGCCGGACAACTCTGAGAAGGACGGTTTATCATCAAGGATCAGGTTGAACTTGCGCGACATGAACAGGTTGATCACGGAGAATGACGTCATGATCAGCAAACCGGGGCCGAGCGTGGCAAGGAAACAGGCGAGGATTGACGTGTCGGTAACCCAGCCATAAACGATCATCGTGACCGAGGGCGGGATTAACAGGCCAAGGATCGAGGAGTTCGCAATCAGCGCGGTGGCGTATTCACGCGGGTAGCCTCGTTTCTCCATCTCAGGGATCAACAATGGGCCGATGGCTGCAATCCCTGTCAGACCAGAGCCCGAGATCGCACCAATCACGGCGCAGGACACCGCCGCAACGACGCCCAAGCCTCCACGCACATGGCCGATAAATGCATTTACGAAACGCAATAATGATGCAGCAATCCCGCTTTCCGACATAACCGTGCCGGCCAAAACAAAAAGCGGAATCGCCAGCAGAACCGGATTACCCAACTGCTGGACGCCCCAGAGCATCATGCCCTTCATGGTCACGTCGCCCATGAAATACATGACCATCAAGGCGGACCCGAAACAGTAGGGCAGCGGCACGCCAAGGGTCAGCGTGATGACCAGCAGGGCAATGGCAAGAAGTGCTATCTCGATCATGCGATCTCTCCGGCCTGCAAGCTGCGGATATGACGGACCAGATGCGAAGCTGTGTAGATCATCATCAACGCCAGGCCGACAACCAACGCGACATCTGAATAGAATGTCGGGATATAGAGCGTCGGGCTTTCACGCCAGACACGCCACGCATATTGCGTGTAATCCCAAGCCCAGGACAGTAGCCAAAGGCCGACGATCAAGCTGATGATCTCTCCGATGATGGCCAAAATGGTGTGGCCGCGCTCTGTCTTGACAAAAATCTCCAGCACGTTCGCGCGTATATGCGTGTTCTCGCGCGAAGCGTTTACGGACCCAAGGATGTAGAGCCACACGGTTGGATAGGCCATCGTCTCTTCCAGCCCCATGACAGGCACCTGCAAGACATAGCGCGTAATGACCTGAACGAACTGGCCTAGGGCCACTGATATGATCAGCGCCGTTAGCAAGTATTTGGCGAATGTGTCCATGTGTCCCCCGATCCCACAGGTTTCACCGTGTGGTTTGTCTCACTATCACACTGGACATTTGGCATTAAATCAATTTCATAATATCTTTAACTCCATTAATTGAGTTTATGACTATGCACCTATCTCTTCGACAACTCTCGACCTTTCGGGAAGTCATGCGCTCCGGCTCTATCAGTCAGGCCGCCAGGTCGGTTGGCCGCACGCAACCTGCCGTCTCAACCATGGTTCAGACCCTCGAAGATCAGCTGGAGTTTGCCCTGTTCATAAGGTCACACGGCAAATTGACCCCAACACCAGAAGCCCATTTCTTTCTTGAGGAATGTGAGGATATTCTTTGCCGCGTCGAACGCACGGAACGCACCTTGGAACGGATCAGCTCACTGCAATCCGGCAAGCTTAAGATCGCCTGCCACCCTGCCGCGTCGAGCGCTTTCCTCCCCCGCCTTTTGACGAGGTTTCTTAGGGATCGAAACGATCTTGATGTGTCACTCATCATGCGATCCTCAGACGTGATCGAAGATCTAATCGCATCGCAGCAATACGACCTTGGATTTGCCGAAACACCGCAACCGCGTGCGTCGATCCGGCAAACCGATTACGACCTTGAATGCGTTTGCGTGTTGCCAAAAGACGATCCTTTGACGAGGGCAGAGGTTGTTACACCCGATGATCTAGATGGCCGTCCAATGGCCGTTCTTTTCGATGAGCATGGAACAGCCGTTCAAACAGAAGCCGCCTTCCGCTCCGCCGGATGCCATTTCAATAAGCGTATCGAACTTCGCACCTTTCTTCCGGGACTGCAGTTTGTGGAGGCGGGCGTTTGTGTGATGGTCTGCGATATGATCACCGCCTATAGCCATCTGACACAGGCTCCAGAAAAAGAAAGGCTGTCGATCCGGCGTTTCAGCCCGCAAATATCGAACAGCATCTCAATCCTGACTCCGGGCTACGCCACACAATCCATGGCAGCCCAAGCCTTTATAAGCGAGCTTCACACCGCGGTTGAAAAGATGCAGGTCGAGATCCGCGATGCGTTGAAATAGCGGCAAGATATTTGCACAGCTAGGCAGCACGAAATGCAGTCTGAAGTGAAAAGAATAAGACCTTCCCCTTGCACGGCCATCGGCGCTTCCGCCTGTACCGTGCCTGCAAACTACCCGCATTTGATTAAAATTGTCATTCCTCTTGTGGAAAAAAATTTGGGGAAGGCCCAATGGGCTGGGGGGCAGAGTCCTTCTTCTCTTATGAAGATGCGGCAGCATTGGATGACAGCATAAAAAAGGCGCGGCTGATCATGCCGCGCCATTTTAGCTATTTCGTGAGGTTGGCTTAAATCGCCAGACCAAGCTCCGCGCCAAGCGCTTGCAGGTCAGCGACGCGCTTGGTGCTTTCGTCGGTGGCCTCGCCTTCCCGGCTGGCCTCGACCAGCTTGGTCAGATGCTCGACCGTGACCTCTGCCTTTGGCAGGGCCTCGTCGGCCAGCACAGTCGCCGCCTCTGCCGTAACCTGGGCAAAGCCGCCAGTTACTGCAAAGTCCTGCGTGCCGCCGTCCATGTCCACCGAAAGGATGCCGGGGCGCAGGGTGGCGACGACCGGGGCGTGCAGCGGCATGGCCGTCAGATCGCCATCAGCCCCGGGGATACGCACGGCTGTGGCCTGCCCGGATGCCAGACGGCGCTCGGGCGAGACAAGGTCAAATTGCATTGTGTCAGCCATTGGCCATCACTCCTTAGGCAGCTTCTGCGGCCAGTTTCTCGGCTTTAGCTTTCACTTCCTCGATGCCGCCAACCATATAGAAGGCTGCTTCGGGCAGGTGATCGTATTCGCCAGCGACAACGGCCTTGAACGAGCTGATCGTGTCTTCCAGCGGCACCTGAACACCGTCAGAACCGGTAAACACCTTGGCCACGTCAAACGGCTGTGACAGGAAGCGCTGAATTTTCCGCGCGCGGGTCACGGTCAGTTTGTCTTCTTCGGAAAGCTCGTCCATGCCGAGAATGGCGATGATGTCCTGCAGCGACTTGTAGCGCTGAAGGATACCCTGAACCGAGAAGGCCACGTCATAGTGTTCTTGGCCGATGACGGCAGGGTCCATCAGACGAGACGTACTGTCGAGCGGGTCCACGGCCGGGTAGATGCCAAGCTCGGAAATGGCACGCGACAGAACGGTCGTGGCATCCAAGTGCGCAAACGTGGTGGCCGGTGCCGGGTCGGTCAGGTCGTCCGCAGGCACATAAACGGCCTGGATCGAGGTGATCGAGCCAGCTTTGGTCGAGGTGATGCGTTCCTGCATCTGGCCCATGTCGGTGGCCAGCGTCGGCTGATAGCCCACAGCAGAGGGGATACGGCCCAAGAGTGCTGACACCTCGGACCCTGCCTGCGTAAAGCGGAAGATGTTGTCGACGAAGAACAAAACATCTGTACCCGACTGGTCACGGAACTGCTCGGCCAGTGTCAGGCCGGTCAGGGCAACACGCGCACGCGCTCCGGGAGGTTCGTTCATCTGACCGTAGACAAGCGCCACTTGGCTTTCGCTCAGGTTGTCTGGCTTGATCACGTTGGACTCGATCATCTCGTGGTAAAGGTCGTTGCCTTCCCGCGTCCGCTCGCCCACACCGGCAAACACTGAATATCCCGAGTGTACTTTTGCGATGTTGTTGATCAGTTCCATGATCAGAACTGTCTTGCCCACACCGGCACCGCCGAACAGGCCAATCTTACCACCCTTCGAGTAGGGGGCGAGAAGGTCTACCACCTTGATGCCGGTCACCAGAATCTCTGACTCGGTTGACTGTTCGTCGAACGATGGTGCTGGCTGGTGGATCGCGCGTTTTTCATCGGCCTCAACCGGACCGCCTTCGTCCACAGGCTCCCCCACCACGTTGATGATGCGGCCCAGGGTCGCGTTGCCCACAGGGACCATGATCGGTCCGTCCTGATCGGTCACTTCCTGACCACGAACAAGGCCTTCGGTCGCGTCCATCGCGATGGTGCGCACGGTGTTCTCACCAAGGTGCTGTGCCACCTCGAGAACAAGGCGGTTGCCGTTGTTGTCTGTTACCAGGGCGTTCAGAATTTCGGGCAGATGGTCGTCAAACTGTACGTCAACAACAGCGCCGATGACCTGGGTCACTTTGCCTTTTGCGTTTGCCATGTCTTGTCTCCGGTCGGGTTAGAGCGCCTCGGCGCCCGAAATGATTTCGATAAGCTCGTTAGTGATGACGGCCTGACGGGTTCGGTTGAACTCGATGGTAAGCCGTTCAATCATGTCGCCTGCGTTGCGCGTGGCGTTGTCCATCGCTGACATCCGGGCACCTTGCTCGGATGCGCCGTTTTCCAGCAGGGCGGTGAACACTTGCGTGGCTACACCGCGCGGCAGTAGTTCAGCCAGAATGGCGCTTTCGTCGGGTTCATAGTCGAACACCGTCGTGTCGCCTGCATCTTCCGGCACAACCGCCGGGATGATCTGCAGCGCTGTTGGCTTCTGGCTGATCACGCTTTCAAACTCTGAGTAAAATAGCGTCGCAACGTCAAACTCGCCAGCGTCAAAGCGGGAGAGAATGTCTGACGCGATGTCTTGCGCGTTGACATAGCCCACGCGCTTGACCTCGGTCAGATCGACATGACCGACCATATTATCTTCGTACTCGCGACGAATTTGCTCACGGCCCTTTTTGCCAACGGTCAGAATTTTAACGGTTTTTCCGTCTTTCAGCAGTCTTGAGGCGTGAGATTTAGCCAGCTTCACGATGTTCGAATTGAAACCGCCGCAAAGGCCACGCTCGGACGTCATGACCACCAAAAGATGGTTCTGATCCGAGCCAGTGCCTGTCAGCAGCTTCGGCCCGTCTTCGCCAACAGAACTGGCAAGGCCAGCCATTACTGCGTTGAACCGTTCGGCATAGGGGCGCGCCATCTCTGCTGCCTCTTCCGCGCGGCGGAGTTTGGCAGCAGCGACCATTTGCATCGCCTGAGTGATCTTCCGGGTCGAGGTGACCGAGTTGATCCTGGTTTTTAGGTCCTTGAGGTTGGGCATCTACCCTATCCTTTCGGGTGTCAGCTTTATGCAAAGTCCTTGGCGAAATCGCCGATCGCGGCTTTCACCTTGTCGGCAGCGTCACCCTTGATTTTAGGGTCTTCGTCGGTGATCCACTGCATGATGTCAGCGTGCTTCGAGTGCATATGCGCCAGCAGTTCTTTTTCAAACCGCGCAACGTCGCCCAAGGCAAGGTTATCAAGATAACCGTTAGTGCCTGCGAAGATCACGATCACGATTTCCGCGTTGGTTAGCGGCGAATACTGCGG